>NZ_JBEOXF010000004.1:0-363957 GCF_040296405.1 Streptomyces sp. NPDC002133 | reverse complement strand
CCCCGACCGGATCCCGCAGCCCGCGCCGCTGCGCGATCCGGCGCGGCCCACCCCGAGCCGGAAGCCGACTGCCGCACCGCGCCCGCCTGCCGTACCGCGTGGAATTTCAGGTGTGCGCGCGGCCCGTGTGCCGTACCGTCCGCACCATGTCTGCCACCGATCTCCCGCCCAGGCTCACGCGCCTCGCCTTCCACGGGCCCCTCTCCGAAGCCCGGGCCGCTCACCTGGTCGCGCGCCTGACGCGGCACAGCCCCGCCTCGGTGCTCGACATCGGGTGCGGATGGGGCGAGTTGATGCTGCGGGTGCTGGAGGCGGCGCCGGGGGCGAAGGGGGTGGGACTCGACCTCCATGCCGGCGATCTCGCGCGCGGACGGCGTCACGCCGGGGAGCGGGGCCTCGACGGGCGGGTCGACTTCGTCGAGGAGTCCGCCACCGGTACGACCCGCGGACCGGCCGACGTCGTGCTGTGCGTGGGCTCCGGGCAGGCGCTGCTCGACGCGGCACCGGGTGCGGAGCAGGCGACGACACTGTCCGCCACCACCGCCGCGCTGCGGGCCCTGCGCACCCTGGTCACGCCCGGCGGACGCGTGCTGTTCGGCGAGGGATTCTGGCAGCGCACCCCCACGCCGGAGGAGCTGGCCGCCATGTGGCCGGACGCCCGCGCGGACGACCATCTGCCGCTCGCGGCGATCGCGGAGGCCGCCACCGACGCAGGGTTCCGCGTCGAATGGATCGAGACGGCGACCGAGGAGGAGTGGGAGCACTTCGAGTCCGGCTATCTCGCCGACGAGGAGGAGTGGCTCGCCGCCCACGCGGGCCACCCCCTGGCCGCCGGGATCCGGGCCCGCGTGGACCGCCACCGGGCGAGCTGGCTGCGCGGCTACCGCGGGATCCTGGGCCTCGTCTACCTCACGCTGATCCCTGTCTCACGCTGATTCCTGTCGGCCGACGGCGCATCACCACTGCCTGCCCCGGGCGAGTTCGCCCCGATGCGGGGCGGACACATGAAGCACCTGGAACCGGTCGCCGTCCGCGTCCCGGGCGGCGGCACCGTCCGCCCAGAGCACGAAGTGGACGAGCTCCCAGCGCCGCGGGTCGATCGCGGTGGCGGCCGCCACCGCACCGCCCCTGCCCGCCAGTTCCCGGTGCTCCACGAGTGCCCGCTCCACGGCTTCGGAGGGGCTCTCGTCGCCCCGCAGCCGCACGAGCCGGCGCGTCGCGCTCAGCGGCCCGGACCCGGCCGCCGGGCCTTCCTCGTACGCCAGCCCCGTCCAGTGCTGCACCTGCGGCCGCCCGAAGTCGTTCACGATGCCCCGGAAACCGGGCTCCCAGAGTCGCCGATCGCCTTGCTCGGCCGCCGGTTCGCCGCCGGTGAGATCGACGAGGACGAGTACTGGCGCCGGCTGTCCGTCCTCGACGAGCAGTTCGGCCCGCACTCCAAGGGCGGTGCGGCATGACGACCGCCACCGCCACCGCTTCGGCCCGCACCACCGCCCGCGGCGTGGACGCCGTCGAGGTCCACGGCGCGGGCGGTACCGCGGTCCGGGCCCTCGACGGGGTGAGCGTCGACTTCCCGGCCGGCCGCTTCGGCGCGATCATGGGACAGTCGGGCTCCGGCAAGTCCACGCCGATGCACTGCGCGGCCGGACTCGACACGCTCGCCTCCGGCTCCGGTTCCGGCCTTCGCGTTCGCGCTTGCGCCGGCCCGGCTCGCGCTGGTGGCGCTGGTCGGTCTTGCCGCCGGAGCTCTCGCGGGCCTGCGGCCCGCACGCCGGGCGGTTCGTCTCGACGTACTGCGGGCCATCGCCACCGGGTGAGCCGCTCGTTCCGCTCGCTCCGGTTCCGGTCGGCCTGTTCGCTCGACCGGTCGTCGGCTCGTCCGCTGGGCCCGGCAGGCCCGGTCAGCCGGGAACGGCCGACCGGGCCGCCGCGGGTGTGCGCGGGTCGGACGAGGGCCCGGCGTCCACGACCGCGAAGGGAGCGCCGGCCGCCACGGGCGCGTCGGTCGCGAACGGAACGTCGAGGGCCACGGCAGCGCGCGCCGCCACAGCGGCGCCGGCTCTCGACCCGTACGCGGTGGTGACCTTCGCCGTACCCATGGCCGGCGTCGTCGGGAGCGTGAACCAGACGACCTTGCCCTCGTTGCCCTTGGGCAGCACGCCCCAGCTCTCGCTGAGGGCCGCGATCAGCGAGAGTCCGCGGCCCGTGGTCTCGAGCGGTCCGGCGGTGACGGCGACCGGAAGCCTGGGGTCGTGGTCGTGCACCGAGATCGTGAGACGGTCGAGCAGCAGCTCCATCTCGACGGTGCAGAGTTTGTCCGGCTCGGCATGCCGGTGGACGTTGGTCAGCAGCTCTGTGACGCCGAGCGCCGCATGGTCTATCAAGGGATCGAGCTGCCAGTAGCGCAGTTGCGCCGAGACGATCCTGCGGACCTGACCGATCCGCGGCGGGAGGGCCTGGAGCTCCACCCTGCAATGCCTGCTTGCCTCGCTGATCACGGCTGCGACTCCCCGAATGAGGTCCGGAAGAAGACGAAGGAACGGATCCAGCAGTTGGCTGCCTGCTGTGTGCGCCGGCGGCCTGGGTCACAGTGTCACCGCCGGTCAACCCTGAGTGATGTAGACAAGCGTGAACCCCGGGTGACGACTTCGCAACTCCGCGCACACGAGGCGGAGAACGGCAGACGAAACGGCGCGTGGCACATGTGTGCCACGCCGGTGCTCGGCTGTGCTGCACCGCTGCCTCGGCGGACGCCGCGCAGGTGCTCAGTGCCCGAAAGGGCCGGCTCCGGACACCGCCGGTCAGGCCCGGTCGCCGCCCGCCCTGCGGAGCGCGTCCAGGAACCGTCCCGTGAGCGCCGTACCGTCGAGCCTGCGGCCGTCGTCCCCCCGGCCGGGCCGGTCCATGGTCAGCCGGTAGCGCGTCCCGTTGACCGTCGCGACCGTGCTCTCGCCGCCCGCGAACCAGGGCTTCCCCGCCCGCACCGCCTCCACCGGGGCGCAGTCGATCACCCGGCCGTAGCTGGTCAGCAGCGCGAGACGGCCGTCCTCGATCAGGACCTGACCGGCCTTCGTGAGCGAGCGGGGCCACCGCTCGATCCGCACGCCCGTGGCGTTGAACTCCGGCTCCTGCATGGCCGTCCGCCCCCTTCGCAGCAGCTTCTCCACCTCAGTCTGCCCATGGAACCTCCACGACACCAGGGCGCATTCCGGCACGGTCCCACAAGGAGTTGCTATGGAACCCCAAAGTCAGCGTTTGCGCAGGTGAGGGGCTTATGGTGGGCAGTGGGGAGTAGTAGCGGCAGCGGAGCCGACAAGATGAGGAGCGGGGCGCATGAGCGCGTACGAGGCAACGGCCACCATCGACGTGGACCGCAGCGATCCGGAGTACCGGGCGTGGCTCAAGGAGGCCGTGCGCAAGGTGCAGGCCGACGCGAACCGCTCTGCCGACACCCACCTGCTGCGCTTCCCGCTGCCCGAGCAGTGGGGAATCGACCTGTACCTCAAGGACGAGTCCACCCACCCCACCGGCAGCCTCAAGCACCGGCTCGCCCGCTCGCTGTTCCTGTACGGGCTCTGCAACGGCTGGATCAGGCCGGGAAAGCCCGTCATCGAGGCGTCCAGCGGCTCGACGGCCGTGTCCGAGGCGTACTTCGCGAAGCTGATCGGTGTGCCGTTCATCGCCGTGATGCCGCGTACCACCAGCCCCGAGAAGTGCCGTCTCATCCAATTCCACGGCGGACAGTGCCACTTCGTGGACGACTCGCGGAAGATGTACGAGGAGTCCGCCGCGCTCGCCGCGGAGACCGGTGGCCACTACATGGACCAGTTCACCTACGCCGAGCGGGCCACCGACTGGCGCGGCAACAACAACATCGCCGAATCGATCTACGAGCAGCTGAAGTTGGAGCGCTACCCCGAGCCCGCGTGGATCGTCGCCACCGCCGGCACGGGCGGCACGTCGGCGACCATCGCCCGCTACGTCCACTACATGCAGTGCGACACCAGGATCTGTGTTCCCGACCCGGAGAACTCCTGTTTCTTCGACGGCTGGACCCGTCACGACCCGCTGGCGACGAGCGACCGCGGCTCACGCATCGAGGGCATCGGACGCCCGCGCATGGAGCCGAGCTTCGTACCCGGCGCCATCGACCGGATGATGAAGGTGCCGGACGCGGCGACCGTCGCCGCCGTGCGGGCCCTGGAACAGGCCATCGGGCGCAAGGCGGGCGGCTCCACCGGCACGGGGCTGTGGAGCGCCCTGAAGATCGTCGCGGAGATGGTGGCGGAGGGCGAGCACGGCAGTGTGGTCACGCTGATCTGCGACCCCGGCGACCGCTACCTCGACAAGTACTACTCCGACGAGTGGCTGGCCGGACAGGGTCTTGACATCGCCCCGTACGCCGAGGCGATCGACCAGTTCCTCGGCAGCGGGGTCTGGCCGGACTGACCCGGGGACGGGGACGGGGACGGGGACGGGGAGGAAGACGCGGACTGGTGCTGGGGCCCAGGGCCTTTGCGGCCCGGGCGGCCTGCCTATGCAGCCGGTGCCGTGAGCCGGCGGTCGAGGCTGCGGACGGCGTCACGGAAGGCATGCCCCATGCCCGCCCGTCCGAGCCGCAGTCCGACCCTGAACGGCGCGGGCCCGGCCGCCGCCATGGTCCACTGCACCCGCGTCCCCGACCCGTTGGGTGTGATCCGCCACTCCTCCAGCATGGCCCGCACGCCGGGGACGTTGGTCTCGTCGACCCGGTAGGCGTACCGGACGCCGGGCTCCGCGGCCACTATCGTCTCGTCGAAGCGGGTGCCGCCCATCAGCCGGACCTCCCGGCCGGCGCCCCCGCGGGTGGACCGGGCGGAGGTCACCGCTCTGAACCAGGACGCCCAGCCCTCCACGTCCTCCGCGAGCGCGCGATAGACGGCCGCCGGCTCGGCGCGCACCTCGGCGGCGAAGACGAGCCGCACCGGTGCGGTCTCGACGAATTCGAGTTCCACGGGGTCGAGTCGGCGTGGCATGGACGGTACCTCCGGGGTCGGCGAGCGGGGCGCCTGCGCGGCTCGGGTCCGGACACGATAGCTGGCGGACCGTCAGATGGGCACTAGCGTGCGGAATCCGTAGGCGCGGCGAGCAGACGGTCCACCGCCCGGCCGAAGACGTGCCGGGCCGCGCGCGCGAGCAACGGGCCGGCCACGCGCGGCAGTCCCCGCACCCCCAGCTCCTCGGTCCAGGTCACCCGGGTCCCGTCGGGCGCTGCCCGCACCTCGATCTCCGCCCACCCGAGCACGGTCCGGCCGCGCTTCTGCAGTCGGCAGTGCCCCGGCCGCCCGGCTTCCGGTGGCTCCCAGCGCACGACCTCCATCGGATCGTCGAAGCCCACCGGCCCCACACCCGTACGGGCGGAGAACCGGCTGCCCTCGCCCGTGGGCCCCGCCGTCAGCACGGAAATCCCCGTCAGCGGCACCTTCCCCGCGTGGGCGGGCCAGTCGGTGAGCCGCCGCCATGCCTCACCCGGCGACAACGGCGTCATCCGTACGACCCGGAAGACGCTCACTCCGACGCCGCCTCGGACGACTCACCCGCCACCACCAGATGCGGCAGATGCTCCGCGATCTCCTCCCGTGCCTCCGCCGGCAGGCCCGCGTCCGTCACCAGCGTGTCGACCTCGTCCAGCCGGGCGAACGAACTCAGCCCCACCGTCCCCCACTTGGTGTGGTCGGCCACGACCACCACCCGTCGCGCGGAGCGGACGAACCGCCGGTTCGTCTCCGCCTCCGCCAGGTTCGGCGTCGACAGCCCCGCCTCGACCGAGATGCCGTGCACCCCGAGGAAGAGCACGTCGAAGTGGAGTGAGCGGATCGCCTGGTCCGCGACCGGGCCGACGAGCGAGTCGGACGGCGTCCGCACGCCACCGGTGAGCACCACGGTCGCCGCCGCCCGCCGGCCGCTCGCCGCGCCCGCCCGCTGCGCGGCGTGGAACACATCGGCGACCCGCACCGAGTTCGTCACGACCGTCAGATCGGGGACGTCCACCAGGTGCTGCGCCAGGGCGTACGTCGTCGTGCCGCCGGACAGGGCGATCGCGCTGCCCGGCACCGCCATCGCCGCCGCCGCCCGCGCGATGTCCTCCTTCGCGCTGAGCTCCAGCGAGGACTTGGCCTCGAAGCCCGGCTCGTGCGTGCTCGCCTCGACCACGGGCACCGCGCCGCCGTGGACCTTCTCGATGACGCCCTGTCGGGCGAGCGCGTCGAGATCCCGGCGCACGGTCATGTCGGAGACGTTCAGCTTGCGGGTGAGTTCGTTCACCCGCACACCGCCCCGCCGCCGTACCTCGTCGAGGATCAGGGCGCGCCGCTGTTCCGCGAGGAGGTTCTGGTTGTCGCTCACCGCCGGAGCCGGTCCCTTCCGTTTCGCCTGTGCCGAATCACCGCTCTTCACCAGGGCGGCTCATCCTCCCACGCCCGGTTCGCGCCGGGTGCGGGGAGATTCCGTGAGAGCCGTGCGGCGCAGGCCATGATCGGGGATTCTGGTCGCGCCGATCATCCCATCAGAGAGCGAGCCACCGAAGTGTCCCCTGCCACCCCGGCCCCGGACAGCGGCGGTGCCGCGCTGGAGCTTCTGGTCCACGGCGTCGGCGGGGCCACCCCGCAGGACATGCTCGACGATCCGCGTACGGTCCGGATCACCGGCGACGCGACCGCCGCCGTCTACCGGCGTCCGGAGGACGCCGACGCCGACCACCACCCCGAGCGGTACGAGAACGGGCCGGTGCCCGAGGCGTACTGCTGGTCGAACCTCACCTCGGGGAACGGCGCCCGTGCGCTCTGGCTGCTGCTCCTGCCGTTCATGGTGGTCAATCTGGCCCACTGGATGCGCCCCACGACCAAGGGACCCGCGAGGGCCGTCCGCTTCTACGGGATGCTCGTGCGGCTCGTGGCGCTGAGTCTGACCGTCATGCTCACGGCTGCCGCCTGTGAGGTGGCGCTCGACCTGACGGCCTGGCAGTGCGCGGGCTCGGCCGACTGCGCGGCGGACCGCTCCTGGCTGGGTTTCCTCTCTGCCGCTGAGGGCGGATGGTGGGCGCAGCCGGGCCGCCGCCTCTCGCTCGCGGCGCTGGTGCCGGCCGGGTTGGTGGGGCTGCTCTGGTACCTCTCCAACCGCACGTGGAGCGCGTACGAGTCGCAGCGCCCGCCCAGCGCCGTGACGGTCACGGGCGGCACCGCCGGATCCGCAGGTCCCGACCCCGAGAAGGACCCCGCGAGCGAGGCTGAGCAGGCCCGGGACGAGGACGCCGGGCAGGCCTCGGGGACGGGGCCGGGGAGGGACGCGGAGAGAGGGGCGGAATCGGACGCACCGGCGGCGGTCCGCCCCGCCCTCGGCCGCCCCGGATTCTGGTACGGACGGCGCATCGTCGCCCGGCTGCGGGCCGCGCACACCGGCGCCGGGTTCCTGGTCATCGCCGCCGCCGTCGCCGGGGCGGCCGCCCGGCACGACCGTCGCGCGGACGTCCCCGCGCTCGAAGTCGCGGGCTGGGCCCTGGAGTCGGTGCTCGTGGCCGCCGGAGCCGTCGTCGTCGCCGTCGTGTTCCGCCGGGGCCGTAGCGAGAAGGTCCTCGACAACCGCATCGACCACGCCGTCGTCACCTGGCTGCCCGGCCTCTCCCTCGGGCTGCTCGCCCTGTCGATGCTGTACGCCTCCTGGTCGCGGCCGGGCTGGGCCTCCCACGGCACCCTCCCCGGCGACACCGCCTTCCGCGTCATCGTCCTCGCCCAGGGCGGCCTGATCGTCGCCCTCGCCGTCACCGCGCACGTCCTGTACCGCAGGGTCCGGCACTCGCGCACCGCCATGTACGGCATGGCGGGCCCCGCCGTCGCGCTGCTCGCCTGCGCACTCGGCGGTGTCATGACCGGCGGAGTCGCCCAGCGCGTCGCCGACTGGCTGGACGGTCCCGGCACCCCGGGCGTGAGCGGGGGACCCATCGTCGGACCGCCGGTACTGCTGAGCTGGCAGGCATCCGTCATTCCCGTGCTGTTGTTCCTGCTGCTCGCCCCGCTGGCGGCTCTCGGCGTACGGACCTGGCGCAGCGCCCGTGCCCTCGCCGGCCGGGTGGAGGAGGACTATCCGGCCGAGCGGCCCGACGAGGTCCGTACCCGGCGGATCGCCGGCACCAGGGCCCGGGCGGAGCTCACCGATGCCGCGCCCGCCCTCATCGGCATCGTCTGCGTGGCGACCCTGCTGCTGGGGGCCGGTGCGGTGGCCGGTGCCTGGATGAGCGGCGACGTTCCGAGCGAGGCGTTCCACCGGGCCCACCCGGTCGTGGAGGCCGCCGCCGAAACCGCCCAGGCACTCGGGTCCTGGCTCATCGGGCTGGGCTTCATCCTCTTCGTGACCTGGGGCCGGAGGGCGTACCGCGACGCCTCCGCCCGCCGCACCATCGGCATCCTCTGGGACGTCGGCACGTTCTGGCCGCGCGCCGCTCATCCCTTCGCCCCGCCCTGCTACGCCGAGCGCGCCGTGCCCGACCTCACCTGGCGGATGGCCTCCTGGACCGCCGGCACCGGCGGACGGCTCGTCATCTCCGGCCATTCGCAGGGCAGTGTGCTGGCTGCCGCCGCTGTCTGGCAGCTCCCGCCGCACACCCGGCGCCGGGTCGCCCTCCTCACGTACGGCTCCCCGCTGGAGCGGCTCTACGGCCGCTGGTTCCCCGCCTACTTCGGGGCGGCCCCGCTGCGGGCGCTCCACCAGGAGCTCCACTGCTGGCGCAACCTCTGGCGGCACACCGACCCGATCGGCGGCCCGGTCCGGGTTCCGGCCGAGGCGGACAAGCCCGAGGTCGACCGGGAGGCCCTCAAGGACCCCGTCGTGTACGGGCGTACGGACAGGCATCCGCTGCCGGAGCCCATCCTCGGGCACTCCGACTACCAGGCCGACCCGGCCTTCGCCCAGGAGCGCGAGGAGCTCCTGAACCGGCTGCCACCGCCGCTGCCGCGCCAGCGTGCGGGTGCGGGTGCGGGTGCGGGTGTCGGTGCCGAGGGCGGGGCCCTGCGGCCTCAGGGCAGTTCGGGCAGATCCTCCGGGTAGAGCAGGGTCAGGTCGTCGGTGCTCGCCTCGGTGAGCTCGGCGACCCGGCCCGCGTGCCGCTCCACCATCGACTCGAACGTCTGACGCGCGGTGCGGCCGTTACCGAACGCGGGCCCCTTCGGGAGCGCCGTGAAGTACTTGTGCAGCGCCTCGGTCGTGCCGTCGGCCAGGCGGTACTCGTGCTCCTCGGCCTGCTGCTCCACGATCCGCAGCAGCTCGTCCGGGACGTAGTCGCTGAAGGTGATGGTGCGTGAGAACCGGGACGCCACACCGGGGTTGACCGAGAGGAACCGCTCCATCTCCGCCGTGTACCCGGCGACGATGACCACGACCGCGTCGCGGTGGTCCTCCATCAGCTTCACCAGCGTGTCGATGGCCTCGCGGCCGAAGTCCCGCCCGGAGTCCTCGGGGGAGAGCGCGTACGCCTCGTCGACGAAGAGCACCCCGCCGCGCGCCCGGTCGAACGCCTCCTGCGTACGGATCGCGGTCGAGCCGATGTGCTCGCCGACCAGGTCCACCCGGGACACCTCGACGAGATGTCCGCGCTCCAGCACTCCGAGCGAGGCCAGGATCTCGCCGTACAGCCGGGCCACCGTCGTCTTGCCGGTGCCGGGGGAGCCGGTGAACACCAGATGGCGGCGGACGGAGGCGGCCTTCAGCCCCGCCTCCTGGCGCCTCCGGCCGACCTCGATCATGTTCGTGAGCGTGCGGACCTCCCGCTTGACGCTCTCCAGACCGACCAGTGCGTCGAGTTCACCCAGGACCGCGGCCGACGTACGGACCGGGGCCGGCGGCTGCGCCTCGGGCACCGGCCCCGGCTCGGGCTCGGCGGCGCGCTGTCCGGGGATCGTGCCCAGCAGCCCGGGGGAGGAGCGGACGGGCTGCGTGGTCGTCAGCACGGCCGGGGTCCGCCGCGGGGACGACCGTACGCCGCTCTCGTCGCTCGTGCAGTCCTCCACGGTCAGACCCTCATCGGGGAACTCGTAACCCCCGCGCGCGCACCGCTCGGTACGGCAGCGTGTCAGCGTCGTACGGCAGCCGTCCATGACATGGAAGCCGTAGCCGCCGCTTCCCGTCACCTGGCAGCCGTGGAACGTGCCGCGGCCCTCCGCGGAGACGTAGAAGCCGGCCTCGGCAGGGGAGGTCACCGTGCAGCGCTCGATCGACGGATCCGCGCCCTTGGTGACGATGACGCCCGTCTGGGCCTGGTCGATGGTGCAGTTGCTGAGCGTGCCGCCGCTGCCGTGGTCGCGGAACCAGGCGCCCGTGGAGGCCTCCCGGATGCGGCAGTCGTCGAGCTGTGCCGTGGCACCGTCGCTGACCGACACCGCCGTGTTGCGCACCTGCGAGAGATCGCTGTCGACGACGTCGGCCCGCGAGCCGCGGTCGAGGACGAAGAGCGCGTCCGGAACATCGTGGACGCGGCAGGAGTCGAGGACCACGGCCGCGCCGTCGCTGACCCAGACCGCCGGATAGTCGCCCGTACTGTCGTGGATCTCGCACTGGTTGGCGTCCACCCGCGTGCCCGGGTCCCACACCGACAGACCGCTGCGTCCGAACCGCCGCACCGTCGAGCGGGTGAGGGTGAGCACCGAACGGGAGCGCAGGTCCACCGCGTTCTCCGGAACGTCGTGGATGTCGCAGTCCGAGAGCGTGAGCACGGCGTCGGTGTCGAGGGTGATGCCGTCCGACGAGGTCCGGTGCACACTGGAGTCGGTGAGATGGGCCGTGGCCCGCGAGGCGATCTGCACGCCGGCGCCCTTGATCTCGTACACCTCGCAGCCCAGTGCCTCCAGCGCACTGGCCTCGCCGGTGACGCTCAGTCCGGCTCCCGACGCATGGTGCACGCGGCAGCGTTCGAACCGGGGGTGCGCGCCGCCGCGCACCGAGACGCCGGACTGTCCCGCCGCGAGGACCTCGCACTCCTCGAACACGCCGCCGGCGCCGTCCAGTACGCCGATGCCGACCCCGGCCGGGTTGTCGACGGTGCACCGCCGAACGGTGGGGCGGGCCGCGCCGCGCACCTCGATGCCGGCGGCGGACCGCGTGACGATCCGCAGATCTGTCAGCTCCGGTGCGCCGTCCTCGACGAGCAGCGCGGGCGCCGCCGTGTCCTGCCCCTCGACATGAAGGTCCTTCACGGTGGCGGAGGCGCGCACGGTCAGGGGAACCCCCTCGGGCGGGGCGATCCGCACCGAGCCGGCCGAACCGTCGGTCCCGCGCAGGGTCACGGCGCGCTGCACCACCAGATTCTCCCGGTACGTACCGGGAGAGACGGTGAGGACGTCACCGTCACCGGCGGCCTCGAGGGCTGCGGCGAGGGAAGCGTACTCGCCCGTGCGGCGGCGCCACCGCGATGTGCCGGTGTGCGTCACCTGGACCGTGCCTGCCATGGTGCTGATCTGCCCCCACCTCGTGGTTCGACGTCCGTGCCACGCGTCGCACCACCGTAGCGCGCGCGACGGGCGGGAACCGACCGGTCAGCTGCCTGTCCCCGTACGGCCCCAGTCGGGACCGGTTTTCGCCCATGCGCGGTCGAGTTGCACGTACCGCCGCTGTATCAGCCGCCGTACGAACAGCCGCCTGCCACCCTCCACCGCACCGGCCGCGACGGCCGCCGCGCCGAGGCCCGCGAGCACGGCGTGTGCCCGCGCGGTGTCCGTGTTCATGGGGCGGGTGACGGAATTCCCCCGGGCGTCGGTCCATATCCGGAACGTGGCACCGGGATTCGCCTTCCTGACGCCCGCGGCCACCGTGCCGGTGTGCCGGGTGCCGTCCGCAGCCGTCCACTCGGCCACCACCATCCGGCTCGATCGGCTCTCCATTCCCGCCTCCGGATCGGCCACGGCCTGCTGCGCCTTCGGTGCCTGACGCAGCACCCGTGCCGTCGTGGGATGCCGCTCCGCCCGCTGGGCGCGCGCGGACTCACGGAGCGCGGCGTCGGCGAGGCCGCCGCAGAGGAATCCGAAGGCCGGCACCGCGACGGTCAGCAGCAGCGCGGCGGCCAGCGCCGCCCAGGCCTCGACGAGATCAGTCGTGCGGCGCAGGGGATTGTGCCGCCAGCGCCAGAGTCCGGTGAGCGTACGCATGGTCCTGCACCCCCTTCTCCGTTCGTCATAGACCCCGTACGGCACGGTGCACGCGCGGGTGGCACGAAGAGAGACCGAACTCACCCGGCCACCGTCCCAACGTGCCGGACGCCGCGTCGTGTTCCCCGGCCGGCCGCTCGAGGACGGCCCGGTCCCGGGCCCGGCGCGCCCGGAGCCGGCCTGACACAGGCGGAACGGGCCTGGCCCGGTGTGGTCCGGCCTGGTCCGGCGCCCGGCTCCGCGTGGTCCGGCCCCGACCCGTGTGATCCCGCGGAGGGCCGGCCTGGTAGCGCTTCGTCAGGTTGTTCTGATCGTGCGGTCGGTGGCGGTGCGTGCTGCCGGTCGTGGATCTCGGGGAGACCGAGGAGCTGCGGGAGAGCTCCCGCGCGATCCCCTCCGTCATCGACGCGCCCGGACTCGTCCCGCTCCCCTTCCGGCAGGGCGAACGACGACCGGCCGGTCACGGACGTCACGAGCCGGCTCGCGTTCCCGCCGACCGCACCACGGCACCTGGGGTCAGCGAACCCGCCAGGCCCGGGTCGATGAGCGCGGCCGGGCCCGCGCCGGGAACGGTGAGGGTCAGTTGGTCCAGGCGGTGAAGACCTCCTCGACCCGCTGCGGTGAAGACCTCCTCGACCCGCCGCGCGGCCATCCACCGTGTCTTCGGCCGTCACGGCGTGGCCGGCCGCCGCCGACGGGCCCGCGGAATCCGGCCGCACGGGAAGCGCTCAGACCTGCTCGGCCCGGAACCCCGCCGGTGTCACTCCGGTGTGCTGCAGGAAGAACTTCGAGAAGTTTGCCGAGTCCGCGAAGCCGACGGCCACTCCGATCCGCCCCACCGGCACGTCGGTGTGCGCGAGGAGCCGCTTCGCCTCCAGGATCACGCGCCGGTCGATGAAGCCCTTCGGGGTCTGGCCGGTGGCGGCGCGTACGGCGCGGACGAGCGTGCGGCGCGAGTAGCCGAGCTCGGTGGCATACGCGCTGACGCTGTGATTGGTCGTGAAGCCCTGCTCGACCGCGCTGCGGAACCGGGAGAACGTCGTGTCCTGCTGCGCTCTGCACTCGTCGCCCTCCGCCTGCGCCGAGACGTGGGCCACCCGCAGCATGAAGGCCGTCAGGGAGTGCCGCAACACCGAGGTGTGCAGGCTCAACGGCAGCGTCGCCGTGTCCAGGTACTCGCGCTGAAGCTGCTCCAGCGAGGCGTCCAGGGCGGCAAGTTGGCCCTTGTCGGGGTGGAGGAGCGGCGGGCGGTCGTAGCGGTAGAGGCCCGTCGCCTCCACGATCGCGCGCGGCAGGAAACCGGGCTGCATCGTGAGCGCCGTGCCGACGTACCGATCGGTTGCCGAAGGGCCGTGCACCTGGCCGGGCCGGATCCACAGGATGTCGCCGGCCCCGACCTCGAAATCGGTGAAGTCGATCATGTGGTGGACCGGGCCCTCGCGGAAGAACAGCAGGACGTGGAAGTCGATCCGGTGCACGCGCCGCGAGAGGCCCATGCCGCCGGCCCAGGAGTCGTCCGCGCCCATGGGGCCGACCTGCATACCGACCCCGGAGACGGTCGCACTCGCGTTGAAGGGATGGGTACGGATGAGCTCCGCGGCTTCCAGACGTGCGCTCGGATGTGCACTGCCCTGCTCCGTCATGCGTTTCCCTTGCCTCCGAGCGACTCCTGTGTCCCATTTTCACCGAACACTGGCACGGGGACACCTACCGTGCCAAAAGTATGACGTTTAAGTTCGTGGGTGGCTTGACCAGGGAATTTAACCCCGGCCACCCAGTGCCTTTCGGTACCACGGGTGCGCAACAGATGCGAAGGAAGTCATACAGATGAGCACGCAGACACCGGATCGCCTCGGCCCCTTCGAGTGGACCGAACTCGACCGGCGTGCCGTCGACACCGCCCGCCTCCTGGCGGCCGATGCCGTGCAGAAGGTCGGCAACGGACACCCCGGTACGGCCATGAGCCTGGCTCCCGTCGCGTACACCCTCTTCCAGAAGGCCATGCGGCACGACCCGGCCGACCCGGAGTGGACCGGGCGCGACCGCTTCGTCCTGTCCCCCGGCCACACGAGCCTCACCCTCTACACCCAGCTGTTCCTCTCCGGCTACGAGCTGGAACTGGACGACCTGAAGGCGTTCCGCACGCAGGGCTCCAAGACCCCGGGCCACCCCGAGTACGGGCACACCGCCGGTGTCGAAACGACGACCGGGCCCCTCGGCCAGGGCGTCGCCAACGCCGTCGGCATGGCCATGGCCGCCCGCTACGAGCGGGGCCTGTTCGACCCCGAGGCCCCCGAGGGCACCAGCCCCTTCGACCACACCATCTGGGCAATCGTCTCCGACGGCGACCTGCAGGAGGGCGTCTCCGCCGAGGCCTCCTCCCTCGCCGGCCACCAGAAGCTCGGCAATCTCGTCCTCGTCTACGACGACAACCACATCTCCATCGAGGGCGACACCGCGACCGCGTTCTCCGAGGACGTCCTGAAGCGCTACGAGGCGTACGGCTGGCAGATCCGTCGCATCGAGCCCAAGGAGAACGGCGACGTCGACGTGAAGGCCCTGTACGAGGCCCTCGCCGCCGCCAAGGCCGAGACCGGGCGTCCGTCCATCATCGCGATGCGAACGATCATCGCCTGGCCGGCCCCGAACGCCCAGAACACCGAGGCCTCGCACGGCTCCGCGCTCGGTACCGACGAGATCGCTGCCACCAAGCGCCTTCTCGGCTTCGACCCGGAGCAGTCCTTCATCGTCGAGGACGAGGTCCTCGCCCACACCCGCGCCGCCCTCGACCGTGGCGCCGAGGCCCACACCGCCTGGGACAAGCAGCTCGCCGAGTGGCGTGCCGACAACCCCGAGCGCTCCGAGCTGCTCGACCGCATCGTGGCCGGGCGTCTGCCCGAGGGCTGGGAGCAGGCGCTTCCCGTCTTCGAGGCCGGGACGAAGGTCGCCACACGCGCCGCGTCCGGCAAGGTCCTCCAGGCCATCGGCCCGGTCCTCCCCGAACTGTGGGGCGGGTCCGCAGACCTGGCCGGCTCGAACAACACGACCATCGACAAGTCGTCGTCGTTCCTCCCGAAGGGCAACCCCCTGCCCGAGGCCGACCCGTACGGCCGCACCGTCCACTTCGGCATCCGCGAGTTCTCGATGGCCGCGGAGATGAACGGCATCGCACTGCACGGCAACACCCGGATCTACGGCGGCACGTTCCTGGTCTTCTCCGACTACATGCGCAACGCGGTCCGCATGTCGGCGCTGATGCAGCTCCCGGTCACGTACGTGTGGACCCACGACTCCATCGGGCTCGGCGAGGACGGCCCGACCCACCAGCCCGTCGAGCACCTCGCCTCCCTGCGTGCCATCCCGGGCCTGAACATCGTCCGCCCGGCCGACGCCAACGAGACCGCGATCGCCTGGCGCGAGATCCTGCACCGCGGCTCGGTCAAGCCGGCCCCGCACGGCCTGGCGCTGACCCGGCAGGGCGTGCCGACGTACGAGGCCGACGAGCTTGCGGCGAAGGGCGGATACGTGCGGGCCGAGGCGTCCGGGGAGACGCCGGACGTCATCCTGATCGCCACCGGTTCCGAGGTGCACCTCGCCGTCGAGGCCCGCGAGCAGCTGGAGGCCGAGGGCGTCGCCACCCGCGTCGTGTCGATGCCGTCCGTCGAGTGGTTCGAGGAGCAGTCGCCGGAGTACCGCGACAGCGTCCTGCCGCCCGCCGTGAAGGCCCGCGTCGCCGTCGAGGCCGGCATCGGCCTGACCTGGTACCGCTTCGTCGGGGACGCAGGACGCATCGTCTCCCTGGAGCACTTCGGCGCCTCCGCGGACGCCGGCGTCCTCTTCGCCGAGTTCGGCTTCACCGCCGACAACGTCGCTGCCGAGGCCCGGGCTGCTCTCCATTCCGTCCAGGGCCTGGCCGCCGCCCGCGCTTGATCTGTTCGTACTCAGGACCCCCGAAAGAAGATGAACACAGTGAGCAAGGCCGTCCCCTCCTCGTCGCTCCTCAAGTCCCTTTCCGACGAAGGCGTTTCCATCTGGCTGGACGACCTGTCCCGCAAGCGCATCGAGTCCGGCAACCTGGCCGAGCTCATCGAGAAGAGCCATGTCGTGGGCGTCACGACGAACCCCTCGATCTTCCAGGCCGCCATCGGCTCCGGTGAGGGCTACGAGGACCAGCTCGCCGACCTGGCCGTCCGCGGTGTCACCGTCGACGAGGCCGTCCGCATGATGACCACGGCCGACGTCCGCGCCGCCGCCGACGTCCTGCGTCCGGTGTACGACGCGACGCAGGGCCGCGACGGCCGCGTCTCCATCGAGGTCGACCCGCGCCTGGCACACAGCACCGAGGCCACGATCGCCGAGGCCAAGCAGTTGGCCTGGCTCGTCGACCGCCCGAACCTCATGATCAAGATCCCGGCGACCGAGGCGGGCCTCCCGGCCATCACCGAGGTCATCGGCCTGGGCGTCTCGGTGAACGTCACGCTGATCTTCTCGCTCGAGCGCTACCGCGCCGTCATGGACGCGTTCCTCAAGGGACTTGAACTCGCCCACGAGCGCGGCATCGACCTCGCCACCATCCACTCCGTCGCCTCCTTCTTCGTCTCCCGCGTCGACTCCGAGATCGACAAGCGCCTCGGCACGATCGGAACGGGCGAAGCCAAGGTCCTCAAGGGCAAGGCCGCCCTCGCCAACGCCCGCCTGGCCTACGAGGCGTACGAGCAGGTCTTCGCCTCGGAGCGCGCCACGAAACTGGAGGCGGCCGGCGCCAACAAGCAGCGCCCGCTGTGGGCCTCGACCGGCGTGAAGGACCCGGCGTTCAAGGACACGCTGTACGTCGACGAACTGGTCGCCCCGGGCACTGTGAACACCATGCCGGAGGCCACCCTGAAGGCCACCGCCGACCACGGCGAGATCACCGGTGACACGGTGACCGGCCGCTACGAGCAGGCCCGCGCCGACCTGAAGGCCGTCGGCGCGCTCGGCATCTCCTACGACGAGGTCGTCCAGCAGCTGGAGGACGAGGGCGTCGCCAAGTTCGAGGTGGCGTGGAACGACCTGCTCGCCACCGTCACGACCCGCCTGCAGAGCCTCCAGCGCAAGGGAGTTGACGCGAAGTGACCACCGCAGTCACGGACTGGTCGAATCCGCTGAGGGACCCCCGCGACCGTCGCCTGCCGCGCATCGCGGGCCCCTCCGGGCTCGTCATCTTCGGCGTCACCGGCGACCTGTCCCGCAAGAAGCTGATGCCGGCCGTCTACGACCTCGCCAACCGCGGGCTGCTCCCGCCGGGCTTCTCGCTCCTCGGGTTCGCCCGCCGCGAGTGGGAGGACCAGGACTTCGCCCAGGTCGTCCATGACTCCGTGCGCGAGCACGCCCGCACCCCCTTCCGCGAGGAGGTCTGGCAGCAGCTCGCCGAGGGCATGCGCTTCATCCCGGGCGACTTCGACGACGACGCCGCGTTCGAGCAGCTGCGCAACGCCGTCGATGAGCTGGACGCGACGCGGGGCACCAGCGGCAACTACGCCTTCTACCTCTCCGTGCCGCCGAAGTTCTTCCCGAAGGTCGTCCAGCAGCTCAAGAAGCACGGCCTCGCCGACGCCCCCGAGGGGTCCTGGCGCCGCGCGGTCATCGAGAAGCCCTTCGGCCACGACATCGCCTCCGCCAAGGAACTCAACGCGATCGTCCACGACGTCTTCGCGCCCGAGCAGGTCTTCCGCATCGACCACTACCTCGGCAAGGAGACCGTCCAGAACATCCTGGCGCTCCGCTTCGCCAACCAGATGTACGAGCCCATCTGGAACCGGTCGTACGTGGACCATGTGCAGATCACGATGGCCGAGGACATCGGCATCGGCGGCCGGGCCGGCTACTACGACGGCATCGGCGCCGCCCGCGACGTCATCCAGAACCACCTGCTCCAGCTCATGGCCCTCACCGCGATGGAGGAGCCGGCCGCGTTCGACGCCGAGTCGCTCGTGATGGAGAAGCTCAAGGTCCTCAGGTCCGTACGCCTTCCGGCAGATCTGGGGCGGTCGACGGTGCGCGCGCAGTACACCGAGGGCTGGCAGGGCGGCGAGAAGGTCACGGGCTACCTCCGGGAAGACGGCATCGATCCCGCGTCGAAGACAGACACCTACGCGGCCATCAAGCTGGGGATCGACAACCGCCGCTGGGCGGGCGTCCCCTTCTACCTCCGTACGGGCAAGCGCCTCGGCCGCCGCGTCACCGAGATCGCGGTCGTCTTCCAGCGCGCTCCGCACTCCCCCTTCGACCAGACCGCGACGGAGGAGCTGGGCCAGAACGCCCTGGTCATCCGCGTCCAGCCGGACGAGGGCGTGACGATGCGCTTCGGTTCCAAGGTGCCCGGCACCTCGATGGAGATCCGCGACGTGTCCATGGACTTCGCCTACGGAGAGTCGTTCACGGAGTCCAGCCCGGAAGCGTACGAGCGGCTTATCCTCGACGTCCTGCTGGGCGACGCCAACCTCTTCCCCCGCACGGAGGAGGTCGAGGAGTCCTGGCGCATCCTCGACCCCATCGAGAAACATTGGGACGCCCACGGCAGGCCCGCTCAGTACGCCTCGGGCAGTTGGGGCCCGAAGGAAGCGGACGAGATGCTCGCACGAGACGGACGGAGCTGGCGCAGGCCATGAAGATCGACCTGACCGACACCACGGCAAGCAAGATCAACAAGGCGCTCGTCGAGGGGCGCCGCGCCATCGGGACCCCGGCCGTGGGCATGGTTCTCACGATGGTGATCGTCACCGACGAGGAGCACGCGTACGACTCGGTCAAGGCCGCCGAGGAGGCGTCCCGCGAGCACCCGTCGCGCACCCTTGTCGTCATCCACCGCACCGCCCGCTCCCCGCGCGACCGGCAGGGCAACCGCCTCGACGCGGAGGTCCGGGTCGGCGCCGACGCCGGCACCGGTGAGACCGTGATCCTGCGCCTGTACGGCGAGGTGGGCCTGCACGCCGACTCCGTCGTCCTGCCCCTGCTCCTGCCCGACGCCCCTGTCGTCGTGTGGTGGCCGGTCGACGCCCCGCAGGAGCCCGCCAGGGACCCGCTCGGCGCGCTCGCCGCCCGCCGCATCACCGACGCATACGCCGTCGAGGACCCCCTCGCGGCCCTCGCGTCCCGCGCCGTGTCCTACGCCCCCGGTGACACCGACCTCGCCTGGACCCGGCTCACGCCGTGGCGCTCCATGCTGGCCGCAGCCCTCGACCAGGCACGCGCCGACATCGTCTCCGCGGCCGTCGAGTCCGAGGCCGACAACCCCAGCGCCGAACTGCTCGCGCGCTGGCTCGGTGCGCGCCTCGGTGTCCCGGTCGAGCGCGTGACGACCGAGGGGCCCGTCATCACCGCGGTCCGTCTCGGTACGGCGAACGGAGAGATCCGCATCGACCGTCCCGAGGGCCCCCTCGCCACTCTCTCCCTGCCCGGTCAGCCCGAGCGCACCCTCGCCCTGAAGGTCCGCTCGACCGCCGAGCTGATCGCCGAAGAACTCCGCCGCCTCGACGCCGACGAGATGTACGCCGTCGCGCTGCACGGAGACGCCTCCGGCACCAAGGAGTCTGTTCAACATGACTGACAACGCGTCCTCGTTGACGCACCGCCCTCAGTGGACCGCCTTGCTGGACCACCGCGCCAGTCTCAACGGCGCGCACCTGCGCGACCTGTTCGCCACCGACCCGAGCCGCGCCGGGCGCTACACCGTCCAGGTCGGCGACCTGTACATCGACTACTCGAAGCACCTGATCACGGACGAGACCCTCGCCCTCCTCCAGGAACTTGCGGCCGCCACCGATGTGTTCGGGCAGCGAGACGCCATGTTCCGCGGCGAGAAGATCAACACCACCGAGGGCCGAGCCGTGCTCCACACGGCTCTGCGGGCCCCGGCCGACGCCGCGATCGAGGTGGACGGGGAGAACGTCGTACCGAAGGTGCACGCCGTCCTGGACAAGATGGCCGTCTTCGCGGAGAAGGTCCGCTCCGGCAAGTGGACCGGTCACACCGGCAAGCGCATCAAGAACATCGTCAATGTCGGCATCGGCGGTTCGGACCTCGGTCCAGCCATGGCGTACGAGGCCCTCCGCGCCTACACCGCACGGGACTTGACGTTCCGCTTCGTCTCGAACGTCGACGGCGCCGACCTGCACGAGGCCGTCCGCGACCTCGACCCGGCCGAGACGCTGTTCATCATCGCGTCGAAGACGTTCACCACGATCGAGACGATCACGAACGCCACGGCCGCGCGCGCCTGGCTGCTCAAGGCCCTCAAGGACGACGACGCCGTCGCCGAGCACTTCGTCGCCCTGTCGACCAACGCCGAGAAGGTCTCCGGCTTCGGCATCGACACGGCCAACATGTTCGAGTTCTGGGACTGGGTCGGCGGACGCTACTCGTACGAATCCGCCATCGGCCTCTCGCTGATGATCGCCGTCGGCCCGGACGCGTTCCGCGAGATGCTCGACGGCTTCCGCCTCGTCGACGAACACTTCCGCAGCGCGCCGGCGGCGGCCAACGCTCCGCTGCTCCTCGGCCTGCTGGGCATCTGGTACGGCAACTTCCACGGAGCCCAGTCGCACGCAGTCCTCCCGTACAGCCACTACCTCTCCAAGTTCACCGCGTACCTCCAGCAGCTCGACATGGAGTCCAACGGCAAGTCCGTGGACCGCGAGGGCCGCGGCGTGGAGTGGCAGACCGGACCGGTGGTGTGGGGCACGCCCGGCACCAACGGCCAGCACGCCTACTACCAGCTCATCCACCAGGGCACGAAGCTGATCCCGGCGGACCTCATCGGCTTCGCCGAGCCGGTCGAGGAGCTCGGCGAACTGGCGGGTCAGCACGACCTGTTGACGGCCAACCTGTTCGCACAGGGTCAGGCGCTCGCCTTCGGCAAGACCGCCGACGAGGTGCGGGCCGAGGGTATCGCGGAGGAGCAGGTCGCCCACCGTACGTTCAAGGGCAACCACCCCACGACGACGATCCTCGCGAAGGAACTGACCCCGTCGGTCCTCGGGCAGCTCATCGCCCTCTACGAGCAGAAGGTCTTCGTCCAGGGCGCGATCTGGAACATCGACTCCTTCGACCAGTGGGGCGTCGAACTCGGCAAGGTGCTCGCCAAGCGCGTCGAGCCCGCCCTCACGGAGGGTGCCGAGGTCCCCGGCCTCGACGCCTCCACCCAGTCCCTGGTCGCCACCTACCGCGTCCTGCGCGGCCGAAGCACTGAAGGCAAGTGAACTGACATGGCATCGATGCAGCTGGGCCTCATCGGACTCGGCAAGATGGGCGGCAACATGCGCGAGCGCATCCGCCGCGCCGGCCACACCGTCATCGGCTACGACCGCAACCCGGACGTCTCCGACGTCGCCTCGCTCACCGAGCTCGTCGACAAGCTCGAAGGCCCGCGCGTCGTCTGGGTGATGGTCCCGGCGGGCGCCCCCACCCAGTCGACCGTCGACGAACTGAAGGACCTGCTCTCCGAGGGCGACATAGTCGTCGACGGCGGCAACTCCCGCTGGACCGACGACGAGAAGCACGCCGCCGAGCTCGCAGAGCGCGGCATCGGCTTCGTCGACGCCGGCGTCTCCGGCGGCGTGTGGGGCCTGCAGAACGGTTACGCCCTCATGGTCGGCGGCGACGACGACCACGTCGCGCGCGTCAAGCCGATCTTCGACGCCCTCAAGCCCGAAGGCGACTACGGCTACGTCCATGCGGGCAAGGTCGGCGCGGGCCACTTCTCCAAGATGGTCCACAACGGCATCGAGTACGCCATGATGCAGGCGTACGCCGAAGGCTGGGAGCTGCTCGAGGCCGCCGACTCGGTGACCGACGTGCGCGAGGTCTTCCGCTCCTGGCAGGAGGGCACGGTCATCCGCTCCTGGCTCCTCGACCTGGCCGTCAACGCCCTGCACGACGACGAGCACCTGGACAAGCTGCGCGGCTACGCCGCCGACTCCGGTGAGGGCCGCTGGACCGTCGAGGCGGCCATCGACCACGCGGTGCCGCTGCCCGCGATCACGGCCTCCCTCTTCGCGCGCTTCGCGTCCCGCCAGGAGGACTCGCCGCAGATGAAGATGATCGCCGCGCTGCGCAACCAGTTCGGCGGCCACGCCGTCGAGTCCGCCGAGTAACGCTCACTCGGCAAAGGGTGCGTGTCGCCACGGGCGACCTCCTGCTGGTCCGCCACGGCGAGACCGGGCGGCGCCTGTCCGGACAGCACACCAGCTGGACGGACAGGCGTCTCACCCGGCGGAGCGAGCAACAGGCCAAGTCCCGCGCCCCGTTCTTCGCCGGCCGGCCCTTCGTCGGCAACGGCATCCGCGCCGGACGCAAGGCTCGCCTCCCGCACCACCAGCCGGTGCGCGATGCGCCCCCGGCCCGCGCAGGCACCACCGTCAAGCCGGAAATCGGGCGCGTGCCGGCGGACGGAACCGTCACCAGCCGGGCCGGTCACCGTCGAAGGTCACGACCGCGCGCCCCACGATCCGACCGTCCCGCAGGTCGCGGTAGGCCTGCTCCAGGTCCTGGAAGGCGTACGTGGTGACGTCGATGGTGAACAGGCCACGCTGGGCGAGTCTGACCAGGTCCTGCAGTTCCCGCATCGAATAGCTGGCCGTGGCGACGACGTGCACACCCAAGGGCGGGTTCTGGAATCGGAATGGCAGGGTGCCACCACCCGTACCGACGAGGTTGATGCAGCCCGTGGGACGCACGACGTCGGTGGCGAGCCGCAACGTGGCGTCGATCCCCACGAAGTCGATGATCGCGTCGACACCGTGACCGCCCGTGAGCTCCTTGATCGTCGCGGCTGCCGAGGCGTCGCTGGTGACGGTGTGATGGGCGCCTCGGCCACTGGCGTGGGAAAGCTTGTCCGCCAGGTCGACCGCGATGACGGTGGCCGAGGTGTTCAGGCGCAGCAGCTGCAGGGCGAACGAGCCGAGGCCGCCGATGCCGATCACGACCACGAATCCGTTGGGGCGGATGTAGGGCAGGACGGCGTTGACGGCACCGTACGCGGTCCCGCCGGCGTCGGCGAGCGGTGCGGCCTGGATCGGATCGAGGTCGCCGATGGACACGAGGTCGCGGCGCCGCGCGAGGAGGTAGGGGGCGAGGCCGCCGTCGTCACTCAGGCCGTAGAAACCGGGCGGGTTTTCGCAGTAGTTGTCCTGGCCTGCCAGGCAGTACTCACATGTGCCACAGGTCATGCCCGAGTTCACTGCGACCGCCTCGCCCACGACCGCGTCCGTGACCCCGGGGCCGAGCGCGGCCACGTAGCCGACGTTCTCGTGCCCGAGCGTGTAGGGGCGGTCCTTGTGGGGTACGAACTGTGCGCCCTTGTCCATGATTTCCAGATCGGTATGGCACAGCCCGGCCGCCGCCATCCGGATCAGGACCTCGCCGGAGCTGGGCTTCGGCACGGGCACCCGCGACCATTGCGCGGAGCTGTGGATCGACGGGATGCGGTAGGCCGGCATCGTCTCGTCAGCCATGTCGGCGACTCCTTGTCGAAATTCCCGGCTCTGTCACGTTGACCGGCCGGACGGGATGATCTTCTGGTTGGGTCACGCTGGGGTGCCGCCGGCGGCGAGTCGCATGAGCGGTGTCTTGAAGTCGACGTCGTCGACGCTCTGTTCGGCGCGCGTGGCGTTGCCACCGAAGCGGTGCTGGTAGCCGGACCAGGCCCGGCCGGCGATGGTGTCGCCGATGCCGCTGGCCATCAGGGCGGCGAGTTCTGTCGTCGCGCGGTCGATCCGCTCGCCGAGCGCTGTCGCGCTCCAGTCCTCAGGAGCGGCGAAGACCGAGGTCGGCACGGTGAGGGCGCGGAGGAAGGCGAACATGGGGCGGACCTGGTCCTCGACCACCAGCGCGTGGCGGGGGCTGCCCGCGGTAGCGGCGGGCAGCACGGGCTTGGCGACGATGAGGTCGTTGTCGAGGACGTCGAAGAAGGATTTGAACAGGCCGCTGACGCCGGCGGTGTAGACCGGGGTGCTGGTGATGAGCCCGTCGGCGGTGGCGAGCTCGCGGATCGCGGCCTGGAGGCGGTCACCGGGGTTGCCGGAGACGACCGCCCGCGCGATGTCGACCGCCAAAGGGCCCAGTTCGACGAGGCGGGTCGTGGCGGTACGCCCTTGCTCCCGCAGCGCTGCGACGGTCTTCTGTGCGATGCGGTCGGCGAGCAGCCGGGAGGAGGAGGGGTCGCTGAGGCCGGCGTTGACGACGACGAGCGTCAGCGGGCGGGCGGTCGGGGGTGCGGTGTCGGTCATGGCTCAGCCGATCCCGGGGAAGCGGGCAGCGATGGCGGGGTCGCTGTCCTGGTAGGGCGACGTGCCGGTGACGTTGTCGCCGCGGTTGGGGTTCGGGCGCGGCTGCCGGGGCTGTTCGTCGCCGTACTTGGCCTTGACCAGGCTCGCGTGGGTGGGGGTCTCGGGGACGCCGGGCGCGCGGAGCGCGGCCATCTCCTTGCGGAGCACGGGGACGACCTCGGTACCGAGGAGCTCGATCTGCTCGAGGGCGGCTTCGACGGGCAGGCCCATGCCGTCCACGTTCCACAGTTGGCGCTGGTAGTCGCCGAAGCGCTCCCGGAAGGCCATGGTCTTGTCGATGACCTCCTGCGGACTGCCGACCGAGAGCGGCGTGGTGGCCATGTACTCCTCGAGCCGGTGGCCGGCGTACAGGGGGAAGCCTTCGAAGTAGGGGCGGAACGCCTTGACCGCGTCCTGCGACCGCTTGGCGATGTGGACCTGTCCGCCGAGGCCGACGATGGCCTGCTCCGGGGTTCCGTGGCCGTAGTGGGCGTAGCGCTGCCGGTAGAAGGAGACGAGACGTTCGAAGTGCCCGTACGGCGCGAGGATGTTGTTCGCGAAGAAGCCGTTGCCGTAGTAGGCAGCCTGTTCGGCGATCTCGGGGGTGCGGATGGAGCCGTGCCAGACGAAGGGCGGGACGTCGTTCAGCGGGCGCGGGGTGGAGGTGAAGCCCTGGAGCGCGGTGCGGAAGGTGCCCTCCCAGTCCACGACATCCTCCCGCCACAGCCGGTGCAGCAGGTTGTAGTTCTCCAGCGCGAGCTCGAGGCCCTTGCGGATGTCCTGTCCGAACCAGGCGTAGACCGGCACGGTGTTGCCGCGGCCGAGCACCAGGTCGACCCGGCCCTTGGCGAGGTGCTGCAGCATCGCGTACTCCTCGGCGATGCGCACCGGGTCGTTGGTCGTGATGAGGGTGACCGAGGTGCTGAGCGTGATGCGCTCGGTCATGGCCGCGATGTGCCCGAGGAGCGTTGTCGGTGAGGAGGGAATGAAGGGCGGATTGTGGTGCTCGCCGATGGCGAAGACGTCCAGGCCCACCTCCTCCGCGTGCTTGGCGGTGCGCACGACCCCGTCGATGCGCTCCGCCTCGCTGGGCGTGCGCCCGGTGACCGGATCACGGCTGACGTCGCCGACGCCGAAGATTCCGAATTCCATGATGATCCGCCTTACTGAATGGTTCTGAGTGGTGAGGGGATGGCGACGTGCCGAATGACTACGCGCGTTACGGCGCGGAGTCGGATCACAGGGTGCCGACGGGAGGTCCTTGGCCGGCAAGTCATGTCCGGCAGGGCGACTCAACGCTCATGGGCGGTGCGCGTTGATCTCTGGACGCCCTTGAGCAGGCCCGTTGGGCCACCCGTCCGATCAGCAGAGAGAACTGGAGACGGTGCGAGTGCGTGGCTCCGGGCGGCGTTGCGGCCTGCAACGCCGCAAGCGGCAGGAACCGCGCCGTCGCCGAAAACGGGGGCCCTCAGGTGACGAGCCACCAAGTCTTGATGTTGGCCCCATCCTTGGGGTCGACACCAGCGACGTTGCCCTGGACGGCCTGCGCGTGTCCGGCTCGTCGCCTTGATGCGTGTCGGTTGCGTGCCGGGCCGATCGGTGTGGACCGACCCGGCAGTTCCGGTCAGCCCCGCAGCGGAGCCAGGGCGCGGCTCCACGCGACGACCTCGTCGATAAGGGTGGACAGGCTCGCCGCCTGGTGCTCGCCGGGCGCGAAGTCGCTGAAGTTGACGAAGTCGGTGTAGAGCGACAGTGCCACGTTGGTGCGGACGTCGGCCATCTTCAGCTCACCGACGATCAGCCGAAGGTGCTCGGCGGCGCGGGCGCCGCCCACGGCGCCGTAGGAGACGAAACCGACCGCCTTGTTGTTCCACTCGGCGAACAGGTAGTCGATGGCGTTCTTCAGCACGCCCGAAGTGGAGTGGTTGTACTCCGGGGTGACGATGATGAAGCCGTCGAAGCTCGCGATCCTGTCGGCCCACTCCTTGGTGTGGGCGTTCTGGTACTGGCCCATGGACGGCGGCAGCGGCTCGTCGAGGTGGGGGAGCGGGTAGTCCGCGAGGTCCACCAGCTCGAAGGTGGCCTCGCCGCCGTGGGCGCGGGCCTGGTCGAGGACCCAGTGGGCCACCTTCTCGCCGTTGCGGCCGGGGCGGGTGCTGCCGAGGATGATGCCGATCCTGGTCATGTGCGCATTCCTGATCTGTGCGGTGCTTGGGCAATGACTTGAAGCTTCAAGTGGATAGTAGCCGATTAACTTGAAGCTTCAACTCCATCGAGTACTGTGGTCCGCATGACGAAGAACACAGGAGGGCGGCCGGCGACGACGACGGAGCCGCGCTGGCTGCAGGGGGGTGAGCTGTCCGCGTGGGTGTCGCTGGCGCGGGTCCTGACCTTGCTCCCCCCGGCGCTGGAGCGGCAGCTGGAGCGCGACGCCGACCTGAACTGGATGGAGTACCACGTGCTGGCGATGCTCTCCGAGCAGGACCGCCACACGATGCGGATGAGCACGCTGGCCGGCAACGCCAACTCGTCCCTCTCGCGGCTCTCCCACGTGGTCAGGCGGCTGGAGCAACAGGGCTTCGTCCGCCGTGGGCCCGATCCCGCCGACGGCCGGTACACCCTCGCCATCCTCACCCCCGAGGGCTACGAGAAGCTCGCCGCGTCCGCGCCGGCGCACGTCGAGAACGTTCGCCGGCTGGTCTTCGACGCACTGGAACCCGGCGAGCTGGAGACCCTCCGGTCCGCCTTCGACCGGATCCACGCGGCCGTCGACGCCGCCGACCGCGGTCGCTGACGTGGAGAGGGGCCCTGCGGTCGTCGCGAAGCCGGAGCGCCCGGCCCCACCTGCCGAAAATGAGCTGGGTGTGCGTGATGTCGTTGCCGCGGCTTCGTCGGCGAAGCCGGCGGATCAGGTGCCAGGTCGCGCAGCGGTGCAGGATCTGCCGCCCTCGGGGGTGGCGTGGGAGGCGCCGAGGTCCTTCACGTGCCGTGCGAGGCGGACCATCTGTTCGTCCCGGGGCAGCAGGGCGCCGGCGGCCAGGAGGACGCTGCGGAGGTGCTCGACGCCCTTGCTGTCAGGGAGTTCGTCCAGGGCCTCGTGGGTCAGGGGACGTCAGCCGGAGGCCAGGTCGGACAAGACGGTGAAGGCGATGCTTCGAGAGCCGGCTCATGGCCGTCGCCGTCCGCTGGCCGCTGGGTGCTGGCCAGGGCCTCGCGGAGGGCCTGCAGCTTCGGTGGGACGGCGCCCGTACCGTCGGTGAGGAGGCCGTCGATCCGCTGCTTGAGCGTGCAGCGACGGCAGGGGCCGGGTGTGGTCAGCCGTTCCGCTTCACCACGGGTCGGGCAGGGTGCCGGAGTTCGGCGTCCGGCTTCGTGCAGGGGCCGCCCAAGCCATACATCCGGACCAGGACAGCCGGGGAGGTCCTCGAATCTCTCGCCGCTTCGGCCGACGGATCTCCGGCGCGGGACGCTAGTCGAGGATCTGTACGGGATCCCCCACCCGCACGGTTCCGGTCTGCTCCGGGACCAGGTTCTGTCCGAAGACCAGCCGGTCCCCGAAGCGCCGGTGCCGGGCGAGGGTCCGCAGCGGCTCCTTGCCGCGCTCCGCCGTCCGCTGGTCGGTGGTGGTCACGACGCACCGCCCGCACGGCTTGGCCACGCGGAAGCGGACCTCGCCCACCTGGAGGCGCTGCCAGCCGTCCTCGGCCCACGGCGGCGTGCCGTCCACGACGAGATTGGGCCGGAAGCGGTTCATGGGCAGCGGGCCCTCGTCGGGGTGGTCGCCCTGCGCGATGAGCGAGTTCAGCGCGTCGAGGGAGGCGACGGAGGTGGCGAGCAGCGGAAAGCCGTCGGCGAAGGAAACCGTCTCGCCCGGCAGCGCATAGTCCGGATCGACGGGGCGCCGGTGTGCCGGGTCGTCGAGATGCATCAGCCGGACCGGCGCGCCCAGAAACGCGCCGAACCACGCGGCGGAGGCGGCGCCCGCGGGCACCGCCTCGACCTTCTCCCCAAAAATCTCCACGACGGCCGTGCCCGCGGGCTCCGGCACCGTGACGCTCAGCGGCGCCAGGCCGGGCGCGGACAGCCGGATCCCGCCGTCCGTGAGCGGCTCGGCGGAGGCCAACGCCAGCCGGGCGTGCTGGCGTTGCGTGACGGCCCTGCTCGCCTGGTCGACGAGCATCCACCGGCGGTCACCCGCGAGGCCCCACGGCTCCACGACGGCCGCGTCAGGCGTGTATCCCGCGACCGACTTCACCGGGTGGACATGGACGGAACGGAGCACTGGATTCGCCATACAGTCATCCTGCCAGGAACCCCGTGCGTCCCGCCGGACGACGGCTGCCCGCCGCTCGGAACCGGGCGCCGGTGACCGTCGGCCGACGCCCGTTCGTCACTGCCCGGTCGGTCAGTAGCCGCCGCCCTGGTACGGGCGGTTGTACGGGTCCTCGTAGGGCGCCGGGGCGGGCATCGGACGCGGCGCCGCGGCGGGGCGCATCGACTCGTAACCGCCGGCCGCCGGGCGGGGCATGGGCTGCGGCTGGGCGCCCGGGTAGCCGCGGGGGCCGGCCGGCTGCTGCGGGATGTACGGCGCGGGCGCCTGCTGCAGCGGCACGGGCTGCTGCATCGGCTGGGGGTAGCCGTACGAAGGTGCGGGCTGCGAGGGGGCCGCCGGGAGGGCGGGAAGGGACGCGGGCAGCGCCGGCAGATAGCTGCCGACGGTGTCGTAAGCGGCAGGCACTCGGATCGGGGCGATCTGAGGCGTGCCCCGCTCCGCGACCAGGGAGTCGTAGATCGGGGTGTCGGGGAACGACGGCGCGGCGTAGTAACCGCCGCCGTAGTTGGAGCGGGGGGAGGTCATGGCACATAAGTTAAGCCCACGATGTGCTGATTGGGGAGCCCGATAAGAGGGTTGTTTGACGTGTTCCTAGTGACCACGGATCCCCAATGCGAGCGAACTCGGGAAAAACGGTCGTCGCGCATCGTCTAGATCGTGTAAAGGGCAAGCTGGGAAGGGGTTACCCACGGGTCGCGGGGGGCGCTCGGACGGCGTCGCGGCTAGGTTGTCGGCACGGAATTGTCCGGGCACGAGGACCCGTGATGGGGGCGAGAATGTCCATGCTCAAAGGAGCGAATGTTCCAGTACCCGCGCTGAGCGTTCATGTCGAGTTGGGATGGCGTTCCGGAAACGGGGTACCCGACGTCGACGCGTCCGCCCTGCTGCTCGATACCGGGTCGGGAAAGGTCCGCTCCGACGCGGACTTCGTCTTCTACAACCAACCCGAACACGCCTCGGGCGCGGTGCGCCACGACGGCAAGCGCACCGCCGGGGACGGGACGACCGACCGTCTCGTCGTCGATCTGGGCCGCGTCGAGCCGGCCATCGAGCGGATTGTCGTCGCCGCATCGGCGGACGGCGGCAGCTTCGGACAGGTGCCGGGGCTGTACGTACGCGTGCTCGACGCCGCCGGGGGCAAGGAGATCGCCCGCTACGAGAGCCAGGACGCGACGGTCGAGACGGCCTTCATCCTCGGTGAGCTGTACCGGCGCCAGGGCGCGTGGAAGTTCCGTGCTGTCGGGCAGGGGTACGGGAGCGGACTCGAGGGTCTCGCCACCGACTTCGGCATCACGGTCGACGAGCCCCAGCAGGCGGCGGCACCGCAGCGGACCGCGCCCCCGGCAGCGGCCGTACCTCCGGCACCGGCGCCTGCACCCGCCTGGCCCCAGGCCCCGTCGACACCGGCGCACACGCCGGCGCCCGCAGCACCCGCGGCCGCGCCGGCGCGCCCGGCACCGCCCGCGCCCGCCCCCGCACCCGTGCGCCTCACCAAGGTCACCCTGACGAAGGAGTCGCCGACCGTCTCGCTCAGCAAGCAGGGCGGCACTTCCGGCGCCATGCGGGTCAACCTCAACTGGGAAGTGCGCAAACAGTTCAAGGGCTGGGGCGCCAAGCTCGGCCGCGCCGTCGCCATGCACGCCGACCTCGACCTCGACCTGTGCGCCCTCTTCGAACTCACCGACGGCCGCAAAGGAGTCGTCCAGGCCCTCGGCAACGCGTACGGCTCGCTCCACCAGCCCCCGTACATCCATCTCGACGGCGACGACCGCACCGGCGCCGTGGCCACCGGCGAGAACCTCACCATCAACCTGGACCACAAGCACGAGCTCCGCCGCGTCGTCATATTCGTCACCATCTACGAGGGCGCCCGCAGCTTCGCCGACCTGCACGCCACTGTCACCCTCCAGCCGCAGCACGGCGCCCCCATCGACTTCTCCCTGGACGAGTGCACCGTCCCTTCCACGGTCTGTGCCCTCGCCCTGATCACCAACCAGGGCGGGGACCTCATCGTCCAGCGTGAGGCGCGCTATCTGGTGCCGGAACGCGGAGTCAGCCCCCAGCGCACCATGGATTACGCCTACGGATGGGGCATGAACTGGACACCTGGCAGGAAGTGACGTGCGCCAGGCGTCAACGGTCCGGTGCGGCCTCGGGACGGGCGTACGTACGCCCCTTCCAGGCCGCACCGCGCCCCCGGTAGTGCTGCACCGCCGAGTCGACGGTCATCAGCAGATACAGCAGGGCCGTGAAGGGCAGCAGGGGAGCGAGCCACAGCGTCTGCCGGTAGTACCGCAGCATCGGCACGTACGTACCGGCCATCACCGCCCACGCCACGAACCCCGTCCAGCCCGCCACCGCGTCCCCGGGGGCGTCCGGGCCGAACAGCCCGGCGCACACCGCAACGGGCGGTGCGAGGTAGACCATTGCGAGCCCCGCCACCGTCCCGGCCAGGAGCAGCGGATTGTGCCGCAGCTGGGCGTACGCACTGCGCGACACCATCCGCCACAGATCCGCCAGACGGGGATAGGGGCGGATGCTGTCCACCCGCTCGGCGAGCCCCAGCCACACCCGGCCGCCTGCCCGCCGCACCGCCCGCGCCACCGCCACGTCGTCGATGACCGACTGCCGCACCGACTCGGGGATCGCCGCCCGCTCGGCCGTCTCCGTGCGCAGCAGCATGCAGCCGCCCGCCGCGGCCGTCGCCCGGGCGCGCTTCCCGTTGATCCGGCGGAACGGATAGAGCTGCGCGAAGAAGTAGACGAAGGCCGGCACCACCAGCCGCTCCCAGGCCGTGGCGACCCGCAGCCGCGCCATCTGCGAGACGAGGTCGAGTCCGTTCGTGCCGGCCGCTGCGACCAGCTCGCACAGGCTGTCGGGCTCGTGCGCGATGTCGGCGTCGGTGAGGAGCAGATACTCGGGCCTGCGGGTCCGCGCGAGCGCGATGCCGTGCCGCAGCGCCCACAGTTTGCCCGTCCAGCCGGCTTCCGGTTCGCCCGGCGACGTCACGGTGAGCGGCAGCCCTCCGTACTGTTCGGACAGCTTGCGGGCGAGCTCGCCCGTGCCGTCCGTGCTGCCGTCGTCGACGAGGATCACCTCGGCGTCGCCCGGATAGGACTGCCGCAGCAGCGACGGCAGGCTCTCGGGCAGGACCCCGGCCTCGTCCCTGGCCGGTACGACGATCACGACGGACGGCCACGACCGCGGCGCCGCACGCCGCGGCAACCGCTGGTCCGTACGCCAGAAGAAGCCCTGACCCAGCAGTAGCCACAGCCACGCGGCCAGCGATCCCGCGGCGATCCACGCAATGGTGCTCATTCGCCGCAGTGTGCCCCACACGGGCAGGACCGCAAGGGCCGTCGGCTAGGGTGACCGGGTGAAGATCGCGCTCATCGACTCCGGAATCGGCCTGCTGCCGGCGGCCGCCGTCGTGCGCCGGCTGCGGCCGGACGCCGATCTGGTCCTCTCCACCGACCCCGACGGAATGCCCTGGGGCCCGCGTACGCCGGACGACGTGAGCGAGCACGCGCTCGCCGCCGCACGCGCCGCCGTCGCCCACCGTCCCGACGCGCTGATCGTCGCCTGCAACACCGCGACCGTGCACGCGCTGCCCGCGCTGCGGGCCGAACTGGAGCCCGGCGTGCCCGTCATCGGCACGGTCCCCGCGATCAAGCCGGCCGCCGCGGGAGGCGGCCGGGTCGCCATCTGGGCCACCCCCGCCACCACCGGCAGCGCCTACCAGCGCGGCCTCATCCGCGACTTCGCCGACGGCGTCGATGTCACCGAGGTGCCCTGCCCCGGGCTCGCGGACGCCGTCGAGCAGGCCGACGAGGACGCCATCGACCGTTCCGTCGCCGCGGCGGCCGCTCTCACTCCGATGGACGTACGCGCCGTCGTCCTCGGCTGCACCCATTACGAGCTCGTCGCCGAGCGCATCCGTACCGCCGTCTCCGCAGGCCGCCCGGACGGGCTGCCGCCGCTCGCCCTGCACGGCTCCGCAGGGGCCGTCGCCGCCCAGGCGCTGCGCCGCATCGACGCCCGGCCCGAGCCCGCCGCGACCTTGAGCACCCGGCTGACCGTGCTGCACAGCGGGCGCGAAGGGACGCTGCCGGAGGTGGCGCTGATGTACGCCGAGGGCCGGCTGCTCGGCGCGGCGAATCCGGTCACTCCCACGCACTGAGCGCACACCGGGCAGCCCGGCGGCGTGACCCGGGCCGCTCCCCGTATCCGCCGGCGACGACGGGGACGCCCGGTGCTGCCGCAGCGGGGTTTTCCGGACGGAGGACCGGTGCCGGGCGAGCGGAACGTGAGTACGCTGCTACGCATGACGGACCAGCCTCGTACCGAGGGGCAGGCCGCTGAGCCACTGCCCGAAATCTGGACCGGTCGCGCCACGAACCGCATCCAATGGGTCCTTGCGGCCGCCGGAGCGGGCTGCATGGCGCTCGGCATCGAACTCGCCGTCGACTCACCGTGGACCTCGGGAATCATTGCCCTCCTGATGTCGGTGATCGGCTGCGTCGCGGCCGGACTGCTGATGCTGTTCGGCACCCTCGCCTTCGTCCATGTCGCGGTCACGGTGGACTGCGACGCCATGGAGGTGCGCTGCGGCCACATCGGCGTGCCCCGCCGGAGAATCCCGCTCGCGTCCGTGGTGGGCGCCGAGTTCGTCCCCAGGGTCTGCCCACGGCAATGGGGCGGCTGGGGTTATCGCTGGCGCCCGGAGATGGGCACCGCCGTCATCGTCCGCCGTGGCGAGGGCATCGCCCTCCGCCTCGGCGACGGCCGGACCTTCACGGTCACCGTCGACGACGCCGAGGCGGCGGTGCGGGTGATCCGCGACCGGCTGCGCCTGGCCTCGACGGGGACGTCGGCGGGGGCCTGAAGGGCCCGGGGGCCGCGACATAGGGCCGGTGCGGCCTCAGGCGCGGTGCCGGGTGTCCGGAGGGGTGTCCCTCGGTCCGGTGGCCCGCGCCGGTGGCAACGGGGCGACCGCCGGCAAGGGGCCCAGGGGGAACGTTTCCGCGGTGGGGTACGGGTCCGCGCTGGGGTACGACGGGTCACCGGCCCGGCGTGCCGTGGCCAGCCCGGCAAGAAGACCCGCGCCCGCGGTGACCGGGGTGAAGCTCAGGGGATTGCCGACGCTTGCCAGCGCGGCGAGCGCCGTCAGCGCGGCCCCCGCGCTCAGCACCACTGCCGTGGAGCGCGACGAGCGCCACAGGCCGAACAGCATCCAGCAGTACAGCGCACCCAGCAGCCCAGCGCCCACGAACCCCTGCTCCGCCGCCTGCTGCAACGGCGCGGAGTGCGGTTTGCCGTCGGAGTACAGCGACTGCTGCACCGTGGGACTCAGATCGCCGAACCGGCCGGGACCCGCACCGAGCACCGGATGCTGCTCCGTGAGGGCGGCCGCGTCGTGCCACAGCTGCATCCGGTGCTGGGTGAGCTGGCCCTGGAGCGAGACGGTCAGCCCGTCCGGCAGTGCGTCCTGCGCCACCGCCCACGAGCCGCCGGCGACGAGCGCCGTGGCCAGCGCGAACCCCGCAAGCCCCGGCAGCCGGTGGCGCACACGGGCCGCCGCGAGCGAACACAGCAGTACGCCGGTGGCGGCAGCGAACCCCGCGACCGAGCCGAGCACGAGCGAGGTGCAGACGACGGCGACGGCCAGCAACCGGAGCACGAGGCGCACGGACACGGGCCCGGCCGCCGACGCGGCCAGGCACGCCGCTCCCGTCGCCAGGACCAGCAGTGCGGCGGCCGCGCCCGTGTGTCCCGGCGGGGCCGGCGCCATGGTCGTGACGCCCGGCACCCCGTGCGGCGAGGCGATCGCCAGCCCGAGCCCGCCGAGTGCGGCGGCGGCCGCGGCGGTCACCGGCAGCAGCGTTCCGCAGATCCGCCCGCACGCGTATCCCGCGGCGACGGCCAGTACGGCGAGCAGCACCCCCTCGGGCCGCGCATCCCGGCCGGCGGCGCTGATCAGCGCCCAGGCGGCGCAGCAGCCGAGCACGACGACGCCGACGGCGTCGGGGGCACTGCCCCGCTCCTGCAGCTCCCGCTCCTGCCGCTCCCGTACGGCCGACGACCGGCCCGGCGCTGTTGCCATCCCGTCGACCCCCCGACCTGTGACGGGCCCCGTCCGCGGTCTGCCGGACGGGCAGACGGAGAGGGCTGGCGCACACGGTAACGGCAGGGGCGGTGGTTTGTGGATGGATTGCGCAGGAACTGTGCCCCTGGGGCATCGGTCCTCAGGGCATCCGCACTCGGGGCATCGCCGGATACGGCGACCCGTCCGCGGCTGCCCGAGCCGGGCCGGACTGCCGGGTGTCCGACCCGCGCCCGTAGACTCCGGCACGTGAGCGCGACCATGACCACCGTCGACACCCAGCAACCCGTCCAAGCCTCCCGGGGCCGGACCCATCGGCTGCTGCGGCGGCTCGTACGGCCCGGTGCGGCCGCACTGTCCGGCGTACTGCTCTTTCTGAGCTTCCCGCCCCGCCCCCTGTGGTGGCTCGCCCTGCCCGGCTTCGCGCTGCTCGGCTGGTGCCTCCGAGGCCGCCGCGCGCGTGCGGCGCTGGGCCTCGGACACATCTCCGGGCTCGGCTTCCTGCTCCCGCTGCTCGTCTGGACCGGCGAGGAGGTGGGAGCGGTCCCGTGGCTCGCGCTCGCGGCCGTCGAGGCCCTCTTCATCGCCGTCACCTGTTTGGGCATCGCCCTCGTGTCCCGGCTGCCGTGGTGGCCGGTGTGGGGCGCGGCCGTCTGGATCCTCGGCGAGGCCGTCCGCGCGCGCGTGCCGTTCGGCGGCTTCCCCTGGGGCAAGATCGCCTTCGGCCAGGCGGACAGCGTCTTCCTGCCGCTCGCCGCGGTGGGCGGCACGCCCGTGCTCGGCTTCGCGGTCGCCCTGTGCGGCTTCGGGCTGTACGAGACCGTGCGCCTGATCCCTGCGTACAGGAGAACCGGCGAACTGCCCCGCGGCCCCCTCGCGGCAGCGGCGCTCACCGTCCTCGTGCCCGTCACCGCCGCGCTCGCCGCGCTGCCGCTCGTCGACGACTCGGCCGAGGACGGCACGGCGACCGTCGCCGCGGTCCAGGGCAATGTGCCCCGCCTCGGACTCGACTTCAACTCCCAGCGCCGAGCGGTCCTCGACAACCACGCGCGCCGCACCGAGCAGCTCGCCGACGACGTCGCCGCGGGCAAGGTGGCCAAGCCCGACTTCGTGCTGTGGCCGGAGAACTCCTCCGACCTGGACCCGTACCGCAACGCCGACGCGCGCCTCGTGATCGACGAGGCCGTACGGAAGATCGGCGTGCCCACCATGATCGGCGCGGTCGTCACCCCGGAGACCGGCAAGCTCCGCAACACCCTCATCGAATGGGACCCGGCGCGCGGGCCCGTCGCCACGTACGACAAGCGGCACGTCCAGCCGTTCGGCGAGTACATCCCGATGCGGTCCTTCGTCCGGATGTTCAACTCGGACGTCGACCGGGTCCGCCGCGACTTCGGCCCCGGCCACAAGGTGGGTGTCTTCGACCTCGCCGGAACGAAGGTGGGCCTCGCGACCTGCTACGAGGCCGCCTTCGACTGGGCGGTCCGCGACACCGTGACGCACGGCGCCCAGCTCATCTCCGTACCGAGCAACAACGCCACCTTCGGGCGCAGCGAGATGACCTACCAGCAGCTGGCGATGTCCCGGGTACGCGCCGTCGAGCACGGCCGGGCCGTCGTCGTCCCCGTCACGAGCGGCGTCAGCGCGGTGATCCGCCCGGACGGGAAGATCGTCCAGCAGACCGAGATGTTCACCCCGGACGCCCTGGTCGCCGAAGTCCCGCTGCGCTCCACGCTGACCCCCGCGACCCGCATGGGCACCCTGCCCGAGGGCGTCCTGGCCGCCCTCGCGGCCGGGGCGCTGGGCTGGGTCGGCTACGCCACGGTCCGTGGACGCAGCCGACGGGAAACCTGACCGCAACGGCGAGGCCGCCGCCGGTCGAGGAGGTCGCGGACGGCCGGGGGCAGCCGGCGAGGTGCCGGAGGCCCGCCCAGCGGGTCGGTGAGGACTTCCTGCTCAACGTGGAGGAGCACGCGGGCGATCCGGCGGACCGGGAGGAGGCGGCCCGCGAGCCGGCCGCTTTTCGGGAGCAGTTGGGGCCCGAGCAGGGCATGGCGGAGGTGCTGCGGCTGACGATCGGAAGCCTTGCGCGCTGCGGCATCGTGGCTCGCGCCGGATTCGCGGCCTTCAAGGCGGTGCTCCTGCGCAATCTGGCGCAGGTGGCGGCGTACCCGGACGACGAGGCGGTGCGCGAGCGGGCCGTGGCGGCGGTGCTGGTCGAGATCGGCCCCGAGACGAAGGTCCGGGGCTGGACGCGCACCCTGCGGTCAAGTACCTCAGCCACCGCGAGACCGTGCTGCCGCTGGTCGAGGCCCTGAAGGCGGCGCGCGGGATCACCACATAGGGTCGGCGGTATGGGTACTCCTGACTTCATCCGCCGGATCCGGGCCAGTGCGGGCTCTCAGCTGCTCTATCTGCCGGGCGTCAGCGCGGTCGTCTTCGACGACGAAGGACGGGTGCTCCTGGGGAGACGGGCCGACACCGGCAAGTGGTCGATCATCGGGGGTATTCCGGAGCCGGGGGAGCAGCCCGCGGCGGCGGCGGTGCGTGAGGTGTACGAGGAGACCGCCGTTCGCTGTGTCGTCGAGCGGGTCGTGCTCGTCCAGGCGCTGTCGAAGCCGGTGACGTACCCGAACGGCGACCAGTGCCAGTTCATGGACGTCTCCTTGCGCTGCCGTGCCGTCGGTGGTGAGGCGCGGGTCAACGACGAGGAGTCGCTGGAGGTGGGCTGGTTCTCCGTGGACGCGCTGCCGGAGCTGCAGGAGTTCGCCCTCTTCCGGATCAAGCAAGCCATGAGCGACGATCCGACGTGGTTCGACTCCACCTTGCCTGAGTGAACTGTGGGCGCTGCCCACATCGGTCGGTGCCTGAGGGCTGCCTAGGGTGCGGAACATGACCATGAATCCGGGTCCCGCCCCCCATGCCCTGGCGTCCACCCCTTCCGTCGGACTCGACCTCGGCGGCCGTACGGCTCTCGTCACCGGAGCGGCGAGCGGCATCGGCCGAGCCTGTGCGCTGCGGCTCGCGGTTGCCGGGGCCAAGGTCAGGGCCGTGGACCGGGAGGCGGGCGGCCTCGACGCACTCGTCGAGCGTTCCCTGGGGCTGGGGGTGGCCGGCACCGTGGAGCCGCACGTGCTCGACCTGACCGACCTCGACGCGGCGGAGGCGGCGGCAGCGGGCACCGACATCCTTGTCAACAACGCCGGGCTGCAGCTGGTCCGTCCCATCGAGGAGTTCCCGCCGGACGTCTTCCGTACCGTGCTCACCGTGATGCTCGAGGCACCGTTCCGCCTGATCAGGGGCGCGCTGCCGCACATGTACGGGCAGGGCTGGGGCCGCATCGTGAACATCTCCTCCGTACATGGGCTTCGGGCGTCGGCCTACAAGTCCGCCTATGTGGCGGCCAAACATGGTCTGGAAGGGCTTTCCAAGACCGCGGCCCTGGAGGGTGCCTCTCACGGGGTGACCTCCAACTGCGTCAACCCCGGCTATGTGCGTACCCCGCTGGTCGAGAAGCAGGTCGCCGACCAGGCGGCGGCTCATGGCGTCCCCGAGGAGCGTGTCGTCGCCGACATCCTGCTGAAGGACTCGGCGCTCAAGCGGCTCATCGAGGCGGAGGAGGTGGCCGAGGCGGTCGCCTACCTCTGCACGCCACAGGCGTCCTTCATCACCGGCACGTCGCTGGCGATGGACGGGGGCTGGACGGCGCACTGACCCGCGTCGCCCGGTGAGCCGCGCCCTGCGCCGTCCGCTTGTGGCAGGCGGCACCGGGCGGGGCGGGGGGTGACGGAGTTGTCCACAGGGGCCGTGTCGTCCACAGGGGCTGGTGCGACCCCCCGCACGGCAGGTATCCCTGTGTCCATGTCCCACGATCAGGCCTCCTACCTGGAGCTCCTCGCCCGCGGCGCGGCCGCGGAGGTGTACGACCGGCCCGTGCTGCTCGCCCGTGCGAGCGGCGCGGGCCCCGAGACGCTGGCCGGCCTGGAGCACGCCAAGCAGCTCGCGCTGCGCGTGCGCGCGGAGCTGGAGGGCCGGCGGCGCCGTGAGGCCGAGCTGTCGGCACTCTTCGAGACCGCGCACGACCTGTCGGGTCTGCGCGACCTGGACGCGGTGCTCCGGGCCATCGTGCAGCGCGCCCGTTCGCTCCTCGGCACGGAGGTGGCGTACCTCAGCCTGAACGACCCCGTCGCGGGCGACACGTACATGCGCGTCACGGAAGGCTCGGTCTCGGCGCGTTTCCAGCAGCTGCGGCTCGGCATGGGGGAGGGGCTCGGCGGACTCGTCGCCCAGACCGCACGGCCGTATGTGACCGAGAGCTATTTCGACGACGAGCGCTTCCAGCACACCCGCGCCATCGACTCGGGCGTCCGGGACGAGGGCCTCGTCGCGATCCTCGGCGTACCGCTGTCGCTCGGCAGCCAGGTGATCGGTGTGCTCTTCGCCGCCGACCGGCGCGCCCGTGTCTTCGAGCGCGAGCAGGTCGCGCTGCTCGGCTCGCTCGCTGCGCACGCCGCCGTCGCCATCGACACCGCCAACCTGCTCGCCGAGACGCGCACCGCGCTCGCCGAGCTCGAGCGGGCCAACGAGATCATCCGTGACCACAGCGCCGTCATCGAGCGCGCGTCGGACGTGCACGACCGGCTCACCGAGCTCGTGCTGCACGGCGGCGGCGTCCACGACGTCGCCGGGGCGCTCTCCGAGATCCTCGACGGCACCGTCGAGTTCGTCGACCCCGCCGCACCCTCGCTCGCCGCGCTGCAGCTGGACGGCACCGACGGCCACGCGATCCGGGACGACGACGACTGGGTGGCCGCGGTGTCGGCAGGCGGTGAGCTGTTGGGCGCGCTGGTCCTGCACGGCCACCCGTCCCTCGACCCCGTCGACCGACGCACCCTGGAGCGGGCCGCGATGGTGACGTCCCTGCTGCTGCTGGCCCGGCGGTCCGCGGGCGAGGCCGAGCAGCGGGTGCGTGGTGAACTTCTCGACGATCTCCTGGACTCTCCCGGTCGCGACGCCCGGCTGCTGCGGGAACGGGCGGCCAGGCTCCACGCCGACCTGGACGCCCCGCACGTGGTGCTCGCCGCCCGTGTCGACGCCCACCCCACCGGGGACAGCGCCGAGCGGGCCACCGCCGATCGTCAGCGCCTTGCCTCCGCCGCCGCCCACCTCGCGGCCACCCGCCAGGGCCTGGCCGCGGCCCGCGAAGGCGGTGCGGTCCTGCTGCTGCCGATCGGCCCCGCGGACAGCGCCGCCGACATCGCCCGCCAGACCGCCAGACAGCTCGGTGGCACCCTCCGCGAGCCCGTCACGGTCGGGGCCTCGTCCACGGTCCAGGCTCCGGTCACCGACCGGGGTGCGATAGCCACCGCCTACGCCGAAGCGCGGCGCTGTGTCGAGGCCCTGCGGCTCCTGCACCGCTCCGGAGAGGGCGCGGCGGCCGCGGACCTGGGCTTCCTCGGTCTCCTCCTCGCCGACACGCGCGACATCGAGGGCTTCGTCCACCGCACCCTCGGCCCGGTCGCCGACTACGACGAGCGGCGCGGCACGGACCTGGTGCGCACGCTGGACGCGTACTTCGCCAGCGGCATGAGCCCTGCCCGTACGAAGGACGCACTCCACGTCCATGTGAACACGGTGGCGCAGCGGCTCGAGCGCATCGGCCGGCTCCTCGGGGAGGACTGGCAGTCGCCGGCCCGCGCCCTGGAGCTTCAGCTGGCGCTCCGGCTGCACGCGATATCGGCGGCCGTCTCCCGCTGACGACGGCACGAAGCGGGCCGCGTGGACCACTGCACAGTGCGCTGCGCAGCGGCCCACACGGCCCGCAGGGTCTTGTCGCGGTCAGGTTCGGGCTCAGGCGGTCGTCGGCGCGTCGGCGGTTGCCACCGCGTCCCGTGCCTCACGGGTCTCCGGCCCTGCCGTGACATCGGCCAGATCGCGGTCCCGGGTCTCCCGGGCGCAGACGATGGCGACGACCGTCACCAGCGCGGCGGCGATGACGTACAGGGCGATCGGCGTCGAGCTGCCGTAGTCGGCGAGCAGCGCGGTCGCGATCAGCGGGGCCGGCGCCCCGGCGGCCACCGACGAGAACTGCGCGCCGATCGACGCGCCGGAGTAGCGCATGCGGGTCGCGAACATCTCGGAGAAGAACGCCGCCTGCGGTGCGTACATGGCCCCGTGCAGCACCAGGCCGACGGTGACGGCCAGCAGCAGGCTGCCGAACGACTTGGAGTCGATGAGCGCGAAGAACGGGAACATCCACAGGCCCACGCCGACGGCCCCGATCAGATACACCGGGCGCCGCCCGATCCGGTCGGAGAGCGCGCCCCACGCGGGAATCACCGCGAAGTGCACGGCGGAGGCGATGAGCACCGCGTTCAGCGCGGTCTGCTTGCTGAGTCCGGCCGAGGTGGTCGCGTAGACGAGGATGAAGGCGGTGATCACGTAGTAGCTGATGTTCTCGGCCATCCGCGCACCCATCGCGATCAGCACGTCGCGCCAGTGGTGCCGCAGGACCGCCACGAGCGGCATCTTCTCGATCTGCCCCGCGGCGGCCTTCCGCTCCTCGGCCTGCGCCATCGCCGCCTTGAACACGGGCGATTCATCGACAGAGAGACGAATCCACAAGCCGACGATCACCAGCACACCTGAGAGCAGGAACGGTATGCGCCAGCCCCACGACAAGAACGCGGCGTCCGACAGCAGTGCCGTCAGGGCCGACAGCACACCGGTCGCCAGCAGCTGGCCGGCCGGCGCACCTGTCTGCGGCCACGAGGCCCAGAACCCACGCCTGCGGGCATCGCCGTGCTCCGACACCAGCAGCACGGCGCCGCCCCACTCACCGCCGAGCGCGAATCCCTGCACCAGTCGCAGCGCGGTCAGCAGCACGGGAGCGGCGGCCCCGATCGTCGCATGCGTCGGCAGCAGCCCGATCGCGAACGTCGCCCCGCCCATCAGCAGCAGGCTCAGCACCAGCAGCTTCTTGCGCCCGAGCCGGTCACCGTAGTGCCCGAACACCAGCGCGCCGAGCGGCCGCGCGGCGAACCCGACCGCGTACGTCAGAAACGCCAGCAGGGTTCCGACCAGCGGATCCGAATCCGGGAAGAACAGTTCGTTGAAGACCAGCGCTGCCGCCGATCCGTAGAGAAAGAAGTCGTACCACTCGATGGTGGTGCCGATGAGGCTCGCGGCGACGATGCGCTTGAGCGAGCCTGGGGCGGGTGGAGCGGTTGCCGAGGCGGTCATGGATACCACTTCCGAGCGGGAACGGGGACGATTTCGTGTCGCCACACCGTAGAAACACGCAGGTCAGTGGCACATGTGGTGGGACACCATACTTCAGTCGTCCGCTGTGCGTGCAGCCGCTATGTGAGACGTGTAGGGGCTGGTTCGAGCTCGGAGTGGAGAGCGGATGACATCTGCCGGAATTGGGTGGTTCAGCCTGGTTGGCCGGCGCGGTGCTGACTCCCGTGCTGATTTGGTGCTGACTACGGAGCATCGGACTTCGGCATTGGTGCGGACGAGGACACCGTGTGGGCTCAGGCGGCAGGGGGTCCGCGCCGACCGCGGCGGATTCCCCGCCGCCGGCCGCTGCCGGTGTCATGCGGACTCGGCCGAGGGATTGCCTGTCAGGCCATCACGTCTGCGCATGGGGCTCAGGCCGGCGGCGATGAAGGTGGGGAGGGAGGCGGCATCGCGCCGGTCGATGAGAGCCGTCGTCGGCTACTCCTCGCCCTCTTGAGGCGCCGGCTCATCCGGCGGACCGGCTGGGCATGTCGCGGCGAGGCATGGTGTCGATCGCGGTGGTGGCGGTCTGCCCAGACGCCGACCGTCGACGGCCGGGGCGGTGAGTGGACCGAGGCCCGCGGCTGCACAGGTGTGAACTGCCCGCCCAGGCCCGCCTCGCGGCACCGCGGGCGGCGGTGAACTCCGGCTCGGCTCACGGCTCCCCGTCAAGCCGGCGCTCTTCGACCGGACCACCGCCCTCCTGCCGCAGCACAGCGACCGGCCACTGGCAGGCTCCCTGGTGGTGCATTCCCCGGCACTCATCGACGTGTTCGTCGCACTCTTCGAGGGCATCCGGGACCAGGTACCCCCGCGGTGACCGTCCCTCATGTCCTGCGGGTGTCCGAGACGGCCACCGGCCGGGGCGGGGGCCCGGATCGGGCCTGTGCCAGCAGGCGTGCAGGACCACCACCGAGCTCAGAGCCCGCCGACTTTGGCGCTCGCCGACAGCTCGTAGACCAGGGTGACCGTGCGACGGCTGCCGGGCGGGAGGGTGACGTCCCAGCGGGCGATGCCTTCGGCGTCGACCACCTCGGGCGCCGGGGAGCATGCTTCCTTGCGCAGGCGTACCTCCACCGCCGAGACCTCCGAGACCGGGATCCGTTCCCGGAGGACGACCACCCGTTCGTCGTGCTCCCAGGGAGCGGAGAACCGGGACAGGTACAGCCGGACCCTACGGGTGACCACGGTCCGCTGAGTGATTCCGGCCGAGTCGCGGGACTCCTCGGCCTCCCTGACCACCCGGTAGTCGTCGTGGCTGCCGAAGGCGAGCTCGGCGGGGGCGCCGGGGGCGGTGAAGTCCAGCGTGCCGCGGCCACCGAATCCGCTGCCGCGGACCAGGTCCACGGGTCCGGCGAGCAGCGCATGGACGGACCGGTTGTCGAACCGCACCACCTGGGTGACCAGTGGGGACAACTCGGGTGAGCAGGCGTACTCGCAGCTCGCGGCCGTGGTGAAGGCGGAGAGCGGCACCCGGTGGGCGCGGCCGTCGCCGGGCACGGAGACCGGCGCGGGGGAGTTCAGCACCCGTACCTCGCCGTCGTCGTCCACCCCCGGCAGGCCGAGCACCGCGGCAGGGCCGAGGTCCCTGATCTCCTCCTCGCGCAGTTCGACGTCGACCGTGCGGCGCTCCGCTGCGGAGCGGTCCCTGAGTGTCAGCCGGTCATCGACCAGCCGCGGCGGGTCGGTGGCCAGTGCCGAGCGGGCCGTCGACAAGGTCAGCCGCACGTCCGACCAGTCCTCGCCGGTGCGCTGCCAGACCATCGCGTCGGTCTCCAGCGTCAGGGTGTCGCCGTCGAACAAGGCCCGGTAGGCGGGCCGCCACAGCGCACACGGGGTGAGGTGGCTCAGGCGCAGCCCGACCGGTCCGGCGACCGCGGCTTCCACGGTCAGCTCGATGTGGCCGACCAGCTCGGCGGGTTCCTCCTCTGCGAGGTCCAAGGCCCGTTGAGTCTCTTCGAGCTCGACCGCGAGGGTGGCCAGGCGGGCCTCCACGGTGCGGAGTTCCTCGCCGTAGGCGTCGCGCTCCGTATCCACCCGGTCCAGTTCGCGGGCCCAGCGCTCCGGTTCGGCCTCGCCGAACCCGGTGCCCTCCCCGATGTCCCGCAGCAGATCGGTGGCGAGCCGGCCGAGCAGGTCGAGGCGGGCCCGGATACGGTCGCGCCGCTGTCCCAGGGCGAGCCGCTCCTCTTCGAGGTCGTGGATGCGGTGGAGCAGCGCCGAGTCGTCGTCGGTGGGCGGCAGCGGCCCGCGCGGAGTCCAGGTGCGGACGATCCGCAGGTCGAGCAGGGTCGCCGGACGGCCGGGTCGATCGGCCGTCAGCTCTGCGTGCAGGGTGCGGTCGACGGCCAGCGCACTGACCGGTCCGAGACGCAGCCGCTGGATCCCGGCCTCCAGGTCGAGCACGGTGGCGCGCTCGATGTGGGCACGGTCCTCCAGGCAGGTGACGGCGGTGACGGGAAGGGGGATCGGTTCCGGGGCTGTGGACATGGCGTGCGTCAGTTCCTCCGGTTGCCGCCGACCAGGGCCTTGCCGGCCGGGATGCGGATCTCGTAGCCGCCGTCGAGGGCGCCTGTGCCACCGGCGGGCAGGTCCACCCGCCAGAGGCGGGTGCCCGGGGCATGGTGCTCGGGTCCTTCGCCGTCCACGGGTGCCGTCCAGTCGGCCCGTTCCTCGATCCGGACATCCGGTTCCGAGGTGACCGGGACGCGCTCGCGGACCTCCACGGTGACCGGCCTCCCGAGCCGGTTGGCCAGCTCCACGTGGACGCGGTGATCGAGCACGGTGGTGTTGTTGCGCAGCCCCGAGGCCGACTCGCGCAGCTCGGTACGGCGGGTGACCCGGATTGCTTCGGCCGGCCCGAGGCCCACCCGGCGGACACCGCCGGGGGCGAGGGTGGGCAGCGCGGCGGTCAGCACGAACTCGTCGTCGACGGTGACCTCCACCGGACCGGCCAGCAGAGCCCGGTCGGTGGCGTTGGAGAGCACCAGCGTCGCGTACACGGTCTCCTCCACGGACGGCACGCAGAGGTACTCGGTGCGCAGACCGACCGGGATTTCGGCGACGGTGACGGTGTGCCAGGTGCCGTCGGACGGGATGTCGGCACGGGCGGCGGCGTCGAAGCGGTGGTCGAAGGAGCCCGCCGACTGGCGGGGCCGCACGGCGTGCCCGGGCAGCGGTAGCGCGGCCACGGCCTCGGCGCGGCGGCGGTACTCGGCGGCCGGCAGGTCGTCGGGGGAGGCGGGGAACAGCCGGCCCCTGCGACTGCCCTGCTCGTCCGGGCCGCTCATGATCAGGGCGGCGTAGTCGAGCTCGGCAACGCTCGGCCGCGGCGGACCGGCGACCGGTTCCGGAGGCGCGGGACTGCCAGGAGCTGCGGGTGCCATGGGGGCGGGGGTCGCGAAGGATGCGCCGCGCGGGCGTGGCCCGCCGCCCGGTCGTGGCCTGCCGCGCGGTCGCGACCCAACCGGCTGCGCGAGGTCGGGCACCCCGCCGCCGAAGACCTCCGGGGAGGGGCCGGCCGCACCACCGGGTACCGGGAGCGCTGCAGGCGGCGCGCCGTAGGCCTGCGGCGCCGGTGGCGGGGCGGCCCCGGCAGCCGCACGCGCGGCGCCGGCCACGGGCACGGCTGCGGTGGCAGGGCGCGGGCCTGCCGCGTCGTACCCCGCGAAGAGGCCGGAGAGCCCCGCCGGGGGCTCACGCCAGCCGGAAGGCGCCGGGGCGGGCTGACGGCGTCCGATCCGGATCGAGCGGAGCCTCGGCAGGTCGGTGCGGCGCCGCAGGTCGGCGGTGGACAGGCCGATGCGTACGCCCGTCCAGTCCTCGCCGGTGCGCTGGGCGACCGAGGCGCGCAGCAGCAGACGGCCGGTGCCGTCGCCCTGACGGTGTGTGAGACGGTAGGCGGGCACCCAGACGGCGCCCGGTACCCCGTACTCGAGCTCCACCTCCGCGTCTCCGGCGCCTTGGAGGGTCAAGGCCACGGAGACCGTGGTCTCCACGTGTGCTGACGGTGCGTCGTCGGAGGCGCGTTCGAGCTTGTCCACGGCGACGTGGAGCTCGTGCTCGACCCGGCGCAGCCCCTCCTCCAGCTCGACGAGCCGGGCCTGAAGGCCCGTCAGCCGCGTGTCGACGAAGTCGGCGAGCTCCAGCCACGCGTCGACGGGGGTGCGGCGGTGCGGGTCCTCGCGCTTACGGGTCGGTGGGACCGGTCCCAACGCCCTGACCTCTTCGATCAGGCCCAGCTGCCGGTCCCGGCGCCCCTCCGCCGCCGCGTACTCGTCGCGCAGCCGTTCGACCTCGCGCCGCAACGCGTCGGGGGTGCCGGGGGCGGCCGGCCTGGCCTCGACCTCCACCCGGGCCTCGATGACCCGCACACCGGAGGTGCCCAGGACACGGGCCCGCAGCGAACCCGCATCCAGCGAGCGTGGCAGTCCCGTCACCCGCACCCGGCCGTCCGGCGGCACGCTGCCGCGGGCCAGTCGGCGGCAGACCGCGCCCTGCGCGTACACCACCACCGAATCGAGGGTCGCCCCCCACGTCTGCGCCGTCTCAGCCGTCATGCGCTCCGCCCCCGCCGCGTCCATGCTGTGCGAAGCCTACGCCAGTGGTCCGCGTGCCCGGCTCCGTCCCCATGTCCCGGATGAACTCCGTGCGATCGTCAATCGACTCCTGCCGCCGGGCGGTTCCGTCGATGCTGCTCGATCCCACCCCGGCCTCGGGCCCGGCAAAGAGGCACCCGAGGCCGCGAACCTGTCGCGCGCCTCCGGCAGACGAACGAGGCCCCTGCGCCGTCTTGCCATGTACGGCCGGCGGCCGGGGGCCTTGTCGTGTCAGGAGCCCGGCTCAGCCGGTGCGGTCACCGATGAGCGCACCGAAGCAGCGACCGTGGTATCGGTCAGGCGCCGTACGATCCGCGCCCGCCACCGCGTCCTTGTACGCGACGGTCGACAATGGCGTGGCCTCGCGCTCCAGGTGCCGCCTCGCGCACTGAAGACGGAGGGTGGCCGCATGCCCGTCGGCCGACTCGAAGCGCAGCACGGGCCGCAGGTCCCGCTTCCTGGCCGACAAGCGCGGCACGGCCCACGAGGGCCGTGCGGGCTGCGTCGAACGGGCGGTCGTCGGTGCCCAGACCCTGCGGCCGGCTTCAACACGGACACGTCCGGCACGGCCGTGCTCGGCAACGACAACGACGCCTTCTCCACGCCCGCCGTGCAGAACGCGGGTGTGCGCACGGGCCCGAGGCCGACGGCGATGAAGGTGGGCAGGGTGGCGGGCAGTTCGGAGCCACCGTGTGGGTGGTGGTGCCCGGTTCCGTGAATTTGGCCAACAGCCTTCTGGTTGGGTGGCTCAGCCCGGGTACGGGTTGTAGCAGTCCGGGGCCGGGTGGTAGAGGGCCTGCCAGGTGTTCGGGTCGATGACCCCGCTTCTGGGCAGGCCGTGGCAGCCCTGGATCCACCTGATCTTGTCGATCAGGCGGATGTCGAAGACGCCGTCGACGAGGAGCTTGGGCGGTTCGCCGCCCCACCGGTTGCTCAGGCACTGTGCCTGCCGGACCGCGTGGCCGGTGCGGCCGTACCAGAGGACGGGGCGAGCCGTCGATGGGGTGTAGGAACATCCTCCTTGGGCGGGCACGGCCGCGGCCTGGGGGACGGCGGCACCCAGGGACGCGGCGGTGAACAGGGCGGCGCCCCAGGCCATGAGCCTGCGCTGCCTCATATGACCTCCCCTTTCTGTCCGGTCGACCCCGGTCGGCTTGCGCGGCTCGGTGTCCGGGGTGCAGGGCACCGTCCATCCTCCTTGGTCGACGCGCGGCCCGCGAGTGCGGAGGTGGAGGACCTGCACATCGGGGACCATCACCTCCGGCTCCCCGGTGGTGTCCGCGCATGTGTCGTCCGCGCGTGTGCAGGTCGCCGAGGAGTTCGACCGCCACTCCACCCGGGCTGAGCTGCAGCTCCATTCGGCAGCCGACGCCGTTGATCAATGTGCGGTGGCATCTGCACCGAGCGTCGCGTCCCTTCATGGCCTCGAACGAACAACGGCAGGGATGCCACCGCCGTTCCCGGACTGCCGGGCGGGCAGGTGGTACGTGCGACCCGGTCGTCCGTGTCGGGGAGTGGAGCCATGTTGTGTGCCGGACCGTGGCCGAAGTGATGGAGCTACATCCCGCACTGCCCCTGGCCACGGCCCTGCTCGACAAGCGGGCATGGTTCAGACCGGCTGCGCCGCGCGTCCGAGGGGGAGCACACGAGGGGCACACGACGCCTGAGCCGCTGCCTCGTGCGAGGAAGCACTGATCCGTACAGAGAGGAGTCGTGCGACTTCAGGACGTCTCGGCCACGAGGCGTTCGACGGCGTCGATTCCGTCGCACATGTGGGGCTTGTGCGGCGCTGGGATGCGTGCAGGTCTTCGCGCGTGCATGGTGGAGTCGTCTGCCGCTGGGACCCGAGGTGTCCGTCGTCAACGGCGGACTGCCGGCCGAGGCCGCGCCGCAGCCGCAGCGGGGTCTGCCCGCCGTGCACGACCGTGGTCCTGCGCAACGCGGCGGCATGGAAGGTGACTGCCGGCCGGTCTCGTTCCATTCCCTGAGCTCAGGTAGGTGATCAACGTGAATGACACCGTCCGGGAAGTGATCATCATCGGCTCCGGTCCGGCCGGTTACACCGCCGCGCTCTACACAGCCCGAGCGCAACTGCGCCCGGTGGTGTTCGAGGGGGCTGTCTCCGCCGGCGGTGCGCTGATGAACACCACCGACGTGGAGAACTATCCGGGGTTCCCCGATGGGGTGTTGGGCCCGGACCTGATGCAGAAGATGAGGGACCAGGCGGGGCGTTTCGGCGCCGAGATGATCCCCGACGACGTAGTGGAAGCCCGTCTAGCGAGCAGGGTCAAGGAGGTCGTCGACAGCGCCGGCGAGACCCACCGTGCCAGGGCGGTCATCCTGGCCACCGGGTCCCACTACCGCGAGCTGGGGCTGGCGAACGAGAAGCGGCTGTCCGGCCGCGGCGTGAGCTGGTGCGCCACCTGCGACGGCTTCTTCTTCCGAGACCAGGACGTCGTGGTCGTGGGCGGCGGCGACTCCGCTATGGAGGAGGCCACCTTCCTGACGAAGTTCGCACGCTCGGTCACCGTTGTGCACCGCCGTGACAGCCTGCGCGCCTCGAAGATCATGCAGGAACGGGCGCGCCGCAACGAGAAGATCCGCTTTCTGTGGAACCGGGAGGTGGTCGACGTTCTGGGGGAGGACAAGGTCACGGGTGTCCGTGCGCGGGACGTGAACAGCGGGGAGGAGACCGACCTGCCGGTGACCGGCGTCTTCGTGGCCATCGGGCTCGATCCGCGGGTCGAACTGGTCAAGGGCCAGATCTCTTTCGACCACGCCGGTTACGTCGCTGTCGAAGGCCAGTCCACGCGCACCAACCTGGACGGCGTGTTCGCCTGCGGAGACGTCGTCGACCACGAGTACAGGCAGGCTGTCACCGCCGCCGGGACCGGCTGCGCGGCGGCTCTGGACGCCGAGAGGTACCTCGCGGCGCTCGACGACTGCACCACCTGTGAGGAAGCCCGCCTCGAGGCCACGGCCGTAGCCGAGCTCGTGCACTGACCCACCGCCGGCGGTGGCAGGCGCCCCCGATCGGTCACGGTGGGACGCGGACGAGGTCCGCGACGATGGACTCACCCTCGGCCCGCGTACCGACCCGGGGCACCGCGGGCCCCGTCTGGTGGCGGAGTGGGTTCAAAGGGTCCGACGACAGCGAAGACCTGCACGGGTCAAGCAAACGCGCCGGACGCCTGCAGGATTACCTGCAACGCTACCCAGATGGTTACACCTGTCACTTCGTGCGTCCCGAATGGCGGCTGCCCAAGCGCGCGAGGGCCTGACCCCGGGCTTTTGTGGCCTGGTATTGCAGTGCGGCTTTGGGTCGTGCTCTACGGTGCGCCGTCCTCGTGGCGAATACGCTCGGCGAATGCCGCGTCTTCGCTCACCACGCGCTGCGCCTCTTCAAGCACCTCACGAATGTGTGCTTGTGGGATCACCGCGGCGCCGGAGGAGTCGGCGTACACATAGTCGCCGGGCCGGACCACCACGCCCCCCACGACGACAGGCCGGTCGGCTTCGAAGGGCGTCACTGTGTCGCCGCCCCACCGCACGGTCTCGCCGCGACAGTAGGTGGCGAACTCGTATGTCGAGAGCGTGGCGAAGTCGCGCAGACGGCCGTCGGCCAGGACCCCGGCGAGGCCATGGACGGCAAGCCGAGAGAGTTTCGTCCCGCCGCCCAACGAAACCCCGGGGTGCCCGTTGCTCGCGAGTACAAGCACCCGTCCCTGCATGCCGTCCCGGGTTGCGTCGTAGAAGAGGCGAGAGAAGTTGTACCGGTCGGTCGGGAGTTCCTCCTCGCACGAGGGGAGGTATGAGATCGTCGCTGCCGGGCCGAAGAGCACTCGGTGCGGCGTGGGGCTCACCAGGTCGATCAGATGGCATCGGTGGCGGTGGAAACGCCCCATGGCATCGACGATGTCGGCCGTGCTCAGATGCGCCAACAGATCGTGCAGCCGGACCTCTTCGTTCACTTTCGTACCTCCCAGCCGAGCCGGGTGTCATGGGCCGTGACGCCGGAACACCGAGGACTCTCCCCGATAGGTGCTCCTACCTGTGGAGTGGTGTGCATGCTCAGCGCATCGGGGTGCGCATCCCCCGCAACGGCGTCGGGTCCAACGACCGGTTGGGCCGGCACGGATGGGCGATCAGCGGCTGCCTCGGGCCTGTCAGGAACGGCGCTACGCACACCACCTCCGCCCCTGCTGCCGTTGACCGATCAGCGAAACGCATCTCGGGGATCCGGCCCGGACGGATCAGGTCTCAGCGCTCGTGGTCGTCCGGGTCGGCAACGATATGGACGGCTGCCTCCTCGGCCGAGGCAGCGCCGCCGTCAATGCCCACGTCACGCGCCCAATAGTCGTAACCGTCGTAGTCCTTGTGCACGACGTCCGTGTCCCAGGCCACCAGACGGCCGGCACGCGCACCGCCCACCTGGTCGTCGATCAGTTCGCCGTCGGTGTCCGAGGCATCTCCGAGCCCGTCTCCCTCGTCGGCGACCTCCTCCTGCACTTCTCGGGCAAGCCGATGGCCCAGGTCCTCGTGTGACGACGCTTCACGAGCCGTGATGCCCCACTCCCCGATCGCGAGCGGCCTTTCCGGCGGTGAGTACCCCTCGTCCAGGAACTCGCCGACCTCTTCGTTGTCCAGACCTTCCTGTGATCTGAGCAACCCCGCCGCTTCGGCGCTGTCCGACTCGCTCTTCGATGCCATCGCTGCGTCCTTTGAATCGGTCGGATGTGGTGGCGACCGCCGTTGGCGACATGGAGCCACCATTCCCTGCCACTCCGAGTCCAGTACGGGGCTGTAAACTCGATGTCCATCGGCTGTCTCTTGCTGCTCCTCGCCGATGAAGCCATCGCGCTCGCCCGTAACAGTGGTTCGGGCTGGATTCCGATGATGGTCTCTTCGCCGGTGCTGTTGCAGTCCCAGCCTGGACTGCCCCGATGATCTGGGACGTGCGGATCTTCAGATGCTCGACCAGGAGCGAGTCAAGACCCGCCGCGGTGGCGGTCTCTTCCACCGCCGGGACAAGGCGAGAAGAGCCTTGTCATTGATCGGGTTCTGCTTTTCCATGCTAACGCGTTGCTTCTCGGTCGGGGTTTCCGCCTGGGATCAGGACGGTCCGACCAATCGTGAGGCGATCGTGGTCGAAAAGGCCCTGCCGTGCGGTCCGCCCGGAGATCGGCCGTACGGCGGCCATGGTGTGATCGAGGCCGGCACTTACGGGCTCGTCCTCGGCAACGAGGTCTCCCCTGCGGCGTGCCCGGCCCACTGCGACCCGGCCGCAGTCCGGCCGGTGAACCAGGACCGATCTCTCGGCATCGCAGACCTGCGCCCCCGCTCGTCGCAGGTCTGTCCCCACGCACGAGCAGGTCAGTCAACGCCGACGTGGATCATCCGACGTAGATCATTTACGGGACGGTCCTTCAGGTGTGCGGCACGACGGCCACAGGGCAGGAGGCGTGGTGGAGCACGGCGTGGGTGACCGATCCGACATGGGAGCCCTTGGCCGCCCTGCGTCGGCCGACGATCACGAGACGCGCGTCCGACGCCGCCTCGACGAGGTGCTCGGCCGCCCGCCCGGGATTGGACACCTCGGACACCTTGACCGCCGGGAACTTGTCCCTGAAGGGACGCACCGCGCCCGAGAGCGCCGACGCCATCTCCGCCTCCGTACCCGTGTCGTCGGCTGCTCTGTGGCGCTGGAAGAACGGAAGGTGCCATGTGTGCACGATCTGCAACGGGACGCCGTGCCGCCCGGCGAAGTCGAACGCGAACTCGATGAGTTCGTCCTTCACCTCGCTCACGTCGAGACCGAGGACCACCTTCTGGCGATTCCCGGCGCCGGAGGCGCCGGACCCGGCATCCCCGTACCCCGGGCGCACCAGCACCACCGGGCTTTTCGCCTCCGCGACGACCTCCTGCCCCACCGAGCCGATGATGAAGCCGCCGACGCTGCCGAGCCCGTGCGACCCCATGACCAGCAGCTCCGCCTCCGAGGCTGCGGCCAGCAGCACATTGGTGGGGGCGTCCTCGATCTCCTTCGCGGTCACGGCGAGGTCCGGCCGTCGGGCCCGGACGCGCTTCTCGGCCGCAGTGAGCACGCTTTCCGCCTCGTCGGCACGGTCCTCGTGCGACACCTTCACGCCCTGCAACTGGTGCTCCGCCCACCGCGTGGCGTTCACCAGCCGCAGGCCGTTACCGCGCAGGGCCGCTTCGTCAGCGGCCCAGTCCACTGCCGCCAGACTTTCTTCGGAGCCGTCCACTCCCACGGCGATGGGTCGGGACATGCTGCTCTCCTTGCCTCGGGCTGTTGCGAAGGGACCGTCACGAGGGCCGCCATCGGCATTCCACGCGCGAGGGCGCCTGATCAGGAAACTACCGAGTCACCGTAAATAGTGCGATTTAGGGCGTCACGGATAGTGAGGGCTGCCCATGTGCACCGGCCCCCAGGCGCCCGTCCGGACACCCCCGGGCGTGGCAGGCCCGTCCGCCAGGGAGCACCCCCTTCAGCGCGGGCTCCCGCGGCGGCCAGGGCGGCGCTGCGTTACATCCCCGGGCGTGGCAGGCCCGTCCGCCAGGGAGCACCCCCTTCAGCGCGGGCTCCCGCGGCGGCCAGGGCGGCGCTGCGTTCGACGACGGTGACGACTGCACCATCCGGCGCAGGCGACGAATGGTCAGGGCAGATGCCTCCGTGCCCGGGGCGGGGCGTGTTCCGCCGCGGGCACGGAGGCATCTGCCTCGTGCCCGGGGCGGGGCGTGTTCCGCCGCGGCGGGCGGTGTCGGCCCGATCCATCGCAGTCGAGGGCGCAGCCGCGGATGCGATCCCTGCAGGCGTTGGTCGGGGCGGCCCGCGGGTTGCCCGAGCGGTCGCGCGGCCCGGAGTCCTCGCTGCCCTTCGGGCGGCGCCGACGCTCTCGCCATGCCGCCGAGCAGCCACGGGGATGTCGCCGCCAGGCTCTACGGCCGCCTCCTCCGTATCAGGTCATCGGCCCGACCGTGCCATGCGCAACGCAGCCGTCGTGACCCTGCGGGACCGATCGCGCAGGCCGCAGGAATCCCCTCCTTGTCCGTTTGCGGTCGGAGATATGCGTCCGCCGACCGTCTGCCACTCGATCGAGCGATACAGCCTTTCATGGATTCATGGATCCCTGTACCGTTCGAATCGTCACCGTGAGTGACGACCCGTCATGTGGAGGCGCGAGGGAAGGGTTTGCCCATGAGCCGGCGCAACATCGCTGAGAATGGTCACGATCAACCGCACGGCGGCCACGGGCACCACCACGGCGTAATCGCAGGAGCCGATCGCCGGTATCTGTCGGGTGCGCTGGCGCTGATCGTCGGATTCATGGCCATCGAGGTCGTCATCGGCTTCATCGCGCAGTCGCTGGCCCTGATCTCCGACGCGGGGCACATGCTGACCGATGCCGCGGCCATCGTGTTCGCGCTGGTCGCGATGCGCATCGCGGCACGGCCCGCCCGTGGCGGATTCACCTACGGGCACAGGCGGGCAGAGATCATCTCCGCCCAGGTCAACGGGATCACGCTGCTGCTGCTGAGCGCGTACTTCGTCTATGAAGGCATCCGTCGGCTCAACGACCCCCCGCAGGTCGAGGGCCTGTACATCGTGATGACGGGAGCGGCGGGCATCGCCGTGAACGTCGCCGCCACCTGGCTGCTGAGCAAGGCCAACCGCACCAGCCTCAACGTCGAGGGCGCCTTCCAGCACCTGCTCAACGACCTCTATGCGTTCATCGGCACCACGGTCGCCGGTCTCGTCGTCTGGCTGACCGGATGGGCGCAAGCGGACGCCGTCGCCGCGCTCGTGGTCGCCGCGCTGATGCTCAAGGCGGGCTGGGGGCTGGTTCGCGACTCAGGACGCGTCTTCATGGAGGCCGCCCCGGTCGGCGTCGATCCCGACGAGGTCGGCGCGAAGACCGCGGCGCTCGAATCTGTGTGGGAAGTGCATGACCTGCACGTCTGGGAGCTCACCTCGGGCTACACGGCGCTGTCCGCACACATCCTCGTCACCCCGACGGCGGACTGCCACACCGTGCGCCGGGCCGCCGAGCGGATGCTGCACGACCAGTACGGCATCGAGCACCTCACCCTCCAGGTGGACCACGCGTCCGAGCGCGTCGGGGCCGACGTCGCACACTGCGCCGACTCCCACGGCCGGGCCCACGTAGGCAGTGCACGAGTGTTCTAGGGCAACAGTCGGCAGCTCCCTCATTCATCGGACGAAACGAAATCCAGACGACCCCTCATATGAATTGCCGTCCCTCGGGTCTTGGTCGACAAGTCACCTTCTGACGGTTTCCCGGCATGCGTCGCGGGCATTGTCGAAAGCGATGCACGAATAGTCCAGAGGGTCCGGTTCGCCCTCCCCGAGCCCGCCGCAGAAGCGGCATCACGATTCAACTACCGCAACAGAGCACTACGTTCCGCGCGTGCCTCGGACAATGGGCACGGGAGGGTGCACAGATGTCTGTGACGGATTTCTTCCAACTCCTGCTGGGCATTCCCGGATTCCGGGTATGGCTCGCCGTGTCGCTCATGGCGGCCGCCACGGCCACGGGAGCGGTCCTGGCGAAGAGAAGCTCCCGGCAGGCGGCCCTGATCCTGGTGATCGCCTCGGGCATGATGCTCACCACAGCCGTGGTGGACCTGCTTCCGGAAGCATGGCACGAGGGCGCCGCGGTGGGGATGCCCGTCTGGCTCTCCCTCGCGACGGCCGTGACCGCCTACCTCGTGATGGCATTCTTCACCCGCAACGGCTGCGGCTGTGAGATGGAAGCGGCTGCCCAGGCGGCAGGCGCCCACGCCCCCGGCCGCCATCGCAGGCTCAAGGAGAGCGCCGGTGCGCTGTCGGTGGGTCTGGGGGCGGCAGCCGCCCTGTCCACCCACCGCGTCGTCGAGGGGACCGCGCTGGCCCTGGCCTTCTCCATCCCGGTGATCCTGACGCTCATGGTGGCATCCGCCGGCGACGGACTGGCACTTGCGGCCATGCTGCGGGAGACGAAGCAGCGCCTCGCTCCCTGGCTGCTGGTGGCCTGCGCGAGCCCGGCCGTCGGCGTCCTGATCACCACCGTCCGTCCGCTCCCCGCAGCGGTCCTGCCATTCGCCCTGGCCCTGGTCGCCGGCGTCATCCTGCGCATCGCGGTCGTCGGTCTGAAGCTCGCTGCCCGGAAACGAAGCAAGGGCCAGCTCTCCCGCTGGCACATCACCGCCGCGGCTGCCACCACCTTTGCGATGGGGGCCTTTCTCCTGGCCGCGCACTGACGCCCGGACGAGATCTCACAGAACAGAAAGGCACAGTCGTGGGTGACGCATGCTGCAGCAATGAAGCCCTCAGAACGGAAATCGACCGAGCCGACGCCCCTTGTCGCCATCCGGAAGTCCTGGGCCAGGAAAGGCCCCTGGTGACCCCCGATGACGTCCATCACAAGTGGTTCACCACCGCGCGACTGCGTGAGGGATACGACCTGGGTGAAGTCGACAGCTTCCTGTTCGACGTCGAATTCACGCTCGACCGTCTCTACCGGGACAACGCGGTGCTGCAGCAGCAGCTCGCCGCAGCCTCCTCGGCGCAGCAACTGGCCGCCTCCGACAGTCAGGGCGCGTCGCGCATCATCGCCCTGGCGGATCAGACCGTCGGCCAGGCGATCGCCGCCGCCTGCGCCGAGGCCGGTCGCATCATCGGCGAAGCCCAGGCACGCGCCGACGTGATCGAGCGCGAAGCCACTGCGCGCGCTCAGCAGGGCACCTACGAAGCCGCCGAAATGGCAGCGGACTTGGACAGGAAGATCCGGGAGAAACGCTCCGAGCTGGAGACGATGACCAGCTCCCGGCTCACCCTGGAACGTCAACTCGCGGGGCTGCGCGGCCTGATCGAGGAGTACCGCAGCCGCATGACGGTCCAACTCGACGACCAGCTCGAGGAGGTCGAGCGCCGGGCCGACGAGTACCTCGGTGTCACGGTGCCCTCGCAGCCGACCGGACTCGTCCACCATCAGGCTCCACCGGTGTGGCCCCGGCAACCACAGGTCCCCCAGCAGGGCTCGAACCATTCGGACGCCGCAGCCGACAACAGCTGGAAGACCGGGTGACAACCCGGTGCGCAACCCCCGAGGGCCGCCGTGCCGCCTCCTGACGGCGTGGCAGACCACGGCCGACACGAGGGGTGCCGAACCGAGAGGGGGACGCCACCACCACGGGAGTGCGACGGCGGCCCGGGAGTGTCGACGCACGGGCGCGGGCGCGGGGCGCGAGGCCTTGGCGACCAGCAGCACAACAGCCCTACGGGCGGCGTTGTCGCGGGCGCCCGTTCCGGCGGTGACACCGACACCTGCTGTGCACGACCGGAGCGCACGTGGCGCGGTGCGTACTCCGCCGGGGGAGTACGCACCGTACGGCGGACGACGGTTGCCGAGGACGGAGAGCTATCGGTCCGCCCCGACGTCCTGGTGGTCCGCATCGATGGCGACCACGGCGGCCCTCAGGTCGTCCAGTGCGTGCGCGAGGCGATCATCGGCCAGCTCGTACCGCGTCCATCGGCCCTCGGGGACGGCCACCACCAGGCCGCAGTCGCGAAGACAGGTCAGGTGGTTCGACAGGCGCGTGCGGCTGATGCCCAGCTGATCGGCCAGCTCCGACGGGTGGGCGGGGGCCTCGCGCAGCGCGAGCAGCAGTCGGCAGCGGATGGGGTCGGCGAGAGCACGACCGAAGCGGGCCAGCACCTCGGCCGACGATGCGAGCGACAACATGGCAGGCATGTTACAGAGAAGCGTGAATTCAAGTACCCCTGTATTCAAGGGGCGAAGGCCGATGCGCTCGCAGCCGGACTTCACCGCGCTCGGGCTGCCGCGCCCGGATGAGGGCCGCCGCCCGATGCCGGCCGTGCCGCGCCACCTTCATGCCTGATGCTGGGGCAGCTTGCCGGGCGTCTCGGCGCGAGCTGGGCCCCTGCGGTCCGCTCGGGGAGTCGTGTGGGGGATTCCTTGGGGCTGATCGGGCGAAGCGGGGTGTGGGGCGACGGCCACGAGCTGCTCCGGGGAGAGGCTAGGCGCATGAGTTCTGGATCCGTGAATCCCGGCGGTCGTCGCCGTGGCCGTGTCATTGGTGCGCTGTGTGCTGTTGCCGCTTCGGCGGTCGTGGTGTGTGGATGCGGGAACAGTGGGGACGGTGAATCCTCCGCCGCGGCGCCGACTGCTCTGGGTCAGTCGGTGGGCGAGCAGACGACCGGGGGCCTCACCGAGGATCAGACGGAGCGGAAGGATCTGATCGCCGCCGTGAAGATCGGATGGGACGAGGCAGCGAACACCGCGCTGGCGACGGTGCAAGGCGCCAAGTTGGTCGACATCGAGTTGAAGCGCTCCACGGGCGGAGGCCCGGAATGGGACAGCAAGATCGCCGCGGCGGACGGAACGGCCCATGAGGTCGAGGTCGACGCCGTTTCCGGAAAGGTGACCCGGTCCCGGGTCGAGTCTGATCAGGACGCCGAGGACAAGCGGGAACTGGCCGGCCGGCTCAGCAGCGCCAAGATCACCGCACAGCAGGCTGTCACGACCGCCACGGACCGGAAGAAGGGCACCGTGAGCGCCGTCGGACTCGAGGACTCGGACGGCGGTGCCACGATCTGGTCCGTCGACGTGGTGACGGCGAACGACTGGTACAAGACCGCGTTCGACATCGACGCCGCCAACGGCGACGTCCTGCGCGAGGAGGTCGACCGGGACTGAGCCGGCGCGTCGCCGCGGCGGGAAGGGGATGCGCTCCCCGCCCGCCGTTGGGCGGGACAGGGCGAGCGCCCCACCCGGCGCCTTTGAGGACGCGCCGGACAACGCACGCCAAGTCGCCGGTTTCGTCCTCAGCCAAGGCCCCCCAGCGCCCGCGCGGCTCGGTCGGCCGCGCGGTGGGCGACCTTCGCCGCACGCCCGGCCTCGCTCGCCGCCGACCCGGCTTCGGCCGCCGCCGTACGCGCGTCCTGCTCCTCCTGGCGCGCATTGCGCAGCTGCCGCTCCAGCTCGGCGACACGTTCGGCTGCCCCGTCGGCGCGGGCATCCGCGGTCCGCTGCGCCTCTTCTGCCGCGCGGAGCGCCTCGTCCCGGTGGCGGGCCTCGGCTTCGGCTTCCCCGGCCACGGCACGGGCATGCTCCAGCTTGTCACGACGCTCGGCCTCCCGTTTCTGGGCGGTGGTCCGGGCAGAAGCGGCAGGGGTTCCCTTCGCCTGCGGCGCCGGACGGGAGGGCAGGAGCTCGGGAACGAGCGCGCCGAAGTCGGTGGCGGCTTCGGGCGCCTTGACGAGCGAGCCCGCCGACCAGCGCGCCGCAAAGTCGGCACTCGCGAGTACGGCGTGGAAGATCCGTTCGACCTCGTGACGGACGGTCTCGCTCACCGACTGCCCGGCCTGCTCGGCAAGCGCGGCCGCCTCCCGGGCGAGCGCACCGATGACCTTGTGCTGCTGACCGCTCGCTTCCCGGAACTTCTGCGGATCGAGGGTGCGGTGCGCCTCCCTGAGCGTCTCCCCGAGAGCCAGCAGCTGCTCGCATTGCTTCGGTCTCCTGCGGACGAAGAGGTTCGACGTCCAGGCCGCAGACGTCGGGCGGCGCAGGCCGGCGATCCGCTTCGCCGCGGCCGTTTCCTTGGCCCGCCGGGCCTCGGCGACACGGGCGTCACGGGCCGCGGTGAACTCCTCCGGCAGCACCCCGTACAGCTCCTCGATGACCTGCTCGACATCCACGCTCCCTACTGTGCTGGGCAGCACCAACGGGACCCTGGTGGCAGGACCGCGAGTTCCGCGGGTTGCGCACGCGACGTCACCCGGGCGGGCGCTGGGCAGAGGGCACCGCGGGGTGGGGTTCGGGGGAGTGGGAGGACGTGTGCCGGGCCGCGTTTTCGCTCCACTCCGTCTACGCCCCCCGAGCCTGCTTCCTCACGCGACGTGAGGTGCAGGCGGGGACGCCGGCGAGAGCGAGGTCGCACGAGGGAGGTGGCGTCAGCGACGCGAGCGTTCGCGGTCAGCCAGCGCGGTCAGCCAGTTCTCTTTCCAGCCACGTCAGGACGTCGGGCGTGACGGGGTCGGTGATGTCGACGAACTCCTCGTGCTTCTTCAGGTACTTGGCCACGTAGGGGCAGGCGGGCACGATCCGCATCCCCGAGTCGCGCACGTCGGTGAGCGCGTGGTGGACCAGCTGCGAGGCGAGGCCCTGTCCGGCGAAGGCGTCGTCGACAGCGGTGTGGTAGAAGACACGCTGCACACCGCGGTCGCGGTAGGCGGACAGGCCTGCGCGCTTGCCGTCGACCAGGATTTCGTAACGGTGCCGGGCGTCGTTCCGCTCGACGACCGGGGCGGGGGTGGGCTGGCTCATCAGGTGCCTTTCAGGTCAGGGCGGTGTCAGCGACGGGACGGATTCCTGCGCGGTGTGATGGTGGCGTTGGGCAGCGCGGGCGCGGGAAGGCGATCACCCGCGTATCCCTGGACGGTGCCGAAACGGTCGGAGGAGTTCTGCCATTCCTCCCGGGCCCGGACGATGTCTTCGTGGCTGCGACCGATGAAGTTCCACCACATGACGATCTCTTCCTCGAACGGGGTTCCGCCGAGCAGAACGGTCCGTGCCGGGTCGTCCGACTCGTTCGTCAACGTCAGAGCGTCGACCCCGGCGTGGACGAAGCCCAACTCCGCCGGGGCCAGAAGGGCGCCGGCCATGCGGACGTTGCCGTGGTCGACGAGGAGGCCGTGCTCGAAGGCCGGGTCCAGAGCGAGCCTGATCGTCGCGCGTGGCTCGACGACGATCTCGGCGCCGAGCAGGGGCGTGAACGTCCGCACCGGGGACTCGTCCCCGGCGAGGGAGCCGAGGAAGACCCTGACCTCGGCCCCGTCGATGCGTACGGGCTCAGGTACGTAGTGCTGGAAGTCGCGATCCGCATGCCGGTGTCCCTCGGGCAGCGCCACCCACAGCTGGACGCCGTGCAGGACCGTCGTCCGCGGGGTCGAGACCTCCGAATGGCTGATGCCGTGCCCACCCGTCATGAGGTTCAGCTCGCCCGGCCGTACGAAGGCGTGGCTGCCCATGCTGTCGCGGTGCTCGATCTCCCCGCTGAACAGCCAGCTCACGGTCTGCAGTCCGGTGTGCGGATGGGGGGCGACATCCATGCCGCCCGTCGCCGCGATGTCGTCGGGGCCGTAGTGATCGGCGAAGCACCAGGCTCCGATCAGTGACCGGGCACGCTGCGGCAGCGTGCGCCGCACCGTCATCGCCCGCGGGCCACCCAGAGGCACGTCACGCGGAGTGAGCACGTCGACCTGCGCCGCTTCTGTCCCGTGCCCGCCGTCCGCAGGCGCTCCGCAGCGCAGCTCGATGGATTCCGCTTCGACGTTGCTCACCGAGAACCGCCCTCCGCCACCAAGATGGTTTGATTTTCAATTATAATGCCCTGATCATAGGACGGACGACAAACCCGACCGGGTGCAGGGCGGAACAAGGGGCCGGCAGCCCCGAAGGAGTCCCAGGTTGAGCAGCGAAACGGCAGGGCCCTCGGCCCGGCGGATCTTCATCGACAAACAGAGCCCCAAGGCCCATTACGCGCTGATGCAGACGTCCGAAGCGGTTCGTGCGGTCGCTGCCGACGCAGGACTCGACCGTGCCGTCGTGGAACTGATCAACCTTCGCGTCTCGCAGATCAACGGCTGCGCCTACTGCCTCGACGTCCACACCAGGTCCGCCCTGCGTGGGGGAGAGACCCCGCAGCGGCTGGGGGTGCTGGCGGCCTGGCGGGACACCGAACTGTTCACGCCCGGGGAGCGTGCGGCACTCGCACTGGCTGAGGTGGTGACCGACCCTGCTGACATCGCCGCGCAGGAATCCGCCTACGACGCTGCCCGCCAGGCGCTCACCGACGACCAGGTCTCCGCGGTGATCTGGGTGGCGATCACCATCAACGCGTTCAACCGGGTCTCGATCATGAGCAAGCATCCGGTGCGGAACAAGCCCCAGCAGTGATCCGCCGCACCCGCCTCGGCCCGTTCCTGCTGCCCATGTCGCCAGCGCGTCTCGTCGCGGCATGGGGGGTGAGCGCGTGAGGATGGGGGAAACGAGCGGCACGACGTGCAGTCGAGGAGGATCGCATGCCTTTGGTGGGCGAGTACCAGCCGAGTCCGGAGACCTGGGTGCGTGAACAGGTCGAACTCTACGAGAGCTCCGGTGGCACAGAGGGGACGACGCTGCGCGGCAGGCCCGTGATCATTCTGACGACCCGCGGTGCGAAGAGCGGCAAGATCCGCAAGACGCCGCTGATGCGCGTGGAGGACGATGGACGCTATGCCGTGGTCGCCTCCTTGGGCGGTGCCCCCAAGCACCCGGTCTGGTACCACAACATCGTGGCCGATCCGAGGGTCGAGCTCCAGGACGGGACGCTGCGCCAGGACATGACCGCACGTGAGGTCATGGGTGAGGAGAAGGCCCAGTGGTGGTCTCGCGCGGTCGAGACATGGCCCGACTACGCGGAATACCAGAAGAAGACCGACAGGGAGATCCCGGTCTTCGTTCTGGAACCGGTGGCCGAGGGGCACTGAGCGGGCAGGGGGCGGTGTGTCACGTGAGTGAGTCTCGGCCCTGAACGATCGTGAGTCGTGAGTCGTGAGTCGCGGGACGCGGCGGTCCGGCGAACGGGCCGGTGGCCCGGATCGGCGCCCGGCTCCACGGCCAGGCGGATGCAGCGGGCGGGCCCGACCCGGTGACGGTCCCGGCCGGTCGCGGTCCCTGGCGGGGTGGCGGTGACCGGCGTTTTCATCACCCGTCCTGGGTGCGGAGATCCTCGAGACGCTCGAGGTCGTCGTGGACCGACTCCCGCTCCTCGGCCGTGAGCCGGACCGCAGCGGCCTCGGCCCTCGCCGACGTCGCGCTCTTCTCGTCGCCGAGGCGCCCGGCGACGTCCGCACGCAGCACCAGAAGGCGGAACAACTGCACGGGCGTGGGCCGCTCGTCCTCAAGGCGCAGCACCCTGTCGATGATCTTCGCAGCGCCCGCCGGGTCGTCCTTCGAGTCCGCAAAGAGGGACGCGTGGTCCAGGGCCCGGCCGAAGGTCTCCTTGGTGCCGGCCCGGGTCTCCGGGGTCCCGCTCGTCCTCTGCCCGACGCGGATGCAGTTGCCGCCCGGATCGGTCATGACGTGCCGGCCGCGCCGGTCCGGTGTCTCCAGGGACTGGACGATGCCGCCGTACGACAGGGCCTTCAGCCGGGTGCCGCCGTTCTCCAGCGTCCAGCGGTACACCCTGGTGCCGTCGGCGAGCCTGCCGAAGAGTTCCCTCGTCGGCTTCCTGGTGCCCGGAGTGTACGAGTGCGTGTGCGCCTGTGCCGTGCCCGCCGTCGCGGCGGCGATCGCGGCCGCCGCCGACGCGGCGAGAAGCGTGCGTCTGTGGTGCTCATACCCGTTCGACTCCTTTGACGGGGAGAGGGGTTACGAACCGACCTTGCGCTTGTTCCACACGTCGAAGCCGACCGCCGCCAGCAGCACCAGGCCCTTGATGACCTGCTGCCAGTCGGTGCCGATCCCGACAAGGTTCATGCCGTTGTTGAGCACGCCGAGCACGAGGCCGCCGATGATGGCGCCCAGTACCGTGCCGACGCCGCCGCTCATCGACGCTCCGCCGATGAACGAGGCGGCGATCGCCTCCAGTTCGAAGTTGATGCCGGCCTTGGGCGAGGCGGCGTTGAACCGGGCGGCGAACACCAGTCCTGCCAGCGCCGCGAGCATTCCCATGTTGAGGAAGACGGCGAAGGTGACCTTCTTGTCCTTGACGCCGGACAGTTTGGCGGCGGGCAGGTTGCCGCCGACCGCGTACACATGGCGCCCGATGACCGCGTTGCGCATCACATAGCCGAAGCCGACCAGCAGCGCGGCGAGGATCAGCAGCACCACCGGGGCGCCCTTGTAGCTGGCCAGCAGCAGCGTGAAGACCAGGACCGCGGCGATCAGCGCGCCCAGCTTCACGGCGAAGAGCCCGGCGGGCGGCACCTCCAGTGCGAACTCCTGCTGGCGCCGGCGGTCGCGCACCTCCTGCCACACGACGAAGACCATCAGGGCCAGGCCCAGCAGCAGTGTCAGATTGTGGTAGTTGGTGCTCGGCCCGACCTCCGGAAGGAAGCCGTTGGAGACGGTCTGCAGCCCGTCCGGAAAGGGCCCGATCGTCTGGCCCTTGAGGAAGATCTCGGTGAGACCGCGGAAGAGCAGCATTCCGGCGAGGGTCACGATGAACGACGGAATGCCGAGGTACGCGATGAAGAAGCCCTGCATCGCACCTGCTGCCGCCCCGAGCAGGAGCACCAGCACCACCGCCAGCGGCCACGCCATCCTGTGCTCGACCATCAGCACCGCCGCCACCGAACCGACGAACGCGGTGAGCGAGCCGACCGACAGGTCGATATGGCCCGAGATGATGACGATCATCATGCCGATCGCCAGGATGAGGATGTAGCTGTTCTGCAGGACCAGGTTGGAGACATTGCGCGGCAGCAGCAGATCGCCGCCGGTCCAGACCGCGAACAGGGCCACGATCAGGCCGAGGGCGATCAGCATGCCGTACTGCCGCGTATTGCCGCGCAGCCCGTCGAGGATCAGGCGGCCGACGCCGGGGCCCGGTCCCGGCCGGCTGCCGGCCGGGTCGGCCTCGGTCTCGGCCGTGAGATTGGCGCTCATGGGTGCTACCCCTTGTTCCTGTCGTTCTGGGAAACGTGAGAGACGGTGTCCTTGGTCATGTGCCGCATCAGCAACTCCTGGGTCGCCTCGGCGCGGGCCACCTCACCGGTGAGCCGGCCGGAGGCCATGGTGTAGACGCGGTCGCACATACCGAGCAGCTCGGGGAGTTCCGAGGAGATGAAGAGGACTGCCTTGCCCTGGGCGGCCAGCCGGTCGACGACCGTGTAGATCTCGTACTTGGCGCCCACGTCGATGCCGCGGGTCGGCTCGTCCAGAATCAGGACTTCGGGGCCCGCGAAGATCCACTTGCTGAGGACGACCTTCTGCTGGTTGCCGCCCGAGAGCTTGCCGACCGGCTCGAAGACGGTCGGAGCCTTGATGTTCATGGTCCGGCGGTAGCCCTCGGAGACCCTGCGCTCCTCGTGCTCGTCGACGATGCCGCGCCGGGCGACCTTGGACAGGGCGCTCAGCGAGACATTGCGGTTGATGGTGTCGATCAGATTGAGCCCGTAGTGCTTGCGGTCCTCCGTGACGTACGCGATCCCGTGTCCGACCGCCTCGGGAACGGTACGGGTACGGATCTCCACGCCGTCCTTGAGGACCGTGCCGCCCCCGTACCGCCCGTAGCTGCGCCCGAACACGCTCATCGCCAACTCGGTGCGGCCCGCCCCCATCAGGCCCGCGATGCCGACGATCTCCCCGCGCCGTACGTTCAGCGAGACTCCGTCGACGACCTTGCGGTGCTGGTCGATCGGGTGGTGCACGGTCCAGTCCCGGATCTCCAACGCCGGTGCCGCACCGGCCTCCGCCTGGTGCGGAGTGCGCTCGGGGAAGCGGTGGTCCAGGTCGCGGCCCACCATGCCGCGGATGATCCGCTCCTCGGTGGTCTCCGGGGCCTTCACATCGAGGGTCTCGATGGATCGGCCGTCCCGGATGATGGTCACCGAGTCCGCGATCCGGGCTATCTCGTTGAGCTTGTGCGAGATGATGATCGAGGTGATGCCCTGGCTCTTCAACTCCTCGATCAGGTCAAGGAGTTTGCCGCTGTCCTCGTCGTTGAGCGCGGCGGTCGGCTCGTCCAGGATCAGCAGCTTCACCTCCTTGGACAGCGCCTTGGCGATCTCCACCAGCTGCTGCTTGCCGACGCCGATGTCGGCGACCCGCGTCTGCGGATGCTCGTCCAGACCCACCCGCCGCATCAGCGCGGCGCCGTGCCGGAGCGTTTTGTGCCAGCTGATCACGCCCCGTGTGGCGTGCTCGTTGCCGAGGAAGATGTTCTCCGCGATGGAGAGATACGGCACCAGGGCGAGCTCCTGGTGGATGATCACGATGCCGCGCTTCTCGCTCGCCCCGATGTCCCTGAACCGGCACGGCTCACCCTGGAAGAGGATCTCCCCCTCGTAACTGCCGTGCGGATGGACGCCGCTGAGGACCTTCATCAGCGTCGACTTGCCGGCGCCGTTCTCCCCGCAGATGGCGTGGACCTCGCCCGCACGGACGGTCAGGGAGACGTCCGACAGCGCCTTGACGCCGGGAAAGGTCTTGATGATCGAACGCATTTCCAGGACGGGTCCCGCCATGGTCGTGCCTGCCAATCTCCTCGGAGTGCGGAAAGTCCCTGGCTAGTCGAGGTCGCTCGCCTTGATGTAGCCGGAGTCGACCAGCACGCTCTGGTAGTTGCTCTTGTCGACGTTCACCGGGTCCAGGAGGAAGGCCGGTACGACCTTCTTCTCGTTGTTGTACGTCTCGGTGTCATTGACCTCGGGCTTCTTGCCATCGAGCAGCGCATTGACCATCTGTGCCGCGACCTTGGCCAGCTCGCGGGTGTCCTTGTAGACGGTCTGGGTCTGCTCGCCCGCGATGATCGATTTCACCGAGGCCACCTCGGCGTCCTGCCCCGTGACGATGGGCAGCGGCTTTCTCGCGCTGCCGTAGTCGTCGGACTTCAGCGCCGACAGGATGCCGATGGAGATGCCGTCGTACGGGGAGAGGACCGCGTCCACCCGGTCCTTGGCGTACGAGGAAGTGAGCAGGTCGTCCATGCGCTTCTGGGCGGTGCCGCCGTCCCAGCGCAGGGTGGTCACCTGGTTGAGCCGGGTCTGGCCGGACTTGACGACCAGCTGCTTCTTGTCGATGTACGGCTGCAGAACGTTCATGGCGCCCTGGAAGAAGTAGCGGGTGTTGTTGTCGTCGTTCGAGCCGGCGAACAGCTCGATGTTGAAGGGGCCCTTGTTGCTGCCGTCCTTCAGGCCCAGCTTGTCGACGAGGTAGCCGCCCTGGAGCTCGCCGACCTTCTCGTTGTCGAAGGAGGCGTAGTAGTCGACGTTCGGCGAGCCGAGGATCAGACGGTCGTAGGAGATCACGGGGATCTTGGCGTCCGCCGCCTGCTGGAGGACATTGGCGAGTGCCCGGCCGTCGATGGCCGCGACCACCAGCGCGTCCACTCCCTGGGTGATCATGTTCTCGATCTGCGAGACCTGCTGGTCAGGGTCGTCCTCGCCGTACTGGAGCGTGGTCTTGTACCCGTACTTCTCCAGGCTGGTGACCATGTTCTTGCCGTCGGCGATCCAGCGCTCGGAGGACTTGGTGGGCATGGCGATGCCGACGTTGAGGTCCTTGGCGTCCTTCTCCTCCTTGCTGCCGCCCGCGCCGCTCTGACCGCATGCGGCGAGGGCGAGCGCGAGACAGGTCGCGAGGGCGGTGGCAGTGGCGGCTCTGCGGATAGGCATGATCATCAGTCCTTGTCGGTCTCGTGGGTGGTGTCCGGGAAGCGGTTCAGGGTGCCTGGCAGCCGGGATCCGAGCGGCGACATTCCGCCGTCCGCGCCGTGCCGGGCCAGTAGATCGAGGGCGAGCCGGCCGCGGCGCACCCGTTCACGGGCGGTCGCCAGGACGGTCTCGCGCAGATGCAGGCCGGACGGATAGATCGAGGGCGCCTTCGCCAGGCCGAACTTCAGATACAACGGGGCGCCGCGGCGGATCAGCTCGGCGACCTCGTACATCCGGACGTAGCCGCCCAGGTCGTCGGGTGCCTCGATGTACATGTCCATCGGCGCGGCACTGACCCGGCGGATCTCGGTGAGGTGGGCGAGCGGCAGGTCGCTCGGCACATTCACCGAGTCGGCACCCAGGCGCTCGTGGACGGCGTACGCGGCCGGGTTGACCGGGCCGATCAGGGCCGAGACCTTGAGCGTGGTGTCCGCCGGGATGATGCCCCGCCGCCGCGCCTGGTGCAGCGTCCACAGCACGCCCTCGTCCGCCACCAGGAGGCACTGCACGCCCAGTTCGGTGGCGCGGACGGCGTCCTCCACACAGCCGGCGACGGCGTCGTGGCCGCGGGCGCGCAGACCGCCGCCGCGCGAGTCGGTACGTACCGAGCCGCCGATGTCCCAGGTGCCGCGGGGGCCGGTGAACAGGCAGAGCTCGATGTCGTGTTCGGCCGCCGCGTCCACCATCTCGGCTATTTCGGCGTCGGTGAGCATCCAGATGCCGCTGCCCTGGCTGATGCGATGGACCGGCACATCGAGCCGCGTGGCTTCCTCGAGGACCGCGTCCAGCGCCTCCGGTCCCTCCACGGAGGGAACCTCGGTACGCCAGCTGCCCCCGTCGGGGAAGGAGTGCGGGGAGGCATCGGCGGGCGAGAGCGCGGGGGTGCCGAGGCCGAGGGAGGCGAGCGCGTGTTCCCCGGGGCGGCGGGGAGTGGAAGGGGGAACGTCGGGCACGGGCAGTCCTTCATGTTCGATATTTCGGATGCGGTTCGAGTCTTTGGAGGCGCGCCGGCGCGGGCGGTCACGCGCTCGTGCCGGCGCGCGGATCAGGGCCGCAGAAGTACCTTGCCGACCTTGGGATCGCCCGATCCCACCAGCTCGATCGCGTGTGGGAACGCGGTGAGCGGCAGCTCGTGGGTGACCAGTGGAGCGAGGTCGAGCAGGCCTGCCCCGAAGGCCCGTACCGCGTGGGACCAGGCGGCGGGTGGCGCGCCGAAGACGGTGTGCACGGTCAGGCGGCGGGTGACGAGCGATGCCGGATCAAGGCCGAGGGCTCCTGGCGCGGGGATGCCGGTCAGGACGACCCGGCCGCCACGCCGGGCGAACCTCACCGCGTCGCGGGCGGAGCCGGCCGCCCCGGCGGCCTCCACCACCAGATCGCACCCCCCGGCGACGTCGAAGCCGGCCAGCTCCTCCGGTTCGGTCACCGGAGTGGCCCCGAACTTCCCTGCAAGCTCGGCACGTTCACGCCTCGGCTCCACCACGTACAGCTCGGCGGGGGACGAGGCGGCCAGCAGCTGGACGGCGATCAGCCCAAGGGTGCCTGCGCCGATCACCGCGACGCGCTCACCCGGCCGCGGTCGCGCCACGAGCGCAGCGGCCGCCACGCACGCAGCGGGCTCCAGCAGGGCAGCGGCCGTCAGATCGGCGTCATCCCGAAGCGCGTGCAGCAGTCGTGCCGGAAGCGTCAGTGTCGGCGCCATCGCGCCCGGCCGGGTGAACCCGGTCTCCTCGTATCCGGCCGTGCACAGCGTGGTCTCCCCGTCGTGGCACCGGTCGCACACCTGGCAGTTGCGGAAGCCCTCCCCGACCACCTTCCTGCCGACGAGTTCCGGCGGCACCCCGGCGCCGACCGCGGTGACGGTGCCGGACCACTCGTGGCCGGGGGTGACCGGGTAACGCACGTACCCCTCGGGCCGGTTGCCCTGGTACATCTCGCGGTCGCTGCCGCAGATGCCGCTCGCGTGCACGCGGACGAGAGCCTCCCCCGGTCCGGGCGGGGCCGGCTCGTGAGGGACGAGCCGGTGCTGTCCCGGTGCGTCGAGTACGACGGCGTGCCCCGCTCCGCTCGGCGCGCCCGTCATCTGCCGCCGCCTCGCGACGGATTGCGCTGCTCCCAGCCGTCGGCCCACAGGTCGAAGCGGGCCTGCTGCTGCGGGAACTCCGCCGCGGCGTCCGTGTCGAGCTCGACGCCGAGGCCCGGTGCGTCCGACAGGTGGAAATAGCCGTCCACCACCTGCGGAGCTCCCTTCACCACCTTCTTGATCTCCGCGTCCGCGAAGTCGTTGAAGTGCTCGAGGATCTTGAAGTTCGGGGTGCTGAACCCCACTTGGAGCGAGGCGGCGGTGAGTACCGGGCCGCCGACATTGTGGGGGGCGACCAGCATGTAGTGGGTCTCCGCGGTCGCGGCCAGCTTCCGCGTCTCCCAGATACCGCCGAGGTGGCCCACGTCCGGCTGGATGATGTCGGCGGCCTGGCTCTCGAACAGCTCGCGGAACTCGACCCGGTCATGGATGCGTTCACCCGTCGCCACCGGGATGTCCACCTTCGCGGCGACCTTCTCCAGCGCCTTGAGGTTCTCCGGCGGTACCGGCTCCTCCAGCCAGGCCGGACGGAACGGCGCCAGCTCCCCGGCCAGCCGGATGGCCGTCGCGGGCGAGAACCGGCCGTGCATCTCCAGCATCAGCTCGGCGTCCGGCCCGATGGCGTCCCGTACCGCCTCGATCAGAGAGATCGCATACAGAGTGTCCTGGTGCGACAGCTCGAAATGCCCCGTGCCGAACGGATCGATCTTCAGTGCCAGGTATCCATGCTCGATCACCGCGCGGGCTGCCCTGTGGTACGCCTCCGGGGTCCGCTCGGTCGTGTACCAGCCGTTGGCGTAGGCCTTGACCTTGTCGGTCACCTTGCCGCCGAGCAGCTGCCAGACCGGCACCCCGAGCGCCTTGCCCTTGATGTCCCAGCAGGCCGTCTCGATCACCGCGATGCCCGACATGACGATCTCGCCGGCCCGCCCGTAGTCGCCGTACTTCATGCGGCGTACGAGGTCCTCCACCGCGAACGGGTCGGAGCCGGCGATGTGGTTGGCCTCGGCCTCACGGAGGTAGCCGATCAGCGCGTCGGTGCGGCCGAGCATGCGGGTCTCGCCGACACCTGTGAGTCCCTCGTCGGTGTGCACGAGCACATAGGTGAGATTGCGCCAGGGGGTCCCGACGACGTGAGTACTGATTCCCGTGATGCGCACGGCAGTTGCCCCTAGAATCTGTTCGGTATTTCGTCACGCGTTCGAAATGTAGGCGTGACCGTAAGCGGCTGTTCCGGGAGGTGTCAATGGTCCGCGCGGCCATTGCCCGGTGAAGTGAGCTGTGGATAGCCTGTGTTCGCCATACCGGCCAATGGCCGGAGTTTCGAACATCAAGAGCGATGAGGGTGGTGGACGGCCATGGGACGCCTCGTTCCCGCGGTGAGCCGGGCGCTGGACATACTCGAGCTGTTCCTGTCGAGCGACGGAACACTCTCCGCACCGGAGGTCATCCGCAAGCTCCAACTCCCGCGCACCACCGTGCACGAGCTGCTCACCACACTGGCGGCGCGCAACTACCTGATGCCCGTCCCCGAACAGCCCGGCCGCTACCGCCTCGGCGTCCGCATCTACCAGCTCGGCAGCCGGTACGCGGAACAGCTCGACCTCGCCGCCGAGGGCCGGCAGGTGGCCCGCGAGGTCGCCGAGACCTGCGACGAGACCGTCCATGTCGCGCTCCTCGAGGACACCGACGTCATCTACATCGCCAAGGTGGACTCCACCCATGCGGTCCGTATGGTCTCGGCCGCCGGCCGCAGACTCCCCGCGCACTGCACCGCCGTCGGGAAGATGCTGCTCGCCTCCCTGCCCCCGGCCGAGCTCGACAGCCGCATCGAGGGGCGCGAACTGGTCGCGATGACTCCCGGGAGCATCACCGATCCCGACGCACTGCGCGTGGTCCTCGACGCGATCCGCGAGCGGGGCATCGCCACCGAACACCAGGAGTCCAACCCCGACGTCAGCTGTGTCGCCGCACCTGTACGCGACAGTGCTGGGCGGGTCGTCGCCGCGCTCTCCGTCTCCGTCCCCATGATCCGGTGGAGCGAGGAGCGCGAGACCGAGCTCGCCGAGCTGGCCGCGAAGGGTGCCGCCGACCTCTCCGTACGGCTCGGCCACCGGGCCACCCGATGAAGGCCGAGATCGCAGTCCACGAGCACGCCGAACTGGGCGAGGGCCCCACCTGGGACCCGGCCGCCCAGCGGCTGATCTGGGTGGACATCCTCGGCTCGCGCGTCCACACCTACGCCCCGGAGAGCGGCCACCGCGCAGTCATGGCCACCGAGCAGCACGTCGGTGCGGCGAAGCCGCTGGCCGGCGGCGGGCTGGTGGTGAATCTGAGGGACGGCATCGGCCGGTACGACAAGGACGGGGCGTTCTCGTGGCTGCTGCACGACCCCGTACCGGGCCGCCGCGGCAACGACGCGGCCGTCGCTCCCGACGGCGCGCTGTGGGCGGGCACCATGCGCTACGACGAGGCGCCCGGCGGCGGCAACCTGATCCGCCTTGCCCCCGACGGGACCGCCGTTGAGATGCTCCCCGAGGTGACGGTCAGCAACGGCATCGGCTGGAGCCCGGACGGCACGCTCATGTACTACATAGACAGCCCCACCCGCCGGATCGACGTCTGCCCGACCGGAGCCGAACTCGCCACCCACCGGCGACCGTTTGCGGCCGTCGAGCCCGCCGCCGGAGTCCCGGACGGACTCACGGTCGACGCGGCCGGCTGTGTCTGGGTCGCCCTCTGGGGCGGCGCCCAGATCCGCCGGTACACCCCGCGCGGTGACCTGGACCGCACCGTCGAACTCCCCGTGCGGCGCCCCACGGCCTGCGTCTTCGGCGGCCCCGGCCTCCGTGACCTCTACATCACCACGGCCCGCACCGGCCTGACCCGCCCGCACCCGCTCTCCGGCTCCGTGCTGGTGCTGCGGGACGCGGGCGAGGGGCTGCCCGGCGCTCCCTTCGGGGGGTGACCGCGCGTCGTACACAGGTCCACCTGCTGACCACGCACCGCGCGCCGCACCGCTATTCCGCGCCCACCAGCTTCGGCGACGGCCGCAGGTTCAGTCGCCCCATCGCCTCCTGCACATCCTGCGGCCACAGCCACAGCCGGTAGACCGGCGGCACCTCGACATAGCCCTCCGGGCCGTGCAGCACGCAGTTGCGCATGTCGACGCAGTACCGGCTTCGCCACGCGAACAGTTCACGCGGGGCGAGCGGGCGGCCCTCCACCTTCTTCTTCGTGATGTCGTGGAGCTTCTCGACCGCGCGGTACTCGTACGCCAGCAGCGTCTCGTCCGACGCCCAGATGCCCCGGCCCTCCGCCACCGCCTGGTCGGCCTCGGCCAGCAGCAGGGGCAGATCCAGCTCACCGGGGATCGACGGGTAGATGACGAAGGGCGCCGCCCAGCCCGCCTTCACCAGGTCGAGGTTGAAGGTCGAGCGCTCCGCCCTCGGCATCGTCGTGCGTTCCTTCGCCGAGTAGTTGGGAGCGATGTACGCCAGCAGACGGTGGTTGTCGTCGAAGGGGGCGTCGGCCGTATGGATGTAGAGATTCCTGGGCCGGCCGTTCGGGCGGGCCAGCCGCCGGGCGATGTTGGCCTTGGAGAATTCGGACGCCTGCGTGCCCTGCTGGAAATGCAGGCTCGCTGCCCGGCCCGTCTCCAGCTTGGGGAGGAGGAAGTCCGCGAGGCCGGGGGAGATCGGGGCGTCGCCCCGACGGATCCACTCCGCGAGTTGCAAGAACTCCGCGTCGATTACTGCCGCCCGTTCCGCTGAACCGGCCGTCACTTCGGGGGTGTCGACGGAGAGCATGCGGATCGGCATCCGGATGTTCGGGGTGTCGCCGTCGTGGACGTCCTCCAGAGCGCGAGAACCCAGCGACGGCATGGTGGCACCGGCGGGTGACCACAGGATCTGTACGGGATCGATCACGATCGACTCCTCGGGCGGCCACGGAAGGGGCCGCCTCGCCAGGATTGCGCCGACTTCACGGGCCCGCAAGCGGATTCGCGGCAGATGTGCCGGCGGGGACGCCCGTGCTCACGGTGATCCGGCCGGCGACAGCGGGCGCCTGTGAGCAGGGCACGACGGACGACACACCGCGCCCGGCGGGGCAGCGTCAGCGGTCCACCGGCAGACCGCGCGACTCCTTGATCCGCTTCATGATGATCTGTGAGTTGACCTCGGTGACGCCGGACAGCGCGGTCAGCTTCTCGATCCACAGCCGCTCGTAGGCATGCAGATCCGCCACCGCGATACGCAGCAGGCATCCCGGACTGCCGAAGAGCCGGTGAGCCTCGATGACGTCGGGGATGTCCTGGAGGGCGGCCTCGAACGCCTCGACCACGCCACGGTCGCGCTTGACCTCGATGGAGACGAGGACTTCGAAGCTCCGGCCGACCGCCTCGGGGTCGATGATCGCCCGATAGCCCTGGATCACCCCGTCCTGCTCCAGTTGCCGGACGCGGCGCATGCACGGCGAGGGGGTGAGGCCCACTCGCTGGGCCAGTTCCTGGTTGCTCAGCCGTCCATCGTTCTGAAGCTCACGCAAGATTTCCCTGTCGATCTCATCCACCGCGCAATTATCCACCAAGATCTCGGCCACGGATGCGGAATTTGGCGATCAAATTGCGACGAATGACCCATATCATTGCCATCGACTGCTCCGGCCACCCCCGGATCAGCCATGGGGCGCAGCCCGGCCGGGGCCACGAGCGAGGCCGGGGCGCGTGCCCGGTCGGATTCGCCGCCTCACCTGCGGCACGGACGAGGAGTGGGCACTGTGGGACGGATCGTCGTCATCAGCACCGGTGGAACGATAGCCAGCCGCTGGCAGGGTTCGGGTTTCGCCGCCGACGCGCACGGCCGGGAAGTCATGGCGACCGCCGCGGTGCCCGAAGGCGTCACCATCGAGGTCGTCGACCTCTTCAGCGTGAACAGCCCCCGCCTCACCACCGCGCACCAGCTCACCCTGCTGCGCACGGTGCACGAGGTGCTCGACGATCCCGGTGTGAACGGCATCGTCGTCACCCATGGCACCGACACCCTGGAGGAGTCGGCGTTCCTGGTCGACCTCCACCACGACGACCCCCGCCCGGTGGTCTTCACCGGCGCCCAGCTTCCCCTCGACGCGGCCGACGGCGACGGACCGGGGAACCTCCACGACGCGCTGCTGACCGCCGCCACGACGCGGGGTCTCGGCGTGGTGGTCGCCTTCGACGGCAAGGTGCACCCGGCCCGCGGCACCGTCAAGACGCAGACGCTCGCCCGCGACGCCTTCGGTGACCCGTCCGGCGCCCCTGTCGGGAACGTCGGTTTCGGACGCGTCTCCGTGCTGCGGCGTCCACGGCGGCCCGCCGCGCTCGCGCTGCCCGGCATGCCCGGCACCCCGCCCCGCGTCGACATGGTGATGCACCATGCCGACGCCGACCCGCTGCTGCTGAACGCGGCCGTGGACGCCGGGGCGCAGGGACTCGTCCTCGTGGCAACCGGCGCGGGCAACGCGACCCCCGAGATGGTCCAGGCGGTCGCCTCTGCAGGCGCACGCGGTGTGCTCGTCGCCCTGACCACCCGGGTCCAGGCCGGACCTGTCGCCGAGCTCTACACCCATGGCGGCGCGGTCGACCTCGTGGCCGCGGGCGCCGTGCCGTCCGGCACGTTGCGCGCCGGCCAGGCCCGGATCGCCGTGCTCGCCGCGCTGCTCGCTTCCACCGATCCGAGGGAGCGGGAGCGGGTGCTGCGGCACGCGCTCGGCGAGGCCGTGTCCGCCGACGCCGACCCGGCGGTCCAGCTCGTCCAGACGTAAGGCCTCGTCCAGACGCCAGGCTTCGTCGGATACGCGACCGCCTGTGCCGGTGTCTCGTTCCGGCCGGCGCTTCTCGCATCCTCGCAGGTGGGGTTGACGAACCGACGGGCCGTCAGCACCATGACGCCAGGCCGGCCCGATGGCGCAAATGGGTCGAATCTGTGGCATTGGCGACGACCGTGACGGCGCGGTCAGGCAGATCACCGGACCAGACGGGCGGCCACCTGGCCCCCAGGGGCCGCGGCGCCTGGTTCCTCGTGCTTCCCGCTCTCTTCCCGATCCTCGTCCTGAGCTTTCTGCGCGACTGCGAGAGCGACCGACGTCCTGTCGCGTCGCACGAGGTTGTACGAGACGTATCGTCTCGTTTATTGTGGCGGTGTGACCACTTCCCCGCGCGCCCACATCGCCATGTTCTCGATCGCCGCCCACGGGCACGTGAACCCGAGCCTCGAGGTGATCCGGGAGCTTGTTGCCCGCGGGCACCGCGTCAGCTACGCGATCCCGCCGTCCTTCGCCGAGAAGATCGCCGCCACCGGCGCCGAGCCGGTGCTCTACACCTCCACGCTCCCGACCGAAGACGAGCCGGAGGCATGGGGAACGGAGTTGATCGACAACATCGAGCCGTTCCTGCGCGACGCGATCCAGGCGCTGCCGCAGCTGGCCGAGGCGTTCGCCGGCGACGAGCCCGATCTCGTCCTCCACGACATCACCTCGTACGCGGCGCGTGTGCTCGCCCACCGCTGGGGCGTGCCCGCCGTCTCGCTCTCGCCGAACCTCGTCGCCTGGGACGGATACGAGGAGGAGGTCGGCGAGCCGATGACGGCCGAACTCAGGGCGACCGAGCGCGGCAGGGCGTACTACGCCCGCTTCGAGTCGTGGCTTGCCGAGAACGGCATCGGCACCCACCCCGACCCGTTCGTCGGGCGCCCTCGCCGGTCCATCGTCCTCATCCCCAGGGTGCTGCAGCCGAACGCCGACCGGGTCGACGAGTTCGTGCACTCCTTCGTCGGCGCCTGCCAGGGCGATCGCCGGGAGCAGGCCACCTGGACCCGGCCGGCGGGCGCGGAGAAGGTGCTGCTCGTGTCGCTGGGCTCGGCGTTCACCAAGCAGCCGGGCTTCTACCGGGAGTGCGTGAAGGCCTTCGGCGACCTGCCCGGGTGGCATGTGGCGCTGCAGATCGGCAAGTTCGTCGATCCGGCCGAACTCGGCGAGATCCCCGCGAACATCGAGGTCCGCGGCTGGGTTCCGCAGCTGGCGATCCTCAGGGAGGCGGACGCCTTCATCACCCACGCGGGCGCCGGCGGCAGCCAGGAGGGCCTGGCCACCGCGACACCGATGGTCGCCGTCCCGCAGGCGGTGGACCAGTTCGGCAACGCGGACATGCTCGCGTCCCTGGGGGTGGCCCGCCACGTCCCGATGGAGGAGGCCACCGCGGACACCCTGCGCGAGGCGGTACTCGACCTGGTCGACGACCCGGAGGTCGCCCGCCGCCTGCACGAGATCAAGCTCTCCATGGCGGGCGAGGGCGGCACCAAGCGCGCGGCGGACCTGGTGGAGGCCGAACTGCCCACGGCTCGCGACTGATTCGCACGCGCTGCTGCCCGGCCGGGCCGGCGTCCGCCGACCGGGCCGCCCTGCCGGACTGCGTCCGTCTGTGTCCGTCCGCGTCCGAACGTGCACGACGCCCCCGTGCCTGACGCGACCGGCGGATCGTCGCTCGTATGGTGACGGCGTGATCGTTCGCGCGGCCGGAAGGGGCGGGGGAGACCGGGGAATGACAGACGGGGCAGTGCGGCTCGGCTATCCGGCCGCTGCCGCGGTGTTCGCCATCGGCATGGCCGGGACGACCCTGCCCACTCCGCTGTACGCGCTCTACCAGCAGCAGATCGGCTTCTCGGAGCTGATGGTGACGGTCGTCTTCGCCGTGTACGCGGTCGCCGTCATCACCGCCCTTCTGGTGGCAGGGAACTACTCCGACGCGGTCGGTCGCAAGCCCGTCCTGCTCGCGGCGATGGGCTTCTCCGCCGCGAGCGCGTGCTGCTTCCTCCTGGAGAGCGGCCTGCCCCTGCTCTTCGCCGGCCGGCTGCTGTCGGGTTTCGCCGCAGGGCTGCTGAGCGGCGCGGCGACGGCCGCCGTCATCGAACTGGCCGGACCCGGCAAGAAGGCGCGTGCCGGATTCGCCGCGACCGCCGCCAACATGGGCGGCCTGGGCTGCGGGCCTCTGCTGTCCGGACTGCTCGCGCAGTACGCGCCCTGGCCGCTGATGCTGGCGTTCTGGGTCCACCTGGGCCTGGTGGCCGTGGCCTCCGTGATCACCTGGCTGCTGCCCGAGACCGTCGAGAACCCTGAGCGATGGCCGCCGCTGACGCCACAAGGCGTATCCGTGCCGCCCGAGGTGAAGGGCGTGTTCGTGCCCTCGTCCGTGGCGGCGTTCGCCGGCTTCGCCCTGCTGGGTCTCTTCACGGCGGTGGCACCGACCTTCGCCGCGACGACCCTGGGCGTCCACAATCTCGCCGTCTCCGGCGCCGTCGTCTTCTCCGTTTTCCTCGCCTCGACGATCGGACAGTCGCTGACCCAGAAGGTCGGTGCGCGCCGTGCGCTCCCCGTCGGCTGCGGCGTTCTGGTCGTGGGGCTCATGCTGGTGGCCTCGTCGCTGATCACCCAGTCGCTGGCCCTGCTCGTCCTGGGCGCACTGTTCGGCGGAACGGGGCAGGGCCTCGCCTTCCGCGCCGCGCTCAGCCTGGTCGGCGGTGCCGCGCCGGCGCTGCACCGGGGCGGGACCATCTCGGCGTTCTTCGTCGTCGCCTACACCGGTATCTCCCTGCCGGTGGTCGGTGTCGGCGCCATGGCCATGTGGCTCGGGCTGCGCGGGGCGGGGCTGGTCTTCGCCGGCTGTGTGATGGTGGTGGCCGCCTGCGCGGGCACGTATGCGGCACTTCGCCCGCCCACCGGTCAGTGAGCGGGCACGGCCCACCGGACCGGCGGGCTGTGTGATGGTGGTGGCCGCCTGCGCGGGCGCGTATGCGGCACTTCGCCCGCCCACCGGTCAGTGCGCGGGCACGGCCCACCGGACCGGCGGCCCGCCCTCCCGCACGGCTGCGGGCCTGGACGCGGCGGCGGCTCGGGCCCCCGTAGGGTGACGCCGTGACTGCGAACACGGGTTTGAGCGGCGGGCACCTGTTGTACGGGTGCATGGGACTCGGCGGGGCCTGGGAACCCGGCCCCTACGGGGCAGCGGACATTGCCGCGGCCGAGGCGGCGATCGCCGCCGCCCTGGATGCCGGCATCACCACGTTCGACCACGCCGACATCTACCGCCACGGCAAGGCCGAGGCGGTGTTCGGCGAGATCCTCGCCCGCACACCGGGGCTGCGCGAGCGCATCGTGCTGCAGACCAAGTGCGGCATCCGCCTCTCCGACGGAGAGCGCCCCGGCATCTACGACTTGCGCGGGCGCACGATCGCACACCGGGTGGAGGAGAGCCTGACCCGGCTGGGTACCGACGTCCTCGATGTGCTGCTCCTGCACAGGCCGGACCCGCTGGCCGACCCCGACGACGTCGCCGAGACGTTGACGTCCCTGCACCGGCAGGGCCTGGTGCGGCGGTTCGGCGTCTCGAACATGTCGGGCGAGCAGATCGCGCCGCTGCTGGCGCGCCTGGACGTGCCACTGGTCGCCAACCAGCTGGAGATGAGTCTCCAGCGCCGCGACTGGCTCGAAGCAGGTGTCCTCGTGAACACTCCCGCGGCGGCGGCCAACGGTTTCCCGCTGGGCACGCTCGAATACTGCCGCGCGAACGGCATCGAACTCCAGGCGTGGGGCGCGTTGGCTCAGGGCCGCTTCACCGGCCGCCAGGAGACGCCGCAGGAGCGTGCCACCGCACAGCTGATCGCGACACTGGCCGAGAAGAAGGGCACTACTCCGGAGACGATCCTGCTGTGGTGGCTGCAGCGCCACCCCGCCCGCATGGCCCCGGTCATAGGCACCGTCCAGCCCGATCGCATCCGCGCCTGCCGTGACGCGGCGCAGCGGGAGCCGGACCTCACCCACGAGGAGTGGTACGACCTCTGGCTGACGGCACGGGGTGTGCCCCTGCCCTGAGTCGCGACCACCGCACGGCGGCGCGGGCGCAGGGTGTGCACAGCGCGGGCGCGGCAGGTGGGGCGGGTGGGACGGAGCGGGAGAGAAGGGTCGGTCGAGTGGCCGATCGCCCGTCCCACGGGGCACTGCCACCCCGGGAATGTAATGAGCAATAGCTCGGTTACACCTGTCGAATCCGGTGGAGGCGGACCGCCCGGCTGATCCACCCGGTTCTCCGGTGAAAGGGGAAAGTGATGGCACGTAACGACCTTCGCCCCGTCGTGACGCTCCGGTCGACGGCAGGAACCGGTCACACCTACGTGACCCGCAAGAACCGGCTGAGCGACCCCGACCGGCTCGTGCTGCGCAAGTACGACCCGGTGGCGGGGGAGCACGTCCTGTTCCGCGAACAGCGCTGAGGGTCTGCGACCCGCATCAGGGCCGGCCGACCGATCCGGGCCTCAGGTCCGGGAAGGCCGCAAGGCACCAGCCGTCAAGGCGTCAAGGAAGGACACCCACCGTGAAGCCTCGTATCCACCCCGTCTCCCGCACCGTCGTCTTCCGTGACCGTGCCGCGGACGTCGCGTTCCTGACGCGGTCGACCGCCGGGTCCGACAGGACGATCGACTGGCAGGACGGAAACACCTACCCGGTGATCGACGTCGAGATCTCATCGGCGAGCCACCCCTACTACACGGGGACCTCCCGCGTGGTGGACACCGCCGGTCGTGTCGAGCGCTTCGAGCGCCGTTACGGCGTGGCGGACGCGGCCCAGGGCTGAACCACAGGGGTGGTCGACCGGCAGGGCCGTTCTCGTGCGCCGGGCGTCACGCCGCCCGGCGGGCGAGGAAAGGAGGAGCGATGAAGGTGCGCAAGTCGCTGCGTGCGCTGAAGGCCAGGCCTGGTGCCCAGGTCGTGCGGCGCAGGGGGACGACGTTCGTCCTCAACAAGAAGGAGCCGCGCTTCAAGGCCCGTCAGGGGTGACGGCGCGGACGGGGGACGGCCCGGCCACCGCGGAGACCGCGGTGGCCGGGCCTCTCTCATGCGGTCCGCCCGAGGTCGTGGCGGACGGCTCGTCGTCGCGGCTCGCCGGGCGGCTCGTCGCCCCGGATCACCGGTCCCGGAAGCCCTCGTCGGCTCCCTCGTCGGGCTTTCCGGCCGAGGCCCCCCGCACCCCGTCCGGAGACCCGGCGAGGATGTCGAGCAGCGAGGCGATCTCGCGGTCGGCCTCTGCGGGATGGCGGAACTTGCCGCCCGTGATCACCTGGTACTTGTTCCGGCGCCCTTCGCGTGTGTGCGTGAGGTAACCCGCCTCTTCGAGATCGGCAACCAGGGCCTGCACGGTTCTTTCGGTCAACTGGAGCATCGAGGCGAGATCACGGATCCGGACCCAGGGATCGCGCGCGATGGCCGAGAGCACACGGGTGTGGTTGGTCAAGAAGGTCCATGTGCTGCGTCGCGGGATGGGCGAATCCATAAGGGGATCGTACGGCGATCGATACAGGCTTTTCAAAGCCCGAATCGGATTTCATGCATCTCTTGACGTGTCTTTGGTGTCGTACGAACATGGGAGCAGGTTTGCTCCAGCGGACGGATTGCTCAGGAGTGAGGGGGTCCGCTCATGACCTCTCGTTCTCGCGGCCGGGCCACGCCCCGGCAGGACGGCGCACGACTCAGCGTGACCGTCAGTTCCGACGGTCGGGACCGATCGCTCGCCGTCGTCGCCGGTGAGATGGACATGGGCGGCGCCGCCGAGCTGCGCCGGACTCTCGCCGCGGCCCTCACATGCGGGAAAGGGCTGGACCTCGACCTCGCGGGCGTCTCCCTCTGCGACTCGGCGGGACTGGACGTTCTCATGGAGATCCGTGCCCTGGGGCATGCCTCGGGACGGACCGTGGCCGTGGTGAATGCCGGCCGTGAGATCCGCCGACTCATGGAGACGACCGGCACCACGGCGCTCCTCGGCCGCGGTTCCGACGGTGTGCCACCGCGTGCCCAAGACGCGCAGAGCCGAGCGTCGTCGCTGGCCGCAGATGTCTGCCGGGCTCTTGTCGCCGTCGGTCTTCCCGCCTCTTTCCAGCACACCGGGGCCGCGACGGGGCTGACGGTTCGGGCGCGCCCCCATGGAGTCGTCGTCGCCTGGCAGGCACCGGCGGAACTGCTCGCGCCGAGCGTCCGCGCGCACGGTGACGGGCGCGGTCACGGGCGCGACGGGACCGGCGGGCATGCGGGGATCGACAGGGCTCTCCATGCCGCGGTCCTCGCCACCCTCGCGCATGCCGGTTTCACGACGGAGGACCCACCGCAGAGCACGGAAGGCCCCCCTCTGGTCAAGGAAATCTTCGTGACCGGACGGCAGGAGGGTTCCACCCACCGCCCACCCCCAGGTGAAGGCGTTCCCGACCCCTGCGACAGGTAACTGCGGGGGTGTTGACCGTCTTTGCCGTCCGGCACCGACATCCGGCGTACGACGGTGGTCGCGCCCTGGACCGCTCCGCGACCACCGTCCTCCACCGGCGTCGGCGCGGACCGCCCCGCCGACGGCATCACACGGTCAGTGCTTGGTCATCTTCCGGATCTGGTCGGCTGCCTTCTCCGCCATCTCGTGTGCCTTGCCGCGCAGCATGTCGCCCCGGCCCTCCCGCACCGTGTGCTTGTCGCCCGTGGCCTTGCCGAAGGTCTCCTTCATCTTGCCCTTCAGCTGTGTCGTTTTCGACTTGCCTTTGCTCATCGGGAATCGCTGTCCTCTCGGTATCGGCGAGGTGCCAAGGGCTCAGAGATGCTCCGGCACCTCAGTTCATCGTGCACCCACCCGTGGGCGCCGTAAACCGGTGCATATCGGGCAGCGGTCCGGGTACTCCACGGATGCCGGAAGTCCCCTCACGTGAAAGGCGACCGACATGATCGACAGGACGCACGAAAAGGCAGGGAGCGCAGCGAGGCTGCGGGTCGTGGTCGTAGGCGCGACCGGCAACGTCGGGACGAGCGTGGTGCAGACCCTTTCCGGCCATCCGGGAATCGGGGCGATCCTCGGCATCGCCCGCCGGATCCCCGAATGGCAGCCCGACAGAACGACCTGGGCGGCCGCCGACATCGACCCCGGCCGCGCGGACCTCGTCCACCACTTCACCGGAGCGGACGCCGTCGTCCATCTGGCCTGGAAGTTCCAGCCCACCCACGACCCGGTGACGACGTGGCGCACGAATGTGCTGGGCGGCATCCGAGTATTCGAATCAGCGGCAGAGGCCGGGGTACCGGTGTTGATCCACGCATCGTCGGTCGCCGCGTATTCTCCGGGGCCCAAGGAATCCCCGGTCGACGAGTCCTGGCCGACCCACGGCTGGCCGCAGGCGGCCTACTGCCGCGAGAAGGCCTATGTGGAGCGGTATCTGGACGCGTTCGAACAGACTCATCCGGCCGTGCGGGTCGTCCGCATGCGACCGGCTTTCCTCTTCAAACGGGAGTCCGCGTCCCAGCAGCGCCGCATCTTCGCCGGCCCCCTCCTGCCCCTGCACCTGATCAGGCCGGGGACGCTCCCCGCGGTCCCCGATCTGCCGGGTCTGAAATTCCAGGCCCTGCACACCGACGACGCTGCTGCCGCGTACTGCGAGGCCGTCGTGCGGCCGGTCCGCGGCGCGTTCAACCTCGCTGCCGACCCGCCCCTGGACGCCGCTCGGCTCGCCGGGATCCTGGAGGCCCGCCAACTGCGGATTCCCGTGTCACCGGTACGGGCCGCGCTCTCGGCGGCCTGGCGGTTGCGGCTGGTGTCCGCCTCACCCGGTCTGTTCGACGCCCTACTGCGTCTCCCGCTGATGGACAGCTCCCGGGCCCGGGCCGAGCTCGACTGGGAGCCGCGGTACACCGCCGTGGAGGCGATCCAGGAGTTCCTCGAAGGACTGCGCGCACGCGCAGGCATGGACACCGCGCCGCTCGCGCCGGGCGCACGGATTGTCGGCTGAACTCCGGCACGTGCCGTCGTCGGCGCGGGCCGACAGCGCACCCGGGCGACTCAATCGGGGGGCGGCAACAGGGTGCCCAGCGGCCCGAGATCGAGGTTGAGGTCCTCCATGGTCAGGCCGTACTGGGCGCACAAGTCGCTCATCCGGTCGTGCAGGACCATCAGCGTCGCGCCCAGTCGCTCCTCCTGCTCCTCCGTGAGGTCTCCCTGGTCGACCCGGTGCAGCGCCTGTCGCTCCATCAGCTGGCGCAGGAGCTCGACGAGGGTGAGCACGAGCCTGACCAGGTCGCGCTCGACGGTGTCGGGATCGGAGCTGATTCTCCGTGCCGGTGCGGACGAACTCCTGCCGGTCATGGGCAGGTCCTCGGGAGCGGCAGGCAGCAGACGGAAGGCGCGCGAAGCGGCATCCGCGACCTCGTCGAGGCGGTCGAGGCGGCGGTTCCGGTGTTCCGCCTCCTCAGCGGACATCGTCTTCACCGGGCGAGGAGCGAATGGACATGATCAGGGCCCGCAGGGATACGCGCACGAGGTCGATGTCGGCGATGGACAGCACCACATCGCCGGTCAGGACGACACCACCGCTGAGCAGCCGGTCCAGCAGATCGATGAGGGCGACCTGGCGCTCCGGCAGGGGCTCGGTCGCGCCGGCCGCCTCCTGCGTCCGGAACGGGAGCGCCGGGACCGGGTCGGACGCCGTCACGGGCTCGCTCCTTGCGCGGTGTCGGCGGAGGTCTCCCGGGGGGTGGCGAAGGAGTACGGCGCCCACGGGCCGGTGACCTCGACCCGTACCCCCTCGAGTCCCTCCGCGGCACGGCTCGCCTCGTCCCGGAACTCCTCCGCGTGTTCGCGAGGCACGAGATACGCGTCGTTGGCCACGTTCTCGCCCGGTGCGGTGGCGAGCTCGCCCTGTTGCACACGGTGGCGTGCGCGGTCGACGGCGTGCCTGCGTCCCGCTGCCTCCACCCGCTCCGCCGCCGTCTGCGCCGACCGGTAGGCGGTGTCGCGCACGCTTCGCTGCGCCCTGCGGGTGCGCAGATAGGCGCGTCCGGGGCTGAGGTCCTCGGCCGGTGACTCCGCCTCGGCGGGGCCAGGCGCACCCGACGGCTCGACGTAGATCTTGACGCCCCACTCGACGTGCGAGGCGAGGCGCGAGAGCTGCTCCGCGAAGGTCTCCCGCTGGGCGTCCAGAACGCCACGCGCCCGGTCGTCGTCGAGGTACACGGTCGCGAGGCGCAGGGGAAGGGCCGTGGTGCGGGCGGACACGGCCTCGATCACGCCGTGGTGGGCGCGGGCGACCGACTCCAGCCACTCCAGGTCCTCGAGATGCCTCTTGAGGGCGTCCTCGAGGAAGTCCCGCGACGGCACCGGGCTCACCACGAGCACCAGGCCGCTGCCCTGGGCGAGGGCCAGCAGACGTACGGGGGCGCCGCCGACGCCGGTGAGCGCGGCGACGGCGTCCGCCAGCCCGCCCGCCTCACGGGCCACGGCGTACACATAGGTGACGCGGTCAGTCATCGCGCGACTTCCTTGTGCGACGGACCGGTCCGGGCCTCTCCGCCTGCCCGGGCTCTTCCTCGCGGGCCGTCTCGTCGCGGTGGGAGCCCCTGGGCAGGGCCTCGCCCCTGCGCATCGCCTCGATCTCCGCACGCAGCCGCCGGTTCTCGTCCGCGAGCGACCGCTCTCCGTGGGCGCGGGACGACAGTGCGGGATCGTGTTCCCACCAGTCGATCCCCATTTCCTTGGCCTTGTCGACGGAGGCGACCAGCAGTCGGAGTTTGATGGTCAACAGCTCGATGTCGAGCAGGTTGATCTGGATGTCGCCCGCGATGACGATGCCCTTGTCGAGCACGCGCTCCAGGATGTCGGCCAGGTTGGCCGAAGAGCCCTGGCCGTACGGCGGCGCGGCCCGGGAGGGATAGGAGCCCAGCCGGTTGGCCAGCGGTTCATTCACGACGGCGGCCTTCCTGCCGGAACGCCCTGATCTCCTCCAGCCGGTCGAGCAGTTCGTCCTCCCGCCGGTCGAACGTCTCCTCGTCGATCTGCCCGGCGAGCAGGAGGGCTTCGAGCTTCGCCAGTTCCCGCTGCACGGGTTCAGGGTCGTAGTACTCGTTCTCGGCGGCTTCCAGCACGCGGTCCATCACCCAGCCGACGCCGCGCACGGGTGCCAGGGGCAGGGTCACGATCTGGGTGAGCAGGCCCATGGGATCACCTTCAGACAAAGCTGTACGGGGGAAGCGGGCCGTTGAGCCGGAACTCGAAGTCGTCCCCCATCTGGCCGGCGAGACTCAGCTCGGTGGTGAGGAAGAGCTCCTCCTGGTCATGGGGCACCAGGAAGGAAACGCTGAGGAAGTCCTCGCCGGTCGGCTGGGAGGGCTCCACGTCCCGGGCGAAGGAGCGCAATGCCTCGATGACGCCTGCGGCCAGGGATTGCTGGCGTGCGTCCACCTCCCCGGCGACCAGTTCGCCGAGCGCGAGAGACGCGTCGGGACCGGCCGTCCCGTTGCGGATGGAGTTGTTGAGCTCCCGGGCGACGCTCGATTCCTCCAGGATCTGGCGGAGAAGTGCGTCCTCGTCCTGCTTCACCTTCAGGTGGTACTCCGCACAGTCATCCAGCGCCTGGAGCTTGTCCGTGTACTCCGTCTCCCGTTCCTCCAGGGCGGTGCGGACGGCCTCGTCGTCCGGCGCCGTGAGACCGAATTTCAGCGGCAGCACCGTGCCGTCGGCCATGAGTCTGTCCTGGACCGCCTGATGCGCGGTGAGATCGCGGCGCTTGGGACGCAGGCCCTCAGGTGCGTCGCTGACCACCGCTGTCAGTGGCCCGGCATTCACCGTACGCAACTTCGCGGGCGGTTCCCCGACCCCGGTGACACCGTCGAGCCGGAGTGGATGCTGTTTGTCGGCGATGGAGTAGACGTACACAGCCATGTCTCACTCCTCCTCGTGTTCCCGCGCACGCCGGGAAGTCCGCCGAGGCGTTCGCCGCCGCCTCTCCACAGGTTGCTCCTCCTTCTCGTCCTCGTCGTCCTCGTCCGCTTCGTCCTCCTGTCCGCCGCCCTTGAGGGTCTCGGTGACGGCGTCCACGGCGCCCGTGAGCGCGCCCTTGGACTTGCCGCGGGCTCCGCTCTCGACGGTGTCGCCGACGATGTCGGTCAGCTGCGCCGGTGCCTTGCGGCCGGCCTCGAGATCGAGGCGGTTGCAGGCTTCGGCGAAGCGCAGGTAGGTGTCCACGCTGGCCACGACGATGCGGGCATCGATCTTCAGAATCTCGATCCCGACGATGGACACACGGACGAAGACGTCGATGACGAGTCCGCGATCAAGAATGAGTTCCAGGACGTCGTACAGGCTGCTGGTGCCACCGCCCCTGGAAGCGGTGCCTCCGCCTTGCGGCACCACGGTCACGGTGCCTCCCTTCGCCGACCGAGCCCGTATGTCACAGCCTGCGGTCGATCTGCCCCCGGGTGTATCTGCGTATCCGTTCGTAGGCGACCAAGTCACCTTCGTTGTCCAGAGTCACCCGGTAGCTGGCCATCACGCTGGTGGTCTCGGGGATCCTCTCCAGTTCGACTACCTCCACATGGGCCTCCCAACCGTCATCGGTCGGTTTCAGGGCCGAGACCGATTCCGGCGGCCGGCCGAGCAACAGCTCCAGCTGCTGTGCCGCGGAGCGCATGACCCACGCGGCCTTGTCCTTGCGCCGCCGCTTGGCGGGCTCTGCTGGGGCCATGGTCGTTCTCCGAGGAGCGGAACGGAAGCCGCATGCCGGGCATGAACCTACAATTTCATCATATAGGGACGTGCTCGCCATCTGCGCGGGCAGCCTTCCTGTGTCGCGAAGGCCCGCTTTCCCAACGCCCTTTGCGAAGGGGTCAGTTCATGAATGACATGACCAAGATCGCACTCGCGGCTGCGGTCGCGGGTGGGTACGTGCTAGGACGCGCGAAGAAGGGGCGACTCGCCTTCGCCATGGCGACCTATATCGCGGGGCGCCGCTTCGGGCTCGATCCTCAGCAGCTGGCCACGGAAGGCCTGCGCAAGCTGAAGGACGTGCCACAAGTCGCGGATCTGAACGAACAGATACGGGGCGAGTTGGTGGAGGCGGGGCGCAAGGCCCTTACTGCCGCGGCGGACCGACGGCTCGCCGATCTCGCGGACTCCCTCCATGAGCGCACGCTCCGCCTCGGGGGGAAGGGCAAGGGTGAGGAGGAAGAGTACGAGGAGGAGGAAGAGGAGGAGCCGGAGGTAGAACCGGAAGAAGAGGTAGAACCGGAAGAAGAGGGAGAGCCGGAGGCGGAGGAACCGGAAGAAGAGGGAGAGCCGGAGGCGGAGGAAGAGCCGGAAGAAGAGGTAGAGCCGGAAGAAGCGGAAGAAGAGCCTGAGGAGGAGGAAGAGCCGGAAGAAGAGGTAGAGCCGGAAGAAGCGGAAGAAGAGGAGGAAGAGGAGAAACCACCGCCACGCCGCCGGGCAGCCGCGCGAGGCGCCAGGAAGCCCGCTCCGCGGGAGCGGGTCGCCAAGAGGGCCGCCAGGGAGCCCGCGAAGAAGAGTGCGGCAAAGAAGGCACCTGCCAAGAAGGCGCCTGCGAAGAAGACGGCCGCGACGAAGGCACCTGCGAAGGCGGCCGCGAAGAAGGCGCCTGCGAAGAAGACGGCGGCGACGAAGGCACCTGCGAAGGCGGCCGCGAAGAAGGCACCTGCGAAGAAGACGGCCGCGAAGAAGGCGCCCGCGAAGAAGACGGCCGCCAAGAGCGCACCCGCGAAGAAGACCGCCGCGAAGAAGGCACCTGCCAAGAAAGCGGCGCCACGGAAGTCGACGGCGCGCAAGACGGCCGCGAAGAAGACGGCCGGACGGCGGAGGTAGGGCCATGGCCAAGACAGATCGTGCCACCAGCGACGAAGCCTCGGGCCTGGACCTGCTGCGTGACGAGCTGATGGACTATCTCGGTGCCCAGATCGAGAATCTCGCCGACAAGGCCGGCGACAGATTGGCCGATCTTACCGACCAACTGCTCGATTCCGCCGAGAGCGGAGGGCCGCTTCCCGGCGGAGCGGTGAAATCCCTCATCGGTGGCATCGGCGGCAAGGTCAAAGGCATCAAGGACAGCGTGCTGGACAAGACGAAGAAACTCTTCGGCGGGGGCGGCCGCAAGTCCGGCGGCGGCAAGTCCATGAACATCGTGGAGGTCCTCGATGTGGGCCTGCCGATCCGCACGGTGTACAACCACTGGACGGAGTACGAGCGGTTCAGCGACTTCGCCAAGGGCGTGCGCAGTGTGTCCCAGGAAGACGAGACCCACAGTGGCTGGAAGGTGAAGGTCGGTCCCTCGGCACGGAGCTGGAAGGCCACGGTGCAGGAACAGGTGCCCGACGAGCGGATCATCTGGACCTCCGAGGGAGCCAAAGGCACCACGCGCGGCTGTGTCAGCTTCCACGAGTTGACGCCCGATCTCACCCGCATCGTTCTCGTCGTCGAGTACTACCCCTCGGGCTTCTTCGAGAAGACAGGAAATCTCTGGCGGGCTCAAGGACGACGTCTGCGGCTGGACTTCAAACACTTCCAGCGACACGTCACGTTCGCCGACGAGGAACCCGAAGGGTGGCGCGGAGAGATCCGCGACGGCGAAGTCGTCCGCAGCCATGAAGAGGCGCTGGAAGAAGAGGAAGCAGCGGAAGCGGAGGAGGAGGGCGAATACCGCGGGGAGACGGGCGAGGAAGAGGAAGAGGGGGACGAGGAGGAGGAATACGACGAGGAGCCCGAAGACGAGGCGGAAGAGGCCGTGGAGGACGGCGAAGAAGAAGACGAGTACGAGGACGAAGAGTGACGCTTGCGGCGATGGCGGCCGGAATGATCCGTGAATCCTCAGGAGAGGCGGTGATCCCGACGGATCGGGGTACCCGCTGGCCTGTGCCCGGACCGTACGGCAGTCCGCTCGTACGGCAGTTACGGAGTGGAGGCGCACAATGAGCACGGTGAAGGAATCGGTTGAGGTCGAGGTCCCCGTCAGCACTGCCTACAACCAGTGGACGCAGTTCGAGGAGTTCCCGAACTTCATGGAGGGTGTCGAGGAGGTCAGGCAACTCGACGACCGTCACACCCACTGGACCACCAAGATCGGCGGCGTACGCCGGGAGTTCGACACCGAGATCGTCGACCAGTTCCCTGACGAGCGCATCACCTGGCGGACCACCGGTGGGGACACCAAGCAGAAGGGGATGGTCAGGTTCCAGCGCCTGGACGACACCCACACCCGGGTGGAACTCGTGATGGACGTCGAACCGACCGGCGCCGTGGAGAAGACCGCCGCCATGACCGGAATCATCGACCGCCGGGTCAAGGGCGACATGCGGCGCTTCAAGGAGTTCGTCGAGCACCGTGGCGACGAGTCCGGAGGGTGGCGAGGCCGCATCAAGCCCGGATGACCGGAATCACGCCCGGACGAAGTGATGCGACGGGCTGAGTCGGGCGCTCACACAGGAAGCGCCATGACGCTCGACGGGGCCGTTCTCAGCTCCGCCACCCGCGCCAGGTCGGCGCCGATCACGGCACACCGCCAGGTGCGGCCGTCGGCGGGCGCGTCCCCGTAGAGCAGGGCTCCCTCGCCCCGGCCCGTGTCCCAGGCCAGACGCTCCGCCCGCAGCAGCCGCAGGAAGTCGGTGAACGTGCGGGCCGAGCGCGACGGTCCTGAGGCGAGCAGCCGGGCTGGGCCGGGTACCCCCGCGGCGCGGGCGAGACGGTCGATCATGGCCTGTGGAGTGGTGGTGGCGGTCCGGCGGACGTTGCTCTCCGTGGCGTACGGCATGCCGTCCGCGTCGATGAGGGCGTCGATACCGTACGGCCTCGAGTAGCCCCGCGCGGACAGGTACGCCCCGACCGCCGAGCCCCACCGCTCCAGCTCCCTCGGGAGGAGCCGGGAGGCAGCTCCGCCCGCCCGGACCGTCGTCCCCTGGTCCGGAGGACGGTGCCCACCGCGCCCCAGTGCTTCATGCGCCTGGTACCCGAGTAGTCTCTCCGCACCGTGGCTCCACGCACTGATCGCAGCTTCGGCGTCGTGTACGAAAGCGAAGAAGGAGGCGGCGATGCGGCCCCCACCGGCAGCACGCACCGTGGTCATCGTGTTACCGGCACTCGAGGCGTGAAACCCGTCTCGTCGGCATTCCGTACCCGTACGTCGCGATCGGCGCGCGTGGCATGGGGGCGTCCACGGGGCACGACGCGGGCCACGGCTTCAGCAGCACGCCAGGGCGTCCCGTCAACAGCGCCGCCGGGCTCCCGGAGGCGTGAGTCACACTGCCGGGGAATGGAGTGCCGGTCCGCGTTGTCGAAGTTTGCGGGGCGAACGAGGATGTGCGCCGACACGTCGGCAGGTGATGGGAGAGGGACACAGCATGCTGGAGACGGTGGGCTTTTCGGCCGCCGAGACCGAGGTGTACCGCGCGCTCGTCGTCGCCGTCACGGCGTCGGCGCAGGAGCTGTCCGCGACAACGGGTCTCGACGAGGAAACCACGGGGCGGCTGCTCGGCGCCCTGGAGAAGACGGGCCTGGCGCGCGGTGTGGAGGGAGAGCCCGGGCGGTTCGCCGCGAACCCGCCGGACATGACTCTGCTGCCACGGCTCGAACGCCGCGCCGACGACCTCGAGAAGGCCCGCGTCGCCGTGTCCGAGCTCATGGAGGCTTACCGCCGCAGCGCCTGGAACCGTGACGCGGGCGACGCGATAGAGATCGTCACCGGGGCCGAGGCCCTGCGCCAGCGGCTGCGGCAGGTCCAGGACAGTGCCCGCCACGAGCTCTTGTGGTTCTGCAGAGCGCAGTACGTCGCGATGCCGTCGGGGACGAACCAGGCCGAGTTCGACGCCCTGGCTCGCGGTGTCGGCTACCGCGTCCTGTACGAGCAGGCCTTCTTCGACGACTCCGGCTCCGTCGACAACGTAGTCAGGGCCGTACGGGCCGGGGAGGCCGCGCGCGCCGTCCCCGCACTGCCGCTGCGGATGGCGATCGCCGACCGGTCCGTCGCCATCTGCCCTCTTGCACCCGCCGGCCCGGCCGGCAACCCGCGGGACGTGACGACGGCCGTCATCCGCGGCAGCAGCCTGTTCGAGGCGCTGCTCGCTTTGTTCGAGCGCTACTGGGAGGTCGGGGCACCGCTGCGGGTGACACCGGAGGGCCAGATCGGCGGGACCGGACTGACGGCCGACACCGCCTCGCTGACTCCCGAGGACCAGCACCTTCTGTCGCTGATGGTCGCGGGCATCACCGACGAGTCCATCGCCGGCCAGCTCGGCGTGAGCAAGCGCACCGTCCAGCGGCGTATCCAGGGCCTGATGAACCTCGCCGGGGTCGCGACCCGGATGCAGCTCGGATGGCAGGCCGCGCGCCGGAACTGGATCTGACCACGGAGGTGCGAAGGTGCGGCCGGCGTACTCCGCCGGCCGCACCCCTTTCCGGGCGATGCCGCGATCCCCACCCCCACGCGGGTGATCGCGTCACCCACACCGCCCGGGGCTCTCGGCTACCGCACGCCGAACGCGCGGACCACCGTCTGCTCGACCTTGTTGCCCGCGCTGTCCCAGGCCTCGACGCGCAGTGACACGAAGTCCGCGTGGCGCGTCATGGCACGGTCCAGCCGCACGTCGAACGTGCCGTTCCCGCGAGCCGAGACGGGGACGGACGTCCAGCGCCCGCCGTCGTCGGTCGACGCCTGGACGCGCATGCCCGCGATGCGTGCACCCGCCCATCCGTCCTGGTGACGGGCCGTCAGTCGCAGGTTCGTGGAGGACGAACCGTCCACCTGGTTGAGGGTGTCCACCGGGACGTCGTAGTCGAGCAGCACCAGAGGCAGCAGCGCCTCCTGGCCCGCAGCGGGCGACGAGGACCGGAACGACCAGGACGTGTCGGTGTTCGTCGAGAACACCCAGGCGGGCGAGTTGCGGGAGGTCTCCACCCGCAGCCGGTAGGAGCCATCGCCCTCTGCGGCCGGGAAGCTGCCCCACGGCGCCCGCTCGTCGGCGACCTGGGTGCCGTCGCGGTACAGCCGGGTGCGTACCTGGTCGGTCTCGTCGTCGCCGGCGAATCCGTAGTGACGGCCCTCGCCGTCGGTCAGCTCCGCGAGCCGCAGTGCGAAGGTGTCGCCTGTGCGCACCGAGCGGAAGGCGGAGTTCCCGGCCGGCGCGGTCGGGCGGACGACCGACCCGTACCAGTCCTCACGCAGCCGCTGGCCGGCGGCGTACTGGTGTACACCGCCCGTCATGCCGCCACCGAGGGAGAACATGGTGTTCCACGGGGACTTGTGCGTGACCCTTTCCAGCCACAGCGTGTCGCCCGCGCTGATCGTCTCCGTCCGGGTCGAGGGCAGCTTCACGAAGGACTGGTTGTCCAGGGTGAACGACGTGCCCTGCCAGGGGCGCCAGGCGAAACGCTGCTCGCTGGACCAGGCATCGGTTCCGGGCCGGTGGTAGCGGGACTCCACCGTCGCGGTTCCGGACGACTTCACCGTGTAGGACAGACGGGCCGGTACGACGTCCTTCTCGACGAGCGCCAGGTCGTACAGGTACGGGCTGGACGAGGTGCCCGACAGCTCCAGCGTGCCCGTCCGCTGTTGCTTCAGCCAGGCCGCGAGCGCTTCGCCCTGTTCCTGCGGTACGTGCATGGTGATGAGCGGGTCGCGTTCACCCGCGGGGACCCACGGCTGCCACACCGGACCCGCGAACTCGTTGATGATCATCAGGGCCGCGGCCCCGGTCTTCGCCACGGCGGCCACCTGCTCGAAGAGTCCTCCGTCGGTGCGCATCAGTACGGCCTTGCCGCGCAGGTCCTTCCCGGCAAGTGAGTCCGGCTCGACGAAGACCAGCGGGAGCCTGCGCTTGCCGTCCACGGCGGGCGAGTAGTTGAACAGCACGGGGGTCAGCGCGGGAGCCTCGGCCCCCAGGGCCCGGGCCCGCAGCCGGGGCGCGACCATCCGCCACCGGGAGTAGAACTCGAAGTCCCCCTTCGCGACCCGGGCGGTCGGCGTGGCGAACACGGTGCGGACCGCGTCGAAGTCGACGGTCGTACTGGCGATCTTCCGGGAACCGAAGGCCCGGTAGGCACCGAAGTGGATCATCCCCTGCTGTTCGGACGCCTTGGGTGTACGCACCTCGATGGGCTTTGCCGTACGGGCGTCGAGGACGATCTCCATGTCGGAGCTCAGCTTCAGCTCGGGCCGCATCACCTGGGTGAGGTGCCAGCCCTTGACCTCCTGGCCCGGCACCAGCGCCTTGAGGAAGTAGGTGTCCTCCGGGACCGTCACCCGGGCCGTGCCGTTCATCCACGGAGCGACGTGTGCCAGCACGTCGTAACGCTGGTCGGAGCCGTACAGCTCGAGGACCGGCACCACCCCGGGACGGCCTTCGCGGTCGACGAAACGCATCGTCAGGGTCCGCATGGCGCCTCGGACCGTCATGGCGACGGCGGTGTGCACGGCGGTCGTGCCGTCGTCCGGGGTCGCCGTCAGATAGCCGGACCAGCGGCCGAGTGGCACCCCGGCCGGACGCGCGGTGACCGGCACCTGCACGGTCTCGCCCGCGGCGACGGTGACCGACGACGAGCCGGTCGTGAGAACGCCGGCCGGTGCGGGCGTGCCGTCGGCATGCTTCATCTCCAGCGAGAGCGCCAGCTTCACCGGCCGCGCGGAGACATTGGTGTACGCGATCTCCCGCGTCGTGCCTGCGCTGTCGGGTTGCTGGGCACCCAGGCTCAGCGTGCCGGTGGCGACGACGCTGCGGGTGACGGCGCCGGCCACGTCCACGCGACCGCCGCCCTGTTCGTCCACGCCCTGACCCGTGACCACCTGCGACGAGCCCACGAGCGCGTTCTTGATGGCCTGGGGAGTCCAGTTCGGGTGGCGCTGCGCCAGCAGTGCGGCCGCCCCGGCGACGTGCGGCGTCGCCATCGAGGTACCCGAAGCGGCGGTGTAGTGGTCGTTCTCCGGGCTGCCCATCTGCGTGCCCGCGGCCCGCGCGGCGACGATCCCGACGCCCGGCGCGGTCAGATCCGGCTTGACCGCGTCGGCCGCGCCGACGGGTCCGCGGCTGGAGAACGCGGCGAGCGAGTCGTCGCGGTCGACGGCACCGACGGTCAGGGCGCTCGGGGCCGTGCCCGGCGAGCCGACGGTCTGCGTGCCCGGGCCCTCGTTCCCCGCCGCGACGACGAACAGGGTGCCGGTTTCGGTCGTCAGTTCCTCCACCGCCGTGACCAGCGGGTCGTCGTCGGACGCCGGGCCGCCGAGGCTCATGTTGACGACTCGGGCGCCCGAGCGGGCCGCCCACTCCATGCCGGCCAGGACGTCGGAGTACGAGCCGGAACCGGAGTCGTCCAGCACCTTGCCGACGATCAGTTCGGCGTCGGGCGCGACACCCTTGCGGGTGCCGTTCGCCGCGGCGCCCGATCCCGCGATGGTCGCCGCCACGTGCGTGCCGTGGCCGACGAGGTCGCGGGTGCTGTCGCTCGTGCTGAAGTTGCGTATCTCGCCCAGGCGGCCGGCGAGGTCGGGGTGGGCCGTGTCGATGCCGGTGTCCAGCACGGCGACCTTGACGCCCTTGCCGGTCGCTCCGGTCTTCCAGACCTCAGGGGCACCGATCTGCGCCACGCTGCGGTCGAGCGAGACCCGTATCTTCCGGTCGAGCCAGATCTTCTCCAGGCTGCCGGTCAGACGGGGAGCGGCCTTGTGGGCCTGCTGCGCGACGCGTGCGCCCGCCTGCCGTGAGGCACTGTCCGGAGAACCGCTGACGGTGTCCCAGAAGTGGTCCAGCTCGCCCTTGGAGGCATCGACCGCCACGCCGTCGACGCTGTCGAGCACCCTCCGGCGCTCCGCCCCGGTCGGCGCTTTCCGCGCGGACGCCGCGGCCGCCGAGCCGTAACGCAGCACCAGCGGCAGTTCCTTGGCGCGGGTGTCGTCGTACCCCTGCTCGATGAGGCCCGTGACGTCGAAGAGCGCGGCGTCCAGCTGACCCGAGGAGAGGTAGGGAACGGCGGCCAACGGTGTGACGTGGATGCGGCCGTCGATCTCCCGGGTGCTGAACCCGCCGCCCTCCTGTCCACGTGCCGGACGGACACCGGCCACCTGCCGGCCGTCCGCGTAACGGCTCACCGTGACACGGTCCCCCGTGATCAACGTGACGGTGTGAACGGACGGGCGCGACCCGTCCGTGGAACGGGAATGTCCGGGCTCTTGAGCGACGCCCGGTGCGGCGATGCCCATCAGAACCGCTGTGAGGGTGGCGATGGCCACCGAGCGTTGGTGCGGTGCGAGGGTCACCTGCCACCACCGTCTGTTCGTTGATCCCATGGGGGCAAAGATTGGCGGCACAGGCGCGGGCCAGCCAGCATCCGAGCCTGTCCAGCCTGCGCCAAGTCACCTTTCCGCCACCGGCACTTGGACCCCGGTCGTGCGCGGACCGCTCGGCCCGGGCCGGGAGGCTCATGCGTTCCCGGACGTTGCACCCGTGCCCAGGAAGGCGCAGCCGCGGAACCCGGGAGCGCACATCTCGTCACCGATGCCCTTGAGGAGCAGCACGAGCTTGTCCTGCCCGTCGGCATCGACGTGGGCCGGCTGCCCGACGGCCGTGCGGATCGCCCGGTCTCGACGCGAAGCAGGTCCGGACGTGGACGGCCGCGGCGTGGGGGCTTCCCAGATTCACGCTGCGCTGCGAGTACACCCGTGGACACCGGGACGTCCGCATCCTGTTCCCCGATCCGCTGCGCACGGCCGCCGAGATCGGTGGGCAGGTCGACCGCCTGCTCGCACGGGCCTGCGCATGTCCGCCCCGACGCAGGGCCGATCACCCGTGACGCGGCCCGAGCCCCTTCGACGGGAGACCCTTCGACCGGCCTCCGCGGAGCCCGACGCGCCCCGCGACCAGGTTGCTGCCCTCATCCGTGCCGCACCGCCGGCCGCTGCCCTGTACACGCCTCCAGGGCACCAGGACGGCTCTCCAAGGGCCCTCGAAACCGGGCACGGGACGTGGCGGGGGAGCGTGACAGCCGGCGCGCCGCCGGCCCCGCAGGCGGTGCTGTGATCGGTAACCGCACGCTACGCCGCTCGCCAGGCGTCGGTGACACAGGCAACTTCGAAGTGCCACCAGCCCTCCTCCTGGCCCCGGATCAGCAGTGCCTTGATTCCCTCGATGTCGGCATCGGCCGGCACGGTCAACGCGACCAGGGGGAATTCCCTGCTGAAGCTCTCCCCGCCCAGGCCGAACGGTGCGAGCCGTTCGTGCACGGCCTGTGCGCTTCGCCCCAGCGGGCCGCCGGGGACCGGCAGCACCCGGACGGTGCAGTTGCCCGACGCCTCCACCCGTTCCCTGGCCCAGTGGTGACCGTCCGCGTCCGTGATGAACCGTACGACCTCGCCCTCGGCGACCCCGTCCTGCAGAAAGGGCACGCTCGCCACACGGGCGGTGTCCGCGCTCAGCCGCGTGGCCCACAGACCCTCGGTGTCGTAGGGCAGCCAGTCCTCGCGCGCCACGAACCGGTACCAGACCTTGATCTGGTCGCCGCCGACAGGGACACGCTCTGGGGCAGTCGTAGAGGTCATGCACGACATGATGCCGCGAACCGTCGGTCGCCCCTTCTCGGGATGGCCAGAGGCGTCCCCATGCGCGGAGGCGGCAGCACCTTGACGGGCTGTCGGCAGACGTCGCTCAGAAGTTCACCTGATTTCTCCAAGGAGGCCCCGGCCTTCAGGACTCCGTTGGTAAATGACGCCCGGCAGCCGGGGCCTGGTCATCGTGGAGCAACACTGACGCAGGCCTGGGGCGCGGAGCCCCTCGGGGCAGGGAAGCGCATCTGGTTCGAGGTGCCGGTGCCCTGAGGCCGCCGGGGCTTCCGGCGCGGCCCGTCCCGGCGCGCACGGCGACTCCGCGGCACTTTGCTGAGTATGCGTACTCATGTCGGCCTCCGGCTGCGGCAGGACCATGGGGCACAGCGTGGCACCGGCCGCGCCTCGGACTCTCATGTGGGGGATGGCATGGGGAAGTTCCTCGGAGCGGCACTGGTGGTCGTGGGGACCGCCGCGGCTGTGATTCCGGCCTGTGCGGCAGGGGCGCCACCGGAGGTGGTGCTGGGGGCGGCTGCCGGGGTGCTCGCCCTCCTGTGGCTGCTGGTGCTGCTGACCGTGCCGTGGAACCTGTACTTCCGGGCGCATGCGGTGATCGCCGAGATCGCAGTGAGCCGGGACAAAGGGCTGGAGGTCCCGAAGGCGCGCGACACCGAGGCCGCGCGCATCGCGCGGATGATGCGGCGGGTCGCCGTGGCGGGACACGTGCTGACAGCGGGTGCCGCGGTGCTGGTCGCCCTGGCGACCGGGCGCGTGACGGGCTACTGGTTCGCCGGGTTCTTCCTGCTGAGCACTCTCTTCCGGCCGGCGGGCGCCTGCTTCGCACAGCTCCGCCGGCGCCTGGGCACGTTGCTCAAGGACGTGACGTATCCGCGCGACGACGTGGTGGAGCTGCGTGCGCGGGTCCACGGCGCCGAGGCCGGGATGAAGGTCCTGGAGGACAAGGCGGAGGAGCAGTACCACGCGCTCGCCGAACTGCGGCGCACGGTGGACGCGTTGGGCATGGCGTCGTGCGAGCGGGCCGACGAGGCCGATCGGAAGATCGGGGCGATGGGCAGGGAGTTCGAGTCGACCGTGACTCGCCTCACCGACAACCAGGAGATCATCGCGGGCGTCAAGGCCTTCCTGCGCCTGCTGCGGGCGAGCGGCGACGGCATGGAGCCGTCGAGGGGCCCGCGGCCGGTCTGACCGCGCAGCTCCGTCACGTCCGACCATGCATGCCGAAGGCCGAAGTCATTACGGTGAGTGACGGCATGTGGCTCGCGCGGATGCCCAGATCACCTAGACTCGGCGGATGGCGAAGTACTTCGACGTCCACCCGGAGAATCCACAGCGGCGCGTCATCAGTGACGTGGCCGAGAACATCCGATCCGGCGCGCTCGTCGCGTACCCCACGGACTCCTGCTTCGCGCTGGGGTGTCAGCTGGGCAGTCGTGACGGCATCGAACGGATCCGGTCGATCAGGAACCTCGACGAACGCCACCACTTCACCCTGGTGTGCCAGAACTTCGCGCAGCTGGGACAGTTCGTGTACGTCGACAACGACGTGTTCCGCGCGATCAAGGCGGCAACGCCCGGCAGTTACACCTTCATCCTCCCCGCGACGAAGGAAGTGCCGCGCCGGCTCCTGCACCCGAAGAAGAAGACGGTCGGCGTCAGGATTCCCGACCATGCCGTCGCCCAGGCCCTGGTCGCCGAGCTCGGTGAGCCGCTGCTCTCCAGCACGCTGCTCCTGCCCGACGACGACGAGCCGATGACACAGGGCTGGGAGATCAAGGAACGGCTCGAGCACGTGGTGGACATCGTGGTCGACTCCGGCGACTGCGGCACCGAGCCGACCACGGTCATCGACTTCTCCGGCGGCGAACCCGAGGTCGTCCGCCGAGGGGCAGGCGACACCGCGCGGTTCGAGTGACCACACCGACGGCATCGCATCTCGTGTGGCCGCGACAGTTCGACAGAGGGACGCTGGGTTCACGAGGGCGTTGACGACGGCGTCGACGAGGACGCCGACGGAGGCGTTTGCGACGGCGGCGGTCGGGCACCCGGAACGTCTGGCCCGTCCGTCGCACGCCCTTGTCCCCATGGGAGGCGATTCGTCGTGCATGCCGAAGACCTGGCACCGTCCGCGCAGGCCCTGCCCACACAGGGCCGGCCCACACCGACGCAACCCACACAGACCCAGTCCGCACAGACCGAGCCCACGTCCCGGAAGCCGGCGCGGGACCCCGTGCCCCGGGTCGTCGTCGTGGGAGCCGGATTCGCCGGCCACCGGACCGCTCGGACGCTCTCCCGGCTGCTGGCCCGGGAACGGGTGGAGATCGTTCTGCTCAACCCCACCGACTACTTTCTGTATCTTCCTCTGCTGCCTCAGGTGTCCGCCGGAGTCCTCGAGCCACGGAGGGTGACCGTGTCACTCGTGCACACCCTTCCCCGGGTGCGGCTCGTGCTCGGTGAGGCGACAGACGTCGACCTGTCGCAGCGCCGCGTTCACTACACGGACCCGGAGGGCGGGCCCGGGGAGCTGGCGTACGACCGGCTCGTGCTCGCGGTCGGCAGTGTGAACAAACTTCTGCCTGTACCCGGAGTGAGCGAGCACGCCCACGGTTTTCGCGGGCTGCCCGAAGCGCTCTTTCTGCGCGACCACATCACCCGGCAGACCGAGCTGGCGGCGTCCGCGGGCGAGGCCGGCGAGTGCGCGGCGCGGTGCACCTTCGTGGTGGTGGGCGCCGGGTACACGGGGACGGAGGTCGCTGCCCAGGGCAAGCTGTTCACGGACGCGCTCCACTCCCAGATGGCCCGGCCGAGGCCGCCCCAGAGCACGGCCTGGCGCTCGCCGGACACCCGCCCGCGCTGGCTGCTCCTCGACATCGCGCCGCGCGTGCTGCCCGGACTCGACCCGCGCCTGTCCCGGACCGCCGACCGGGTGCTGCGCGGCCGGGGGGTGGAAATACGCACCCGTACGTCCGTCAAGGAGGCCACCCCGGAGGGTGTGTGGCTGGACAACGGCGAGTTCGTCGCGACCAGGACGCTCGTCTGGTGCGTCGGGGTACGGCCCGATCCGCTCGTCGCCGACCTAGGCCTGCCCGTCGATCGCGGCAGGCTGTGCGTCACACCACGGCTCGACGTACCGGGGCACCCTGAGGTGTTCGCCTGCGGCGACGCCGCCGCCGTGCCCGACCTGACCCGGCCGCGCTCCGGGAACGGCGACGGCGGCTTCGAACTGACCCCCATGACCGCGCAGCACGCGACCCGTCAGGGCGATGTCGCCGCCCGCAACGTCGCCGCATCCCTCGGACACGGCACCGCTCGTGCTTACCGGCACCACGATCTCGGGTTCGCCGTGGACCTGGGCGGCGTGCAGGCGGCCGCGAACCCGCTGGGCGTACCGCTGTCCGGACCGCTCGCGGGCGCGGTGACCCGCGGCTACCACCTCGCGGCGATGCCCGGCAACCGGGTGCGGGTGGCGGCCGACTGGCTGCTGGACACGGCGCTGCCGCGCCAGGCGGTGCAGCTCGGCCTGGTCCACCCCTGGTCCGTGCCGCTGGACACGGCCTCCCCCGAACTGGCCAGATTCCCCGGCGCACCGCCCACGGAGTGACATGCGAGAGGAGTGACATGCGCTACGAAGAACTGAGCGAACTGGCCCAGCAGTTGCGGGTGGACTCCGTACGGGTGGCCGACGGGGCGGGCTCGGGACACCCGACCTCGTCGATGTCCGCGGCGGATCTCGCCGCCGTGCTCCTCGCCCACCATCTGCGCTACGACTTCGACCACCCCGACAACCCGGCGAACGACCGGCTGATCTTCTCCAAGGGGCACGCCTCGCCCCTGCTCCACGCCCTCTACAAGGCGGCCGGAGCGGTCGGCGAGGAGGAACTGCTGACGTACCGCCGGCTGGGCAGCCGTCTCGAGGGGCATCCCACGCCGCGGCTGCCCTGGGTGGACGTCGCCACCGGCTCACTCGGCCAGGGGCTTCCGGTCGGCGTCGGGATGGCCCTCGCCGGCAAGTACCTCGACCGGATCCCGTACCGGGTATGGGTGCTGTCCGGGGACAGCGAGATGGCGGAGGGCTCCGTCTGGGAGGCCGTCGAGCACGCCTCGTACGAGAAGCTGGCCAATCTGACGCTGATCGTCGACGTCAACCGGCTCGGACAACGCGGTCCGACCCGGCACCAGCACGACCTGGACGCGTACGCGCGCCGGCTCCGGGCCTTCGGCTGGCACACGCTCGAGGTCGACGGCCATGACGTCGAAGCCGTCGACAAGGCCTTCACCGAGGCCGTGGAGGTGCGGGAGCGACCGGTCGCCGTCATCGCCGCCACCCGCAAGGGACGCGGTGTCGCCGCCGTGGAGGACCAGGAGGGCAAGCACGGCAAGCCGCTGCCGGACGCGCAGGCGGCGATCGAGGAACTCGGCGGTCCCCGCCACATACGGGTCGAGGTCCAGGCCCCGCCGGCCGAGCGGCCCCAGCAGCCCCAGGGCCGTGGGCGGGTCGAGCTTCCCCGCTTCGATCCGGGTACGAAGGAGGCCACGCGCACGGCCTTCGGGCGTGCCCTGGCGGCCCTAGGCTCGGCACGGGGCGACGTGGTCGCGCTCGACGGCGAGGTGAGCGACTCCACCCGGGCGGAGTACTTCAAGAAGGAGCATCCGGACCGGTTCTTCGAGTGCTACATCGCCGAGCAGCAACTCGTCGCTGCGGCGGTCGGCCTGCAGGCGCGCGGCTGGTTGCCGTACGCGTCGACCTTCGCCGCGTTCCTCACCCGGGCCCACGACTTCATCCGCATGGCCGCGGTGAGCCGGGCCGGGATCAATCTCGTGGGCTCGCACGCGGGTGTGGCGATCGGCCAGGACGGTCCCTCCCAGATGGGCCTGGAGGACCTGGCCATGCTCCGCGCCGTCCACGGGTCGACGGTCCTGTACCCGTGCGACGCCAACCAGACGGCGCGGCTGGTGGCCGCCATGGCGGAGCTGGAGGGCGTCCGCTATCTGCGGACGACCCGCGGCGAGACGCCCGTGATCTACGGGCCCGACGAGGAGTTCCCGGTCGGCGGCAGCAAGGTGCTGCGCCGCAGCGACCACGACCGGGCGACGGTCGTAGCCGCCGGGGTCACGGTCCATGAGGCGCTGCGCGCCGCGGACGCGCTCGCGGCGGACGGGGTCCAGATCCGGGTGATCGACCTGTACTCGGTGAAGCCCGTGGACGTGGACACGCTCAACGACGCGGCCGGGGCGACAGCATGCCTCCTCACCGTGGAGGACCACCATCCGGAGGGCGGGATCGGCGACGCCGTGGCGGAGGCGTTCTCGGACGGTCGCCCCGTACCGCGGCTCGTCCGGCTGGCCGTGCGCAACATGCCGGCGTCCGCGACGCCGGAGGAGCAGTTGCATGCCTCGGGCATCGACGCGGAGTCGATTGCGGCGGCGGTGAAACTGCTCGTGGAACGGGTCGTCGTGCGCTGAGGGACCTGCCGCTCGGGCAGCAGGGGGTCGTCGTCCGCGCACCCGCCCGGCGGTGCTACCGGTGTCCACCGGCGGCCGGTGCGGGTACGCCGCTGACGCCGGAGGGCTCCTCGACGGCTTCGACGGGCCGGACTGCTCGGAGAGTACACCCCTCCAAAGTGGTAAGTGATCTGCGTATTATAGGGTGTGCGGTCCCGCTGATCCGGGACCGGTGGTCGGGGAAACTCAGGCGGTGTCCCGCCCGGTGAGGGTGAGCAGGACCGGCCCGGTGGGGGAGGTCACGACGTCCGACACGGTCAGGGGGTCGAGGGTGCTGTAGAACGCCTGCTGGGCGGCGCGCAGAGCGCTCCGGAGCCGGCAGGCGCCACGCAGCGGGCACGGGGTGTCACCCTCGCAGGCGACCACCTCTTCCTCGCCCTCCAGTTCGCGCAGCAGCCAGCCGACCGAGGCGCCGCGTCCGAAGCCGGTGAGCTCCAGTCCGCCGCCCCGGCCGCGCCGGGCCTCCAGGACACCGAGGTGCTGGAGCCGTGCCACGGCCTTGGCCATGTGCGCGTACGGCACATCCATCGCCTCGGCCACCTCGCGCGTCGTCAGGGACTCGCCGTCCCGGACGACCGCCAGACGCATGACCGCGCGCAACGCCAGATCGCTGAACTTCGTCAACCTCACGAGTTTACGCTATCAAATGCGCATCGCGCATGCACATTAAGTGGGGGTCTCACCATCTGCGGGCGGCATGGACGAGGCGTTCGCGGCCCCGGGCGACGTCCTCGGTCGCGCTGCCGACCGCACGGGGCCATGGCCGCGAAGACGTGGCCGCCGCCCACTACGCCGGCTTCGACGAGCCCCGGAAGCCTTGACGGGGCACCGTCGTCAGCCCGCTGCCGGCACGCTCCGCGGGCGGCCGCCGGCCCGGTCGGGCAGCGCCAGCAGCCCGAAGGTGCGGTGGGCCGCACCCGTGCCGCGGCGCACGACGAGCACGGCGACAAGGGCCGCCGCGGCGGGGACGCCGAGCCACCAGCCGAGCAGATGGACGAGGACGCTGGAGGCCACGGCACTGCCCAGCGCCACTCCGAAGACGGCACCCAGCACCCCGCCCACGATGCGGAGTCGACCCGGTGCCGCACCGGTGCCCGACTCACTCCGTCCCGAGCGGAGCCACGAGGCCATCACGGCCAGCATCACGGGTACGAGCACCGCTCCCATCCCGTAGAGCGTCAGCGCGACCGGCGAGACCAGCCAGTCGCCCACGCGGGACAGGGCTTCTCCCGGGCCGGGACTCTCCGGCCAGTGTGCGAAGGTCTCCCGGTCCGCGGAGAAGAACCGCTGGTAGCCCCGTCCGTCCCAGCCGTGGACGAGGATGAAGAACATGCCGAAATACCCCACTCCGGCCTGGAGATAGGCGGCGTACACACGGCCGGCCTCGATGAGCCTCGCCGCGACCCGGTAACCGAGCACGCCCTGGCTCACATTGGTCGCGGCGAACAGCGCGACCAGCCAGGCGGGCAGCGATCCGTGCCCGTGCGCCACCTGCATGGTCTCCCAGTCCGGGAAGTCCCACAGCAGCCATGCACCGCTCGGCGCGAACAGCACCGCACAGTAGAGGACCGTGACCATCAGATACGGGTCCGACCATCGAAAGGCGCGGCGGCCGGGGGCGCCGGCGTCGCTGCCGAGCCGGTAGGCGGCGGCGGTGGCGAAGCTCGCGCCGATGCCGTACGACCAGAAGACGTCGACCTGGACCATCGTGCTCTCCCTTCCGGAATGACACGTCATTCCGCTTCGAGGGCAGAAGAAATGAACGGTCGTTGCGAGCCTGCGGCTCAGGAGGAGCCGAGGCCGTCGAACATGAGGGACTCCACCGTGTGGATCCACGGGTCACGCAGGGCCCCGGGGTTCTGCACATGCAGCAGCCGCACGGCCCCGGTCACGATCATCCCGTTCACCGCGAGCCCGACCACGTGCGCGTCGAGATCGCGGCGCAGGAAGCCGCGGTCCTGTCCGTTGCGGATGAAGGCGGCGGTGTACGCGGCCGCCGCCTCCATCGCCCGGCCGGCGACGGAGGGCTCGGACCGGTCGATCGCAATCGCGTCGTAGAACAGAATGCGGCACAACTCCGGTTCCGCTGCGACGAGGTCGAACAGCTTGTGGCCGATCCGCCTGACCTGCTCCCGGTACTGCGGCAGGGTCTCGCAGGAGCCGGGATCCTCGTCGGACAGGGCGTCGGACACCCGGCCGAGCGCTCGCGCCACCACGCTCCGGGCGATGTCCTCCTTGTTCTTGAAGTAACGGTAGAACGTGCCGTGTCCGGCGCCGAGTTCGCGCGCGATGTCGGAGATCCCGGTCGCGTGGTAGCCGCGCTCGGCGAAGACCTTCCCCGCGGCGTGCAGGATCGCGTCCCGCTTGTCGACCACGCCTCTGGGCACGGGGACACCTCTTACGTCGGCGGAACACGGAAGGCGGAATGACGTGTCATTCTCGAACCGGCCCCGGATGTCCGTCAATAGGCCCGACGGCGGGACCGCCGAGACTCGGGCGCAGCAGTTCCACCCGCACGTCCGAGCCGCGGAGCTGGGCCACGAACTCCTCGATCCGGCTGCGCGAGGCACGGTCCCAGTGCGCCACCCCGGTCAGATCGAGCCGGATCCTCGGCGTCCCGGCGGCGGCGACCGTCTCCAGAGCGTCGATCAGCTTCGGCAGCCGGAGGAAGGTTCGACGGCTGCGCGGAGCGCATCGGCGGCCGGGTCCTGGTGACCCCGCTCGCCGCGCTGCGGCTGCGCCTGGACACCATGGAACCCGGCATCCCGTCTCAATTGCACGGCAGTTTGACCGCGGCGACGACCGAGACCGACAGGCTCGCCAGAATGGTCGAGGGCCTGCTCGCCCTCGCCCGGATGGAGGAGACCGCGCACGCCCCCGAACCCGTCGACCTGGACCCCGTTCTGGTCGCCTGGTCCAGCCTCTACGCGCGCCAGGGCGTACGCCTCGACCTCATCGGCAAGCCGGGCGCCACCGTCCTCGCGCTGCCCGGGGCCCTGGAGCAGATTCTGGACAACCTGCTGTCCAACGCCCTGCGCAGCGCTCCCGAGGGCAGCGCCGTGACTGTCTCCCGGCGACTCACCGCCACCGGAGCGGAGGTGCAGGTCCAGGACCAGGGGCCAGGGATGACCGCCGAGCAGCGCCGCCTCGCGTTCGACCGCCTCTGGCGCGCCCCTGACGCTCCCAAGGGCGGCACCGGCCTCGGCCTCGCCCTCGTACAGCGCCTCACCCTCGCCGGCGGCGGCGAGGCCCTCCTCATCCCTGCCCCGGGCGGCGGCCTCAACGCGGTCGTCCGCCTCCGGTCCACGACGCCCCGCCGGAGGCACAGCCTGGCGGGCGTCCCGCACCCTCGCCGCCGGACGGTCCGCCCGGGCACCGTACGGGGGAACGGCGACGGTCGGCCGCGGCCCTGCGATCCGGACCGGCGATCGACTCCACTCAGTAATGGTTGAAGTGCGAAGCGTAATCGCTTTGGCGAGAACCTGCCTTGAGTCGGGCGGGAGGTGGCAAAAGACTGCTCGTGTGCCGAGGCGGACACCCGTCCCGCGGGGTCCGCCGGCACACCACTCCCGTATGCCACTTTCAGGAGACCGTCGCATGCCCGACGCCGGCCGAGACGCCGTGTACCCGATCACGCTGACCGACGGCACCGCCACCCGGACCCGTGAAGTGACCCCCGCCGACCTCGAACCGGTCCAGGCGCTGCACCGGCGCTGCTCCCCCGGCAGCCGGGCCCAGCGCTACCACGCCGGCAAACCCGAGCTCTCGTCCGCCGGGTGGAGGTTGCTGTCCGACCCGGAGCGCGGCACCACACTGGTGACCACCCCGGCGCAGCACACGGATCACATCATCGCCATGACCAACGTGATGCGGACCGACCGGCAGGGCGTGGGCGAGCTCGCCGTGCTGGTCGAGGACGCCTGGCAGTCCAAGGGACTGGGCACCGCACTCGCCGCGCACGCGGCCGAGGTGGCCCGCCGCGCGGGCCACCACACCCTGACCGCGGCGGTCGCCGCGGACAACGTCCCGATGCTCCACGTCCTGGAGAGCCTGGACGCACCGCCCCCTCGTGCCGTCGGACGCGTGTTCGACATCAACATCCCGCTGTAGTGGGGGGACGGACCTGTGCCCGTCCCAGGGCGCTGCACCACTGCCTACTGCTGCCGACTGCCCGGGTACGGGGTCGGTGGCGCGGGGTCGGGTGCCGGGGCGTCGGTGGACGGCTCGTCCTCGTAGTCGAGCACGTCGTCGAGCACGTCGTCGAGCACGTCCTCACCGTAGAGAGCGTGCAGCCAGTTGGTGTGGTAGACGGTGTCGAGGTAGCGCTCGCCGAGGTCGGGGGCGATGGCCACCGCGGTGAGTCCGCGCCGGCCGTGCTGGTCCAGCCAGTCCATCGCTCCGCTGACCACCGTGCCAGTGGAGCCGCCGAACAGGAATCCGTGTCTGGCCAGACGATGGCAGGCGCGGATGGTGTCCGCCTCCTCGACCAGGATCACCTCGTCCACGCACGCCTCGTCGAGGAGTGGCGGGCGCATGCTCATGCCCAGTCCGGGGATCATCCGGCGGCCTGCCGCACCACCGAAGATCACCGAGCCGACGCTGTCCAGTGCGACTATCCGCACCGGGCGGTGCCATTCCTGGAAGTAGCGTGCACAGCCCATCAGTGTTCCGGTGGTACCGGCACCGACGAACAGCACGTCCAGGCCCGGGAAGTCGCGGGCGATCTCCGGCGCCGTCCTGCGGTAGTGCGCCTTCCAGTTGTTCGGATTGGTGTACTGGCTGAGCCAGACGTACCGGTCGTCCGATGCGCACAGCGCGCGGACGTAGTCGATCCGGGCGCCGAGGAAGCCGCCGTTGGCCTCCTGTCCGGCGATGACGTGCACCTGGCTGCCGAGAGCCTCCATCATCAGCCTGGTCGACAGATTGCAGCGGGAGTCCGTCACGCAAAGGAACTGGTAGCCCTTGCTCGCCGCGATCATGCTCAGTGCCACGCCGAGGTTGCCGGACGAGGACTCCACCAGGATCGAATCCGGCGTCAGGACTCCGTCCCGCTCGGCGGTCTCCACCATCTCGATCGCGGCCTTCAACTTGATCGAGCCCGCGAAGTTGAAGCCCTCACACTTCAGGAAGAGCGAGTGCCCGAATATCGACTGAAGGTCGACATACAGCTCGTCCTCGTTGAAGTCATACGGAACGGATATGACTGGCACGATGGCCTCCTCATCTGCAGCAGGGCACTTGCCGGTACGTCCGACGACCGTGGCAGCGGGCTTCTCGTCCTTGCGGGCGAGAACCTCCGCCCAGTCGGGCGGGACGGGGAACCCTGCGTCAGCGGCCGTGGCGTCGTGTGCTGACCCGCGGCGAATTGACCGACGGTCTTGCGAGGGATAAGTGCTGCATGAGCCTCCATTCCTTTCATCGGGCAACGAGGTCGCGGAATCGTGCTCGCCCGTTCAGGGCTTGCGCACGTTCATCCGTGGCGTCGTAGTTCGTGGAAGAAGTCGTTGACGATGTGGAGTTGTCCGGTGCGGGCGACTTCGTCGTAGACGTACTTGCCGACGGCGAGGTCGAGGACGCCGAGGCCGAAGGGGGAGAAGATGACGGGTCGGTCGGTGGGGAGGGTGAGGCGGCCGGTGAGGGCGTCGTCGAGGGTGCCGGTGAGGAAGTCGCGGTTGCCGGTGAGTTGCTCGACGAGGTGGGGTGAGGTGTCGGCTTTGAGGCAGTGTTCGACGTCGTCGACGATGTTGGCTGAGGTGAGGAGGATCTCGGGGGCGAGGTCGCGCAGGGAGATGTGCAGGACGAGGGGGTTGTGGTCGAACCATGCCGGGTTGGTGACGTGGGGGGTGCCGGCGATGGTGGCGAAGACGATGAGGTCGCTGACGCGGATGAGTTCCTCGGGGTTGTCGTGGAGGCTGACGGTGGCGGTGGTGCCGGTCTGTTCGAGGTAGGTGCGGAAACCGGCGGCGCTGTCGGGGGACAGGTCGTGGATGCCGATTTGTTCGAAGGTGAAGCCGGTGCTGGTGAGGAAGGTGTGGATGTAGCGGGCGATCAGTCCGGTGCCGAAGAATCCGATGCGGGTGGGGCGGGGACGGCCGTGGGAGAGCCGGTCTGCGGCGAGGGCGGCGGAGGCGGCGGTGCGGGTGGCGCTGATGATGGAGCTTTCCATGCAGGCGAAGGGGTAGCCGGTGTCGTGGTCGTTGAGGATCAGGACGGCGGAGGCTCTGGGGATGCCTGCCTGGACGTTGTTGGGGAAGCTGGAGATCCATTTCAGGCCGTCGACGCGTACCTGTCCGCCGATGGATGCGGGCAGGGCGATGATGCGGGAGGAGGGGCGGTCGGGGAAGCGCAGGAAGTAGGAGGGCGGGTTGACCGAGTCGCCCGCGGCGTGCAGGTGGTAGGTGGCCTCGATCAGTTCGACGATGTCCTTCTCGCGGCCGGCGAGGACGTTCTGCACCTGGGCGCCGGAGATCACGGCGAACGGGGGCACGGTGACCGGCTGGGCCATGGCGGACTCCCTTGCGGTGGAGGTGGAGTGGGCGGTGGTCATGCCGCACCTCCCTGGAGTGTGGGTGCCGTGTCGGCCAGGTGTACCGGGTCGGCCATCGCGACGAGTACCTCGCGTGGTCCTTCGTAGGGCTCTCTGCTGTGTGCGGTGCGCAGGTTGTCGACGAGCAGGAGGTCGCCGCTCTGCCACGGTTCGCGTGCCGTGTTCTCCTCGTACACCTTGTTGAGGAGTTGGACGGTGTCCTCGGCGATCGGGTCGCCGTTGCCGTAGCGGGTGTTGAAGGGCAGGCCGTCGGCGCCGTACATCTCGATCAGGTATTCGCGGACCTCGGGTGAGATGGTCCACTCGTTGAGGAAGGCGATCTGGTTGAACCAGCACCGCTGTCCGGTGGCCGGGTGGGCCACCACGGCACTCCTGCGTTGGCGGGTGTGCAGGCTGCCGTCGGGCTGCCAGGCGTATTCGATGCCGTTGGTGCGGCAGTAGTCCTCGACCGTGGGCCGGTCGTCGGTGCCGAATGCCTCTGCCACCGATGCGCCGATCTCGTCGTTGTACGAGCGTGTCAGCAGCCAGCCTTCCCGTTCGAACCGTGCCACCAGCTCCGCGGGCAGTGCCTGGAGCACGGTGGGGGCGTCCGCCACGGCGGTGGCCCCGCCGGTGGTGGGTGCGGTCAGACACGCGAACAGCATGAGGCCGGGGGGCTGGAGGGTGTAGCTCAGTTCGTGGTGCATGCACATCGGCTGGTTCGGCGGCCACGTCGATGAGGAGTACACGCCCTCGGCGTACGACTGACGAGGCGCGAACGCCTCCCGGTCGGCCATCAGACCCGTGGCCAGCCGGCGAAAGACCCCACCCACCACGCCCGCATCGGACAAACCCAAACCACGGACCAGGACCGAACCGTACTCGGCGACCACGGCGCGCAGAGCGTCCCGCTGCTCTGCCGCCCAGGCGGTCGCGTCGACGGGGGTCTCGACCCGCAGCACCGGTGGCTTCCCGGGTTCGGACTCCACGTCGAGCAGTGATGCCGAGGATGAGGACGACATCTCGTTGTTCCTTTCAGTCGCGGCTCAGGAGGGTGCCGGCCATTCGGCGGCGCTCAGCACGGCTTTGGCCGCCTCGGTCGGACGGGTACGAAGGAAGTAGTGGCCGCCGTCGGCGAGCTCGTGGAGGTCGATGTGCTCGGCCAGGAGCTGCCAGTCGCGGTGTCGGACGGGGTACGCGGCCGTGTACGGATCATCGGGGGCGACGACCACGGTCACCGGCGCCGACAGTTTCACCGCCGGTGGTGCATCAAGGACGTCGGCGAAGTAGTGGTGTGCGGACACACAGTCGTGTCGGTAGGCGGCGCCGATGTGCGCGGCGTGCTGCGTCACCAGCTCACCGAGTTCGGTGTAGCCGCTGTCTGCGCTCAGCTCTGCCGCGATCTCCGCGTTGCTCCGCCCGTTCAGTTCGGTGATGGCGGCGCGTCGGTCGGAGGCGTCACCGAGCAGCTGCGCGGCGAGGAACACCCGCTCGACGTCCACCCCGCGCTCCTGCAGATTCCTCGCCGTCGCCACGGCGAACGCGGTGCCCGAGGAGTGGCCCCACAGCAGGACCCTGGTCGGGCCGAGCCGCGCGATCTCGTCGACGACCTGTTCGACCACCTGTGACATCGGGGCGAAGGGCTCGCTCTCGGTGCCGACGGCCAGGTCGTGGCCCGGTAGTTCGACCGCATAGACCGCCGGCCCACCACCCGGCAGTGCCCTGGCCATCTGCTGGAAGTTCGCGGCGTTGCCTCCGGCGTAGGGGAAGCACACGAGGGAGGCACCGGTCTGCGCGCCGTCCGACGACGACAGCAGCTGGAGCAGTCCGGAGCGCTGCTCGGCCGTGTTGTCGAGGAGTTGGGCGAGGTCGGAGAGGCGGGGGTGGCGGGTGATGTCTTTGAGGGAGACGGCCCGGTCGAGGGCGATGGCCAGCTTGACCGCGGAGAGTGAGGTACCGCCGCGGTCGAAGAAGTGGTCTCCGCGACCGACCTGTTCCGCCGGGATGCCGAGGACCTCGGCCCAGGCGGCCGCGAGGCGCTGCTCGGCCGGGGTCGAGGGAGCATCACGCAGCCGGCCCTCGTTCCCGCCGTCGGCGCTGCGGGTGTCGGCGGTGTCGAGTTGCGCGGCGAGCGTGCCCAGCGCCTTCTTGTCGATCTTGCTGTTCGCGGTCAGCGGCAGGCTCTCGCGCCAGTGGAAGACCGCCGGAATCATGTAACCCGGCAGCGACCCGGCCAGCCCGTCACGCAGCACCTGCGGTTCCAGCAGCCGCGGCCCGGTGTAGAAGGCCACCAGGTGCTGACTGTGATCGGCCCGCTCGGCGACCACCACCGCACCATCACGCACCCCGGGGACACGCAGCAGGGTGTTCTCGATCTCGCCGATCTCGATCCGGAACCCACGGATCTTCACCTGCGCATCGCGGCGCCCCAGGAACTCCAGCTTCCCCCCGGGCTGCCAGCGCCCGTGATCACCACTGCGATACAACCGCTCACCCGCACGGTGCGGATCCGGCAGGAACGCCGCGTTCGTCCGCCCGGGATCATTCACATACCCCCGGCCCACACACACCCCGGAGAACACGATCTCACCCGGAGCACCCAGCGGCACCGGAGCCAGCTGCTCGTCCACCACATACACATGCACGTTCCGCACCGGCCGGCCCAGCAACACCTTCTCCGGCGCCCGGTCCATCACCTCATGGTTCGTGTCGTCCGACGTCTCGGTCAGCCCGTAGGCGTTGACCAGCCTGATTTGCGGCTGAGCCGCGAACCACCGGTCCGCCAGCTCCCGCTTCAGCGCCTCACCCGTCACCGACACGCACCGGAGATCCGCCAAAGGGCGCGGATGCCGCTCCAGCTCGGCAAGCACCGCCTCCAGATACGACGGCACCACCTGCAACACCCCCACCCGGCCACGGACCACCGTGTCCAGGAACCGGGGAACATCCAAGATCGCGTCCTGCTCCACCAGCAGCGTCCGCCCACCCACCAACAACCCCGCCACCAACTGCCACAGAGAGATGTCGAAACACTGCGGCGCGGTCTGCGCCACCACCTGCCCCTCACCGATACCCAGATCATCGATCTTGGCGAAGAGATGGTTCAGCATCCCCGCGTGCTCACACATCGCCCCCTTCGGCTCACCCGTCGAACCCGACGTGAAATAGATGTAAGCCAACTGACCCGCGGCGACGTCGACTCCCAGATCACTGTCGGGGTGCTCCTCCTCGAAGGCCGCATCGACCAGCACCTTCCGGGCACCCGGCAACGAAACAAGAGCCTGGTCAAGAGTGGCCGTACTGCCCCGCTCGGTCAGCACCAGACCACAGCCGGCACGCGCAAGGGTCGTGGCGATACGCCCGGCCGGGAAATGCGGCTCGACCGGCAGATACACCCCACCCGCCTTGAACACCGCCAGCACCGCCGCCAGCCAGTCCAGATTCCGCTCCATCACGACCGCGACCACACCCTCGCGCCCGAGCCCCCGCCCCACCAGCGCCCGCGCCAACCGATTCGCCCGCGCATTCAACTCGTCATACGTCCACTCACGGCCCCCATGCACCGCAGCGACCGCACCCGGACACACCCGCACCCGCTCCTCGAACAACTCGTGCACCCGCACATCCGGCAGCTCCCGACGCGGCCCCGCCAGCCCCTCCACCTGGAAACGGTGCTCCTCGGCGGACAGCAGACTCAACCGCCCATGCTCGGCATCCGGATCAGCAGCGATCAACCCCAGCGCAGCGACGTGATACCCGGCAATCCGGGCCGCACAGTCGCCGTCCAGTACGTCCGTCCGATACCGCAACCGCAACACGAGCCCGTCGACACACCGAGTGAATCCCACCCACAACGCAGTGTGTTCATCCCCCACGACATCCGTACCGGCGCCGGATGCGTCAAAGACCGTCTCGAACAACGGCCCCGTCAAACCCAGCTCACCCGCGAGACCACCCACCGGAAAATCCTGGTGAACCAGCAACTCGGACACGACACGACCGGCACCCCGCACCAGCCCCCGCCACGAAGCCGGAGCGGTGGTCAGCCGGCACGGCAAAGGCCCGCCACCCGCGGTGGCGGCGTAGCCCGTCGTGACCTCGCTCTCGCCGACCAGTGCCGCAAGAACCTTCGCGTGCGCCGCCAGCAACACCGAACTCGGCGGCACCGCCAGCTCATCCGCCACCCCGTGCAACGCCGCCACCACATCACCCGGCACCTGCACCTCATACACCGCACTACCCGGAACCGGATCAACCGTCCACCGCGGCACCGGCGCGGAACCCCCACCCATCAGCACACCACGCCAGAACTCCCGGCCCGCATCCAAACCGCTCACATACGCTCCCATCGGATCCACCCCTTTCTCACCGCTCTGCCACTGCAGGCTGATAGGGGGCATCTCGCAATTCCGTGGCCGGGTTTCCGCCCCACCGTGCGTGCTGGGGCATTTCCTCGCCCTTCATGAGGAAGGAGTCCGCGGCGAGTACCGAGCCGTCGCCCATCGTCACGCCGTAATGGACGTGTGCCTGTACGCCGAGGGTGCAGCCCGCACCGATCGTGCTGTATTCGGACTTGAACGTGCCGTCCTCCTGCGAGTGGCACTGGACCTTGCTCGACAGATTCAGGGTGCAGTCGTCCCCGATCGTGGTGAGCGTACGTTCCGTCAGAGCGCATCCGTCGTCGAAGACACGCTTGCCGAGCCGGACTCCCAGCATTCGCCAGACGATGTTTTTGAACGGGGTTCCGTTGAATGCGGCGAGGTATTCGTCAGGAACCTTCCAGAGGCGCTCGTGCCACCAGAAGTACGGATCGTAGATGGAGCACAACTGCGGTTCGAGCCGACGGAACCCCGTGATGAGGCGCTCCACCAGGGTGAAGTAGACCGCGGTGAAGGCAAGGGCTATTGCCAGGTAGAAGGCGATCATCAGCAACCCGAATACTCCATACATATCGACGGTGGCGAGGCCGAGCAGCGTGAGTCCGAAGACGTGCATCCAGCGCACGAACAGCCAGAATCCCATCGTGCGGATGTTGTAACGGTTCTTGGCGGCGAGATGGCGGTGCTGTTCACCCCCTGACCTGAGATGGTCGAAACGGGAGTCGCGCTCCACCGATCGGGGGATCTCGAAGCACGGCGAGCCGAGCAGGCCCACATTCTCGCGTACGTCGCCGTCGAGCGGAATCATCACCTTCGTGGCGAGCAGACAGTTCTCGCCGGTCCTGCCTCCCGAAGGATAGGCAATGTTGTTCCCGAGAAAATTGTGCGGACCGATCGATGCCCGAGAAATCCGGAAGGATGTGCTCGAGAAGTCGGCATTCATGATGGACAGCCCGTCGGCCACCATCGTCCCGCTGCCGACCGCACTCAGGTACGGCGACTCCTGCAGAACCCTGGAACCGAAATTTGATCCGGTCTGTTCGACCCGGGACAGATCGTATCCGAGAGCCTGCAAATAATGGATGATGTAGGAACTGTCACCGAAGAGCCATATGAAGATCTTGACGTTGGTCATACGGGAAACGGCCCGGTGCAGCGAGTACTGCAGGCCGTACAGCGGATAGGCCTTGTCCGGCTTGATCGCCACATGCATGAGGCGCGGAACGGTGAGCAGCACGGCGAGGCCCAGAAGGAGGGAGCCGAAGAACAGTACGAAGGACAGGGCCAGCGCGTCCACATAGATTCCGGCCGCCGTGAATTCCACCATTCCCGGGCCCAGTACCCTTTTGAGGGCCGGAATCTCGGTCAGCACCATGTAGGCGCCCCCGATGGTCAGCGGCAGGTAGAACACGAACAGTTGGAGCACGGTCACCAGGCCGTAGCCCGCCCGCCGCAGCGTGCCGCACTGCGCGGGTGCGACCCGCACGTAGTCGACGTCCGCGGGCTGGGCCGGGGAACCGTGCCAGCGCTCACCGGCCGGCACCGTCTGACCGCTGTACAGCGCGGACGTGTGGCCGAGTTGGGAACCGTCGCCCATGGACGAGTGGATGTCGAGCACGGTCTTCTCGCCGACGAAGACATCCCGGCCGAGCGTGACCCGGCCGGTCTGGATACGTCCGGCGTGCGCCCGGTAGCACAGGAAGTGCGCCTCTTTGCGGATCACCGTGCCGGCGCCGATCGTGAGCAGATCGGTACAGACAGGAACGGTGCGGGAGAGGATCGTGACACCCTCGCCGATCCGCGCCCCGAGAGCCCGCAGGTACAGGACGTACAGCGGATTTCCGGGGAAGAAGATCATCGGGTTGGCGTGGATGAGTACCTTGACGGTCCAGAAGCGCATATAGGTGAGACCCCAGACCGGGAATTCACGAGTCTGCCACCGGCCGATCAGGACCCATTTGGCCGTGATCGGGAAGACGCACATGGCCACGAAGCCGGTGCCGCCGAAAACAACCGTCCGCAAGTAGGTGTCGACCGGACCTGTCGCTTCGGATACCCACGCGTAGCCCTGGTCTGCGACAACTCCGGCGAGGGAGCAATAGCCGAGAAAAATCGCGAACTGTGCCGCTCCGCAGAGGACGAACCGCACGGTGCTGCCCGGTGGCACTTCCTCGGCAGGCGTCGGCACCTGTGAGTCCACCGACGTGGCGGCCGTGTCGACGAGGGCTGTCGCCAGGCTCCGGATCGTCGGGTGGTGATAGATGTCCTTGATCGACACCGACGGCAGGTCGTCCCGCTTCCTGACCCGTGCACAGAATTGGGCCATTACCAGCGAGTTAGCACACAGGTCCTCGAAGAAGTCGCTGTTGACCGACACTCGCTTCACAGCCACGACGTCAGCCAGCACCTCGGCAAGATTCTTCTCGGTGCTCGTCGCAGGGCCCGCATATCCGCGATCCGCAATCGCGGGTTCATCCGGCCCCGGCGTCACCACCTCGACAGATTTTTCCGCCATGCGAGCTCCTTGAGGAGATGTCGGCCACCGTCGTCCGGCAAGGCCGGCATCCGGTGTCCTCGCGCTCCGGCGGCGGGCGGAGCCGGTAATCCCGAAGCCGCGAGGTCGTGAGCCCTTGTTGGGTCACAAAACGACGATCTCCAGTCTCCGTCGTCCACCGTCGGGTTGCCACTCGAACTCGATCGTACGGGTGATGGGGTGGCTGTCGCCCGCGCCCGGGGCGCCCGCCTGGGCCGGACGCCCCGGCAGAGAGCGTCCGGCGGCGTGGGGGCCGACCCGGGAGTAACCCGGGACTGATGCCGACCAGCATGCATACAACCATGATCAACGACGAATTCGGGACCGCTATTCCCCGCCGTTGTCGACTCCGGCAGGAAAATTCCTGCAAAGTTTGCGACGATCCTCGAACACGCGGTCCCGAGTTATCCCCTGAGCGGAATTTCCTGAATCCGATTTCTCAGTCGTCATCGCGCGCTGCGGATTCCGCAGCGGCGGCGGCCGATTCCGCGGCATCCACCAGTTCCTGCATCTCCGCGACCTCGGCCGGATGGGTGGTCGCCGAATCACCGGCCGGCCCGCTGCTCTTTCCGTCGCCACCCTGCTCGCAGCCGGTGATGCCCATGAGGCCGGTGAGACAGACGGCGGCAGCCGCCACGGCGACGGCGGTGCGCCGGACGGCCGTCACTTCCCGGCTCCGTCGCTGTTCGCCTCGCACCAGGACTTCACCGCGGCCAGGTCCTTCCGGCGCTTCTCCAGCGTCGGGACGAGCGCACGGCGGAAGGTGAGCTTGTCGTTGAGGTAGGTCTCGATCTCGGTGTGACCGGCCTTCCCGGCGTTCTCGACGCGCTTCTCCAGCCGGCTGATGGAACCGCGCTGCGTCGCGTCGCCGCCCAGCCGGTCCAGGGCCCGCTCCAGCCGCTTGTCGATCTTCGGCACCCGCTTGCACAGCGCCTTCGCTCCATCGCCGGTCGGCGTGCTCGCCGGCGCCGGTGTCCCGGTGTCGGCCGAGGCCGCTCCCGTGGTGGCGAGCAGGGCCGCGACGGCGGTGAAGGCCAGAGTGGCAGCGGTCTTTGCGGTCGTCATGGCGGTCTCCCTTCTGAAACGGCGGCGAAGCCCTTGTGCCCGCCGCCCGGCCAGAAGTTAGGAGCCGATTTTGTGGAAACCTTGTGGGTGCTGAGCCGTTCCGATCAGCCAGTCCCGATCGGCCGGGAGCGACGGCACGGTTTGCCCGCGTACCGGGAGCCTGACCTCGAACCGGGTGCCGTCGCCGGACGGCCGGTCCTGAACCCGGACGCTGCCGCGGTGCAGGGCCGTCTGCTGTGCGACGAGGGTGAGGCCGAGTCCGGAGCCCGGGCTGTCCGGTCCGCGTGTGAAGCGGTGGAACACCGCCTCGCGCCGCGAGGGCGGGATGCCGGGGCCGCGGTCGTCCACCGTCAGGACGGCGACCGGTTGCGAAGGGTGCCCGCCCGCTCTCAGCCCCAGCTCGATGCGCGCCCGACCGTCGGCGCTCCGCCCGTGGACCAGGGCATTGGCCAGGAGGTTGTCGACGAGCGTACGCAGCCCGGGCTCCCATCCGTGCACGCTCGGTCGCGGCGCGTCCGGGATCACGATCTCCGCCTCGGGATGCCTGCGCCGGGCGTCGGCCACCGCTGCGTCGATCACCTCCGCGAGGTCCACCGGGCCGAAGGCATCGGCCTCGACCAGGTCGCCCCGTCCGAGTTCGCGCAGCATCACCAGCAGGCCCAGCATCCGCGTGTGCTCGCTGTGCAGATCCGCCAGTACCTCCGTCCGTTCCGACGCTCCGAGGTCCGGGTGCTCGGTCAGGATCTCCAGGTTCGTCTGCATGCTCATCAGGGGGGTGCGCAGCTCGTGCGCGGCGGCGGCGGCGAACGACCTGGCTGTGGCCAGAGCGCCCGTGGTTCTGGCGGCCTGCTCGTCGTACCGGGCGAGCACCGTCTGCAGGGTCCTGGCGAGGTCGTCGACCTCGGTGACACCGGTCCGAGCGTGCTCGAGCCTCGCCGCATCGGCCGTCGGGTCGAGTCCGCTGGTGCGCTGCTGCAGCCGGCGCAGCGGGCGGGTCGCGCGGGAGGCGACCGCCAGGCCCAGCAGCCCTGCCACGGGAGCGGCCAGCAGGGCCACGGTCACCACGCGCCTCCGGACGAGTGTCAGCTGGGCCCGGCTCGCGGTGTCGGGTGAGAACAGCCACAGCGTGCCGTCGACGCCCGGCCGGGCTCCGCGTACGCGGAGCGACAGGACGCGCCAGCCGTCGTTCCCGTCCTCCACGGTGACCGGCCCGGTTGCGCCGGCCGGGAGGGGTACGGAAGCGCTGGGCTGAGGGCCGCCCGACACGGTTCCCTGCGGCCCGGTCAGCCGGATGCCGACGTCCAGCGCGGAGGCGTACAGCTGCCGCTCGCGCGCCTGCGCGACCGCCGCGGACCGGTCGGCCGCGGTGACCCGCAGCAGCCGGCGGGCATCCGCCGCGACGTGCGCCGCCCGCTCCCGCAGATGGGCGTCCTGCTCCGCATGCAGATCGCGCGCGACCAGCTGGAGCAGCACCCAGCCGGCCGCGAGGACCAGCAGCGGCACGGTGATGCCGACGGCGAGCGCGATACGGGTGGACAGTTTCATGAGCCCTGCCCCCTGTCGTCCCAGCGCAGGACGAAACCGACTCCGCGCACCGTGCGGAGGCACCGTGGACGGTCGCCGCTCTCCAGCTTGCGCCGCAGATAACTGACGAAGGTGTCGACGGCGTCCGTGCGCACCCCGAAGTCGTATCCCCAGACGCGGTCGAGCAGCTGGTCCCTGGTGAGCACGATCCCCGCATTGCGCGCGAGGACCTCGAGCAGCTCGAACTCCCGTCGGGTCAGCGACAGCAGCTCCCCGCCCAGGCGGGCCTCGCGGGCCGCCGGATCGAGCACGAGCGGACCGACACGCACCACGTCCGTGTCCCTCGCCGGCCGCCGACGGAGCAGCGCCTCCAGTCGCAGCACCAGCTCCTGCAACGCGAACGGCTTGACCAGATAGTCGTCGCCACCTGCCTGCAGTCCCGCGATCCGGTCCGCTGTCTCATCCAGTGCGGACAGCATCAGGACAGGCACGTCGTTGCCGTCGTCACGCAGGGTTCGGCACACCTGGATGCCGTCGATGTCCGGCATGGAGACGTCCAGGACGAGGACATCGGCCTGCCGGTGCCGTACGTGGGCCAGGGCGGGCCCTCCTCCTTCGGCGAGCGAAACGGCGAAACCGGCCAGCCGGAGCCCTCGCTCCAGCGAACGCCGGATCGCCGGATCGTCGTCCACGACCAGCACGCGCCCCCCGGCCGACGTCACCGTCCATCCGCTCGCTCCCACCCTCGACTGTCCTGCGGGCTCGCAGCCTCCGGTCTCCGGGGCCGGCCCCGTCGGCATCGTAGTGGCCGCCTCGCGGCAGGTCGGGCCGGGTTCGGGAGGTGCGCTTCGGAGCCCCTCTCGGTTCAGGTACATGAACCGCGGTTGCTTTGGATCGGTCATACGGTTCACATGGATCAGCTATCTGAACAAGATTCATCTGTGCGAACCCTTGAGTCCCGCGAACGACGGGTGATAGGCCTGAGCCCGGCGCCGATCCCACCCCCCGCGAACCGTTCCGTCATGCCTGGAGGCGACCTCCTTGAGACCTACCGGAACCGCTGGATCCGCCGGCCCGACCGGCACCGCCATGTCCCGCCGCACCTTCGCCCGGCTCGCCGCAGCGCCCGTCCTCGCCTCCCTGGCCGGCGGCCTGCAGTCCGGCCAGGCGCAGGCCGCGGAGCTGCGGCAGTCGGGCTCCGCCAGTGCCGCCACCGGCACCGTCCCGGCCGCCATGAGGCGCGCGGCCGTCTTCATGGACGAGCACGTGTCGTACCGGGGTGCGTACGTGTGGAGCTACCTGTCCGATCTCTCCACCACCTGGGGCGAGATGGAGGCCCGGCGCACCATGTGCTGGGTCCAGCCGCCCGGTACCCCGACCGTCGGCCACAGCATGCTCGACGCCTACCACGCCACCGGCGACGAGGCGTTCTACCGCGCGGCGGAGCGCACCGGTCTCGCCCTCGTCGACGCCCAACTGCCCATCGGCGGCTGGAACTACATCCACGACTTCGCCGGCGAGGCGCCTTACCAGCCGCAGGAGAGCGCGCTCGGGATCACCTCCTCGGCCTTCACCGGGAACATGGCCAAACTGATCGCCTACGTCTCCGGCTGACGGCGCCTGCCGAATCGCTTCCTGCACGAACGCATGCTCGGGCATCCTCGTTGCGGAAAGCGCGCGTTGCGGAAGCGGCGCGTGACCGTCGATGCGGTACAGGGAAGCAGGGTGGGGGCATGAGACGTAGGCCGGGCGCCACCGGGCTCCTGACAGCGGTTCTGCTGCTGTCGGGGTGCAGTTGGACGGACGCGGCGACGGACGAAGGGCACGGCACCGCGAGCAGTCCGCCGGCGACCACGTCCCCGCCGCCGCCTCCGTCCCGGCCTCCGTCGTCCGAGCCGCCGTCGGTGTCCCCTTCGCCCACCGCCGCGCTCACCGGCAAGGAGGAGCAACTGGTCGCCGCGACCCTGACGGGCGGCATCGACGGCCGCCACGAAAGTGTCATCGTGAGCGGTGACGGCTCGTACACCCGCTTGATCCGCGGCAAGACCGTGGCGTCCGGCCGCATGGAACCGGTCGAACTCGCCGCGCTCCGCGCGGCGCTGGCGGACGCCGACTTCCCGCATCTGCCCCGGATCGCGATGGGCGAGCCGGTCCCGGACGGGCGCGTGTACGCGATCAGCCACGGCGGCCGTGAGGTCGTGACCGGCGACCCGGCGCCGCCGCCCGCGCTGGGCAAGGTGATTGCGGCGCTGCCCTTCGAAGCCGGCTGATCACGTTCGGTACGTCAGGGCGGTGCTCGAGGTGCGATCCGCGCCGCCGTGGCCGAGATTGGAGGTAACCGAACGTCCGCTCGCGTCCCGCCGGCAACCGGCGGGACGCGCGGAAGGAGCGACCATGGCCAGTCATGTGAGCGGAAGCCAACAAGGCAGCGCAGCGCCCACTGCCCGCGGGAACGGCTTCGCGACGGGGTGGATGGTGTTCGCCGCGGTCCTGATGGTCTTCGGCGGCTTCATGGCCCTCTTCGCGGGCATATCGGCCATCGCCAACGACGATGTGTTCTTCGCCACCCGCAACTACGTCTTCAGGTTCAACCTGACGAGCTGGGGCTGGATCCATCTGATCCTCGGGATCGTCCTCATCGTCGCGGGGCTCGCGCTGTTCAAGGGCGCCACCTGGGCGAGGGCCGTCGGTGTCGTGCTCGCCGGACTCGCCATGCTCGCGAACTTCATGTGGCTGCCCTACACGCCGTTCTGGGCCCTCGTCCTCATCGCGGTCGACGCCTTCATCATCTGGGCGCTCTGTGCGGCTCCGCGCCCGTCGGGCACCTGACACCGAACGCCGTGACGCCACCCCTCGCGCTTCTCGTCGTCGGTGTGTCGGGATCGGGAAAGTCCACCGTCGGGCGCATGCTCGCGGACCGGCTCCGGTGGTCGTTCCTGGAGGGGGACGACCTCCATCCCCCGCCGAACCGGGCCAAGATGGCTGCCGGCGTGCCGCTCACCGACGAGGACCGCCGGCCATGGCTCCACACCATTGCCGGGCGGATCGACGAGGCGGTCGCCGCGCGTCGCCCCGTCGTGGTGACATGCTCCGCGCTCAAACGCGCCTACCGGGACTACCTGCTCACCGGCCGCCCCCGCACACGCTTGGTGTACCTGAAGGGTTCGCGGGAACTCCTGCGCTCCCGCCTGGCCGCCAGGCACGGCCACTTCTTCCCCGCCGAACTGCTGGACAGCCAGTTCGCCGACCTCGAGGAGCCCACCCCCGACGAAGATGTGTGGGTGGTGCCGGTGGACCGGCCGCCGGAGGCCGTCGTCGAAGCCGTCGTCCCGCTCCTGGGCCAGGCCGCGGCGTACGCCACCGGCGAGCAGTGGGAACTGCGCCACGGCCCCCACACGGCCGTCGTGGCACAGCTGGGAAGCGCCCTGCGGCACTACTCGGTGGGCGGGCGGCCCGTGCTGGCCGGCTTCGACGCCCACACACCGATCACCGGCGGCCGCGGCCAACTCCTCGTACCCTGGCCCAACAGAGTGGGCGGCGGCCGCTACACCTGGAACGGCCTGGACCTCCAACTCCCCCTGACGGAGCCGACGAGGAGCAACGCCATCCACGGCCTGCTCCGCTGGACCCCCTGGAACCTGCTGGAGCACGGTGAGGACGTGGTGCGAGCCGGCACCACGCTCTTCCCCCAGCCCGGCTACCCCTTCCTTCTCCGCATCACCGCCGAGTACCGGCTCGGCCCCGGAGGACTCGCCGTCACCGTCACCGCGACGAACCTGGGGGAGACCGTGGCGCCGTACGGAGCGGGTCAGCACCCCTATCTCACGGTCGGCACCGACCTGGTGGACGAGGCGGTGCTGACCGTGCCCGCACGACAGTGGCTGCGCACCGACGAGCGGGGCCTGCCGGTCGCCGGCGAGCCGGTCGAGGGCACGTCCTACGACTTCCGTACCGCCAGGCCCATCGGCGACCTGGCCCTGGACACGGCGTTCGCGGGGCTCGACCGCGACTCCTCCGGCCGGGTCGCCGTCCGGCTGGCGCATCCCTCCGGTCAGCACGGCGTCGAGCTGTGGCTCGGTGAAGGCGCCGAGTACGTGCAGGTGTTCACCGGGGACACGCTTCCGGAGGCCGAGCGCCGCCGCAGCGTCGCCGTCGAGGCCATGTCCTGCCCGCCGGACGCCTTCCGCAGCGGCACGGCGGTCGCCGCCCTCGACCCCGGCTCCCGGCACGTGCTCCGCTGGGGACTGACGCCGTGGGGGACCTCGACCTGAGGCCGATCGACACACGGGTCCAGCTGGGCCGGCACGCCGCCCGCCGGGGCTGGGCGTGAACCGGACGACCCGCGCCCCGGTCAACCGGCGCGACCCCGCACGCCGACCGGTGTCCTGCCGAACCGGTTCGCGGGTCTGGCCAGGCCGTAGTGCTCGCGCAGGGTGCGTCCGGTGTAGTCGGTACGGAAGAGGCGCCGGCGCTGCAGCTCCGGTACCACCTGGTCCACGAAGTGCACGAGCCCGCTGGGCAGCAGCGGCGGCATGATGTTGAAGCCGTCGGCGGCGCCCTGTGTGAACCACTCCTCCAACTGGTCGGCGATCTGCTCCGGTGTGCCCGCGAAGACACGATGGCCACGGCCGCCGCCGAGCCGGGCGATGAGCTGCCGGAGGGTGAGGCCGTCGCGGCGCGCGAGCTCGGCGACCAGGGTGAAGCGGCTCTTGTTGCCGTTGATGTCCCGCTCGTCGGGCAGCTCGGGCAGCGGGCCGTCCAGCGGCAGCCCGCCGAGGTCCACGCCGAGCATGCCGGACAGCTGCGCGATCCCGTACTCCGGTACCTGGAGCTCGGTCAGTTCCGCCTCCAGGGCGCGGGCCTCGGTCTCCGTGGAGCCGATCACCGGGCATATCCCGGGAAGGATCTTCAGCTCGTCCTCGGTCCGGCCGTACCTGGCCAGCCGGGACTTGAGGTCCTTGTAGAAGGCCTGGCCGCCGGCGAGGCTCTGCTGGGCGGTGAAGACGGCCTCGGCGTACTCCGCGGCGAACTCCTTGCCGTCCTCGGAGGAGCCGGCCTGCACCAGCAGCGGATGGCCCTGCGGCGCGCGCGGCACGTTCAGCGGCCCTCGTACGCCGAAGTACTCGCCGCGGTGGTCGATCCGCCGCACCTTCTCGGTGTCGGCGTAGATGCCGCCCGCCCGGTCGAGCACGACGGCGTCGTCCTCCCAGCTGTCCCACAGCTTCGTCGCCACCTCGACGAACTCGCGCGCCCGCCGGTAGCGCAGGCTGTGCTCCAGATGCTCCTCCTGCCCGAAGTTGCGGGCCTCGTCGACGGTGCCGGAGGTGACGATGTTCCAGCCTGACCGTCCGCCGCTGAGATGGTCCAGGGAGGCGAACTTGCGGGCGGTGTGGAAGGGCTCGTTGAAGGTGGTGGAGACGGTGGCGATCAGGCCAACGTGCTCGGTCACGGCGGCCAGCGCGGACAGCAGGGTGAGCGGTTCGAAGCCGCCGAGCGCGTTGTGCCGGACCTTGCCCCACAGGGCGAGGCCGTCGGCCAGGAAGATCGAGTCGAGTTTGCCGCGCTCGGCGGTGCGCGCGAGCTCCTGGAAGTAACGCAGATCGGTGACCCGTTCGGGCTGGGTACGGGGGTGCCGCCAGGCGGCGTCATGGTGACCGGTGTTCATCAGGAAGGCGTTGAGATGCAGGTGACGGGGGTGCGACGGCATGGGATTCCTCGGCAGGAGCGGAGACGGAAGGGGGTGGAGAAGTCAGGCCCCGAAGTCGGTCCGGAGCCGGCGGGCGGCACGGGATCAGCCAGAGGCGGGCACGCGCCAGGAGCTGAGCCGCCGTTCGAGGGCCACCAGTACCTGGTTGAAGATCACTCCGATCGCGGAGATCGTGATGATGCCCGCGTACATCTGCGGGATCGCGAAGTTGTACTGCGAGGCGTTGATCAGATGGCCGAGCCCCGCCTTGGCGCCGATCATCTCGGCGGCCACCAGCACCAGGATGGACACCGCCCCGGCCAGCCGGATGCCGGTGAAGATCGCGGGCACGGATGACGGCAGGATCACCTTCTGGAACAGCCGGGGCGCGGACAGATCCATCGACCTCGCCAGCTTCACCAGCGTCGGATCGGCGTTGCGGACCGCGCTGATCGTGTTGAGCAGGATCGGCCAGGTGCACGCGTACACCACGATGGAGATCTTGGAGGTCTCCCCGATTCCCAGCAGCAGGACGAAGACCGGCAGCAGAGCCAGCGCCGCGGTGTTGCGGAACACCTCCAGCAGCGGCCCCAGCAGATCCGCCACCGGCCGGTACCAGCCGATCAGCAGCCCCAGCGGTACGGCGACGGCTACCGCCAGGCCGAATCCGCTGAACGAGCGCACCAGGCTGGCCCGTACGTCGTCGGCGAGCTGCCCGTCGGCCAGCAGCTCCCACCAGGCGACGGCCACGTCGCTGAACGGCGGGAGGAAGGTCGCGTCGACGAGCCCGAGCCTGGGCGCGGTCTCCCACACGAGGAGCAGTGCCACGACCGCGGCCGACCTGGTGGCGGCGGACAGCATCAGCCGGAGCGGCCGGCGCAGGGGACGGGGGATCCGGTCGGCACGGCGCCCCGATCCGCCGGGTGACGCAGCGATGACGTCGGACGGCCGCTCCGCGGACTTCTCCGGCGCGGTCGTCGCGGTGGTGGCAGGGTTCGCGGTGGTGGCAGCGGTTGCGGTGGCACCTCGCGGCGCCGTACGCGTGTCGGCTGCGGGACTCACGGGACTCACGGGACTCACGGGACTCACGGGACTCACGGGACTCACGGGACTCATACGGCAACGCCTTCCTTCTCCAACTGCTGGGCCCTGGCCACCTCGTCGTGCAGCAGCTCCCAGATCGTGTGCCGGTAGTGCGCGAACTCCGGGCTCGACCGCAGATCGTCCGTCGCGCCGCGGGAGGCGAACGAGATGGGTACGACCTCCTTGACGCGCCCCGGCCGGGAGGTCAGGACCGCCACCCGCTGACCCAGATAAACGGCCTCCTCGATGCCATGGGTGATGAACACGATCGTCTTGCCGGTGCGCTGCCAGATCCGCAGCAGCTCGTCCTGCAGGGACTCCCTGGTCTGGGCGTCCAGGGCCGCGAACGGCTCGTCCATCAGCAGCACATCGGGGTCGTACGCGAGACTGCGGGCGATGGCGACCCGCTGACGCATGCCGCCCGACAGCTCGTGCGGATGCCGGTCCTCGAAGCCGGACAGGCCCACGAGCTCCAGATGGGCCCTCGCCCGCTCCGCGCGCTCACGGCGCGGCACGCCCGTCGCCTCCAGCCCGAACTCCACGTTGCCCTGTGCCGTGCGCCAGGGCAGCAGCGCGTACTGCTGGAAGACGATGCCCCGGTCGACGCCGGGTCCGGTGACCGGCACACCGTCCAGCAGGATCCGCCCGGACGTGACCGGAGTCAGGCCGCCCAGGAGATCCAGCAGCGTCGACTTGCCGCAGCCGCTGGGGCCGACGACGACCACGAACTCGCCTGCCCCGATCCGCAGGTCGATGCCGTCGAGCGCAGTGAACCCGGTGGTCTGCCGCGCGCCCGTACGGTCCTTGAGGGGAAACGTCTTGCGCACACGCTCGAACACGATCTTCGGTGTGGTGGACCCGCTCATGCCCTCAGCTCCCGCTTCCCTTGCCGTACGCGTTGAACTCGTTGGTGTAGAGGTCGGACGCCCTGATCCGGCCCCTGGCGATGTCGCCGCGCTCGCCGAGCCAGTCGATCCACAGCTGGAACTGCTCGTCCGTGATCCGCCCTGCCGTCTCGGCGACGCCGTAGGAGCGCCAGTACTTCAGCGTTGCCGTGTCCTCGTTGCGGCCCCGCTTGTTCACGATCTCCGTCATCCGGGCCACCACCTCCTCGCGCGGCGTGGTGCGGGCCCACTCGATCGCCCTGGCCACGGCGGTGACGAAGGTCCGGGCCGTGTCGGGGTTGCGCTCGATGAAGCGGTCGGTCATGACGTACGTCCCCGCGCTGAAGGCGCCGAGCAGCTGATGGTCGGTGAACAGCGGGCGGATGCCCCCCGTCGCCAGGGCCCTGTCGCGCAGGATGCCACCGAGGACGGCGACGTCGATCTGCCGCCTGCGCAGGGACTGTTCGGTGTTGACGGGCGGCACCACGAGCGGCTCGACCTTGTCGATGTCCGCCGGGGACAGTCCGTTGCGTTGCAGATAGATGGTGAGCATCGCCTCGGCATGGGCCCCGAGCGTGTTCATCCCGACCTTCCTGCCGATCAGATCACGGGCCGAACGGATCGGGCTGTCGTCCAGGACGTAGTAGCCGCTGTACGCGTGGCGGTCGGATCCGTAGTAGCTGACGACGGCCTTGATGGGGGCCTTGCTCGCGGCCAGTTTGACGACCGCGCCGTTGAACGCCCCGCCGAAGTCGGTCTGGCCGGTGGCGGCGGACTGGATGTCCTGCGGGCCGCTGATCGTGTTACCGATCCACCGGAGTGTCACGTCCCCGAGGAATCCGAGGTCCTCGGCCAGTTCCGGCAGTGTGACCTGGCCTGCCGCTCCCTGGTACCGCAGGGTCTTCGTCCGAGCCGAGCCGGCGGCGTCCCCGGCGGTCGCCCGGCCGCAGCTCACCGCGGCTGCCGAGATGCCGAGCAGGGTGAGGAACTGGCGTCGGGATGTCGCTGTCAACGTGGGCATGGGTGGTTCCCTTTTCGAGGCGGGGCGGGAGCGCGGCGGGTTCGTGCCGTGCTAGGAGGCGGCGCTGAGGGCGGAAGCGGCGCCGAGGGTTGAACCGGCGCCGGGTGCGGAAACGGCGCCGAGGCTGGAGTCGGCGGGCAGCGCGTCGACGAAGTCCTCGACCGCCCGCAACAGTTCCCCCTCCGCCTCGGGCTGGACACGGACGCCACCGCCGGGCCGGCGCTCGATCGCCGTGTCGAGCAGGAACCGGCCGGCGACGACGTGCCGTGCACCGAGGGCGGACAGCACCGGGCGCAGGGCGTAGTCGATGGTCAGGACGTGAGCCGGACTGCCGCCGGTCGCGAGGGGGAGCACCGTCTTGCCGGCGAGCCCGGCCTGCGGCAGCAGGTCCAGGAACGCCTTGAGCAGGCCTGTGTACGAGGCCTTGTAGACCGGTGTGGCGATGATGAGGCCGTCGGCGGCCTCCACGTCGTGCAGCGCCCGGCACAGCGCGGCGTGGCCGGTCCGGCCCGCCAGCAGCTCCGCCGGCGGAAGGTCCCGTACGGCCAGGTGTGCTGCGTCGAGCCCGGCGCGCGACAGCCGCCGGACGATGTGCTCCAGCACCAGGGCGGTGCGTGAGGTGGCGGACGGGCTTCCGGAAATGGCGAGCAGCCTGGACAACGCGGTCTCCTTCAACGGGCGTTCGGTGTGTGGGTGAAGCGGATCGCGGAGGGCCGGTGCCGCGGCACCGGCCCGCGTTCGGTCAGACGCCGTGCGACGCGCCCGACGGGACGCCGAAGGCCGGCTCCGGCACGCGCTCCGGCTCCAGCAGTTGCGAGGCGCGGCCGTCGGCCCCGACCGGGACGTCGCCGTCGATGGTCACGCGGCGCAGCTTGCGCTCGTGGTCGTCGGAGTCGTCCACGCCGTAGTGCTGGGTGGCACGGTTGTCCCAGATGGCGACGTCGCCTTCCCGCCACTGCCAGCGCACGGTGTTCTCAGGGCGTTCGATGTGCGACTGGAAGAGGGCCAGGAGGGCCCGCGAGTCGATGCCGGGAAGACCGCTGATGCGCTGCACGAAGTTGCCGAGCAGCAGGGTGCGTTCGCCGGTCTCCGGGTGGACCCGGACGACCGGGTGCTCGGTGCGGAACGTGGTGGACGTGAAGACCTCGCGGTACTGCGCGAGCGCCTCGGGCAGCGCGTCGGGACGCAGCGCCACGTAGTCGTAGTCGTTGGAGTGCACGGCGCGCAGGCTGTCGGCGAGCGTGCGCAGGGGGCGGGGAGGTTCTCGTACGCGGTCGCCGTGTTGGCCCACAGGGTGTCGCCTCCGTAGGGCGGGATCGTCACGGCCCGCAGGATGGAGAACGCCGGGTAGGCGGGCACGAACGTGACGTCGGTGTGCCACTGGTTGGCCCGCCCGCCGTGGTCGGAGTCGATGCCCAGGGAGTAACGCCCGTCGGCGGACGGCACGGTGGGGTGGGCGACCGGGGTGCCCAGCGGGCGTGCGAACCCCTCGTGGCTCTCCTCGTCGAGGTGATCCTGGCCGCGGAAGAAGACGACCTTGTGGGCGAGCAGCGCGGCCCGCACGGCCGCGACCGTCTCGGCAGCGAGGTCAGGACCGAGGCGGACCCCGGAAATCACGGCGCCGAGCCGGCCGCCGACCTTCTCCACGGCCGGTCCCCGGGTGGTGCGGACGTCGGTGGTCGTCGCTGAAGTCATGGTGTGCTCCTCACTCACCCCCCTCCGTGCCGGCCTGCCGGGCGCTGCCCGGGGCGACGGGAAGGGGGGTGCTGCAGGACGGGGGATGGGTTCGTTACAGGGGAGTCATGCGGTCCGGGAGCGTTCCGCAGTGCGCAGCAGGCGAAGCCGGACCGGCGGGGCGCGGTGCTCAGACGCGCGGCATGGCCGTACAGCGGCTCGTACACGCCTCCGACGCAGGGCGTCGGCACAGGTCGTGGAGCCGCGCAACGGGAATGCTCGTCGCGGACATGGCCCGGAGCGTGGCAGCGGCCCGCCGCGCCGGTCAAGGGCGGTCGGAGGCCGGTCCGGTGGGTCGCCACTGGTGGAATCGGGGCCGGTGCCGCCGGCCTCGCGGTGCTGCTCCCAGGGCTGTCGAACGGTCCCTGACCTGAGACTTCACCGGTCAGGACCACTGCGCGCCGCGACAAGCCCAGGACCGGCCGAAGCCTGCGATCCGGACACCGACGATTTCACGCCACCGCAACGCGTCGGCCACGACCGGCAACAGAGCGGAAGGAAGCCCGTGACGCTTGCTCGGTCCGGCCCGCGCATGAGCTCTTCAGTGCCCGCGCTCGGGTGTCGGGGGCCCTCCGCCGCGCCGTGCACCCGGAGGCGACGACGCCTCAGGCCTGTGCCACTGCCGCACCGTCGACACCGGGCGAGGGGGACGGCTGCCGCGGCAGCTCGCGCCGCGTGCGTACCGGGGAGAGGAAGACGGGCACGAAGGCGAGCGTCAGACAGCCGCCGCCCACCCACAGCGCGGTGCGCACTCCGGCGAACTCACCGATCAGGCCGGCCAGGGCCGAGCCGACCGCCAGCGCACCGGTGAGCATGAAGCGGAAGGTCGCGTTCATACGGCCGAGGAGCGGATCGGGCGTCAGGCCCTGGCGCAGGCTGACCCCGAGCACGTTGTCGATGCCCATCTTGAAGGTGGCGAGCATCCAGCCGGCCGCCGCGAGCCAGAGCCACGGGCCCCGGTCGACGAGCGGGACGACCAGTGCCACCGGAGCCATGCACAGACCGACCAGGCCGAGCGCGCGGCCGTGACCCAGTCGGCGGGCGACGCGGCGGGCGCAGCGCGCGCCGAGGAAGATACCGACCCCGCCGAAAGCCCAGTACAGGCCCAGCACGCCTGCGGACAGCCCCAGTTCACGGGTGAACAGCAGGGGAAGCAGGGTGTTGACGAGCTGCGCGCCGAGGTTGTTCAGGGACGCGGTGAGCGCGAGCGCCCGCAGCTCCCTGTTGCCGAGGACATGACGTAGCCCTTCGGCGATCTGCGCCCTCAGCCCGGCCGGCGGCCGCGCGGGCCCGGACCCCGCCGATGCCGGCCGAGCCCGGCCGACCCCGCCGAGCCGAAGCGCCGAGGCGAGATGGAGCACGCCCACGCCCACCACGGCCACCGGTGCCGTCAGCAGCTGCACGAGTCCGCCGCCCGCGCCCCTGCCGGCCACGTTGCCGGCCGCCTGGAGGCTCACCACCGCGGTGTTCGCCCGCACCAGCCCTCGGCGGCCGACCAGCTCCGGCAGCACGCTCTGTGAGCCCACGTCGAAGAAGACCGTGGCGCAGCCGTTCAGCAGGACGACCGCGTACAACTGACCGAGTGTCAGTGCGTCCAGCGACGAGGCCACCGGCACGGAAGCGAAGACCCCGGCCCTTGCCAGCTCCGCGGCGATCAGCACCCGGCGATGGCGCATCCGGTCCACCCAGGCCCCGGCCGGCAGGCCGATGACGAGGAAGGCCACCGTGCTGAGGGTGGCCAGCAGCCCCACCTGGGCCGGGCTCGCGTCGAGAGCGGAGACGGCGATCAACGGGACGGCGACGTAACCGATGTTGGTGCCCAGCTGGCTGAGCGCGGTGGCCGTGAACAGGGTGCGGAAGCCGGGTGTCCGCCAGGGGCTCTGCGTGGGCATGATCGGTACGGTGCCGCGGGCGCACCCCGCGTACCAATGATTTAGCCTCGGCCGAATGCTGGTGGAAATCGAGTTCTCCGCCGAGGACGTGGCCCGCACGCGCTTCGCCGTCTCCCCGCTGTGGGAGGTGGTGGCGAGCGTGCGGGTGCTCAAGGGCGCCGACCTGCAGGGAATGCACCGGCGCTGGGCCGAGCAGGTGCGCCCGCGGCTCGCGGCGGCGAAGCTGGACCTTGCGCCGCTGTTCGGACTGATCGCCGTGCCGACCGTGGGCATCCCCGGATTCCTGGTGCCGCCTCCGACCACCCCGCAGCCCTCGCTCGACGTGGAACTCGCCGCGCTGCGGGCCACACCCCACGCTCTGCTCCGTACGACCTCTCCCGGCGCCGAGGCCGCTGTCGCTGCGCTGCGCGAGGACCCGGAGCGCGGACTCGGCCGGCTCGCGGACGTGATCAGCTCGTACTGGGAGGTGGCGCTCGCGCCGTACTGGCCGCGCATCCTCACCCTCTTCGAGGGCGACATCCTGCACCGCGCCGGACACTTCGCCGAGGGCGGCGCCCGGCGCCTCTTCGACGACCTCGACCCGCAGCTGGCCTGGGAGTCGGGCACCCTGCAGATGAACCACGGCTGCACCGGCGGCGTGCGCCGGCTGGACGGCCGGGGGCTGCTGCTCGTGCCCTCGGCCTTCACCTGGCCGCGGATCTTCTCGACGCTGGGCAGCCCGGACTGGCAGCCCACTCTGCGCTACCCGCCACGCGGCGTCGGCACGCTGTGGGAGCAGCGTGCGCAGCCGTGCTCCGACGCCCTGTCCGGCGTGCTCGGCCGCACCCGCGCCCTGCTGCTCGCCGAGCTGGCCGCCCCCGCCTCCACCACAGACCTGGCCCGCCGCATCGACCACTCCCCGGGAGGCGTGTCCCAGCACCTCACGGCACTGCGTGCGGCGGGTCTCGTGCGCGCCCACCGCACGGGGCGGGTGGTGCTCTATGCGCGCACGAGTGTGGGAGAGGCGCTGATACGGGGGAGTAGCGACTGATCCCGCCGGATCGGCTCCCGCAGGATCGATGCGTCGACCGACCGGCCGCCGTATGACGACTTCTGTCCCGTCGGCTCCCGTCCGGTCGCCGGGGCGGGACCGGGACCTACGGGGATTCCAGGGGCTGTTCGGCCCAGATGGTCTTGCCGTCGCGCGTGTACCGGGTGCCCCAGCGCTCGGTGAGCTGTGCCACCAGGAAGAGCCCGCGGCCGCCCTCGTCCGTGGTCCGGGCCCGGCGCAGGTGCGGGGAGGTGCTGCTGCCATCGGACACCTCGCAGATCAGCCGGCGGTCGCGGACGAGCCGCAGACCGATCGGGCCGCCGCCGTACCGGATGGCGTTGGTGACGAGCTCACTGACGATCAGTTCGGTGGTGAAGACCAGTTCCTCCAGCCCCCACTCGGCCAGTTGGGCGGCCGCCAGCGTCCGGGCCTCGGCAGCGGCGGTGGCCTCCACGGGCAGCTCCCACACGGCCACCTTCTCCCGCGCCAGCACGCGCGTTCGGGCGAGGAGCAGGGCCACGTCGTCGGCGACGTCGTCGGTCGGCCGGTCGTGCAGCAACCTGCCCTCCACCGTCCTGCAGGTGTCCTCCAGCGAGTCCGCGGGCATGGCCAGTGCGCCGCACAGATCCGCCAGGCTCTCGTCGACGTCCCGCTTGCGGGCCTGGATGAGTCCGTCGGTGTAGAGGGCCAGGAGGCTGCCTTCCGCCAGCTCCAGCTCCGCGGTCTCGAACGGCAGCCCGCCCAGCCCCAGCGGCGGACCCGCGGGCACGTCGAGGAGGTGCACCTCTCCGTCCGGGGTCACCACGACCGGCGGCGGATGCCCGGCGCGGGCCAGGGAGCAGTTCCGCGAGACCGGGTCGTACACCGCGTACAGACAGGTCGCGCCCACGATCTGGGGACGGCGTGGGCCGGAGCCGTCGGGCTCCTCGGCCCCGTCGGCGGGCTCCTGCTCGGCGGCCAGGCGGTCCACGAGATCGTCGAGGTGCGAGAGGACCTCGTCCGGCGCGAGGTCGAGATTGGCCAGGGTGTGCACGGCGGTGCGCAGCCGGCCCATGGTGGCGGCGGCGTGGATGCCGCGGCCGACCACATCGCCGACCACGAGCGCGACGCGCAGCCCGGAGAGCGGGATGACGTCGAACCAGTCACCGCCGACGCCCGTCGTGGCATCGGCCGGCACGTAGCGGTGGGCGACCTCGACCGCGGGGTGCCCCGGCACCTCGTGCGGGAGCAGGCTGTGCTGCAGAGTGAGGGCCGCCAACTGCTGCTGGGTGTAGCGGCGTGCGTTGTCGATGCAGACCGCGGCACGGGACGCGAACTCCTCGGCGAGCCTGAGGTCGTCCTCCTCGAACGGCTCGGTCCGGTGCCACCGCCACAGACTCAGGACGCCGAGCACGAGTCCACGCGCGATCAGCGGCACCACCATCAGCGAAGGAGTACCGAGGAGGCACCGGACGCGCACGGCCCGCTCCGGGTCGCCGGACAGCCACCTCACGATGCCTTCGATCTCTGTGTCGAGGACCGGACGCCGTGCGGCCAGGCTGCGCGCCTGCGTGCTCTCCGGCGGGATGTCGATCGTGCGGCCCACCGGGTACATCATGCCCCCGCCGTCCGGCAGGATGCTGAGGACCGCCGCCCGCTGCACCGTGGTGAACGGGCCCTGCACCGGCTCCTCACCGCGGATCACCGGCTCCTGCAGATCCACGGAGACACAGTCGGCCAGGTCCGGGACCGCCACCTCGGTCAGCTCCCTCGCGGTTCTCCCCACGTCCAGCGTGGTCCCGATGTGGGCGCTGGCCTTGTTGAGCAGGGCGAGCCGGCGCCTCGCCCGATGGCGTTCGGTCACGTCCACGATCGTCTCGGTCACGCCGAGGATCCGTCCTGAGGCGTCCTCCATCCGGAACGCCGACACCGAGACGAACAGGTCCTGGACGGGATCATGTCGCGTACGGCAGTGCTGTTCGGCGAAGACCGAGGACCGGCCCGTCTCCAGTACCTTCCGCAGTTCCCGCTCCACCGTTTCGGTGTCCTCCGGGATCAGGAAGTCGCCGATGCGCAGTCCGCGGTGCTTCTCGACCGGGAGCCCGCTGAAGCGGGCGAGCGCCCGGTTGACCCGCAGGATGGTCAGGTCCGGCGCGTGGACGGCCACGCCGATCGGGCAGCGGCTGAACACTCCGTCGAGTACGGAGCGGTCCGTCTCCCACTGGATCACCTCTTCGGCGGGCGCGGCGACGAGATACCACTCCTGGTACGAGTCGTGCGAGCCCCGGGAGCCGCCCTTCGTGAGCACCCGGGCCCGGCAGCCCACCGCGATCCGGTGGCCGTCGCGGTGCCGCACGGGGACGACTCCGAACCACCCGCGGCCGTGCCTGCAGGCGGCAACCGCATCCATGACGATGCCGCGGTCGCGGGGATGGACCAGGAAACCGCACGCCGGACGCCCGAGCGCCTGCTCGGGCGGGTAGCCGAACAGCGCCTCGGCCCGCTCGCTCCAGCCGACGATGTTCCCGCGGTCGTCCAGCACCGCCGAGGCCGCCCGCTCCACCGCGAACGGGTCGTCCGGGCTCTCGTGGAACGCCGTCAGGGGTGCGCCCATGGTTACCACCGTTGCCCTTGCGCGTTCCGGGCGGGACCGTGCGGATTCCGCCGCCCGGGATGGGTCGCGACCGAGCCCGGAAGGGGCAGGGCTCTGGCGAGCAGCACGGCCACGTCGTCCCGCGCCGTGGCGGGCAGCAGCCTGTCGAGGACGCGGTCGCAGATCTCCTCCAGCGGGCGGTCGAGGTGCCGCAGTGCCTGGGCGAGTTCCTGCATGCCCTGGTCGAGGTCACGGTGACGTGTCTCGATGAGGCCGTCGGTGTACAGCACCAGGAGACTGCCGGGGGGCAGCGGCACCTGCTCGGTCAGGAAGTCCTGACCGCCCGCTCCCAGCGGTGTCCCCGAGGGGCCGTCCAGGAAGGCGATCGTCCCCCGGGCGTCGGCGACGGCCGGGGGCGGATGGCCGGCCCTGGCGAGCAGACAGCGGCCCGCGGCCGGGTCGTGGACCGCGTACACGCACGTCGCCATTTCGTCCTCGCCCAGGTCGGCCACGGCGGCGTCGAGGGAGTGCAGCATCCGGTCCGGGGGGACGTCGTGACGTGCCAGCGTGCGGACCGCTGTGCGCAGCTGACCCATGACGGCTGCCGCATGGATCCCGTGCCCCATCACATCACCGATGACCAGCCCGGTGCGGCCACCGGGCAGAGCGATGGCATCGAACCAGTCGCCGCCGACCTCGTGGTCGCTGGCGGGGAGGTAGCGTCCGGTGAGTTCCAGGCCGCTCACGTCGGGCAGCAGATTGTCCGACAGGCTGCGTTGCAGGGTCAGGGCCGCGGCTCGCTGGCCGGTGTACATGCGCGCGTTGTCGATGTTCAGCGCCGCGCGGGCGACGAGCTCGTCGATGAGCACGAAGTCCTGCTCGTCGAACGGCTCGCGGCCGCGGGTACGCGCCAGCATCACGGCGCCGAGCACCCTGCCGCGGGCGACGAGCGGCACCAGTCGCCCGCAGCTCATGCGGGCACCCAGGTAATCGCGCAGCGGCTCGGCGTTCGGCCCGGGCATCAGTGCCGGAAGGTCGGTCAGGGAGAGGTTCATCGGCAGCCCTTCGGCGATGACCCGCTCGTACACGGAGCCGAGCGGGACCTGGAAGGTCTGGCCGGCCACGAGCTGTGCGGTGGGTGCGGACGGATCGGGGAAGGTGGCCGCCAGACGGCGCACCACGCCCTGTGCCGAAGCGGTGGCCTCGTCGGGATCGAGCACCTCCGCCAGCACCTGCACATCGGCCGAGTCGGCCACCCGGGGCACCAGCACCTGCACCACCTCCTCGGCCGTCTGCCGCAGGTCCAGGGTGGTTCCGATACGGGTGCCCGCCTCGGCCAGCAGGGCGAAGCGCCGCCGCGCCTCTTCGGCGGCGGTCTGCGCCTGCTCTCGGTCGGTGATGTCGATCAGGGAGGTGATCAGCCCCAGCCGCCGCCCGGTGCGGTCGACGAGCGGAGCGCACGAGCAGGACCAGGTCCGGTCGGAATCGGGCTCCGGGGCGACACCCGATCGGGATCCGGGACCGGAACGGGGACGACTCGCGCGGCGTACGTCGACGACTGCCTCACCGCCCTCCATGACCTGGTGCATCACCGCCTCCAGCGCCACGGCGTTGACGCCGGGCGCGACCTCCGTGGGGCGCTTGCCGATGTGCCCGGCGGCCGGCACCCGGTTCATCCGTGCCAGCGCGTCGTTGACCCGGATGAACCGCAGATCGGGGTCCACCATGGCCAGACCGATGGGGGACTGGGTGAACAGGCCCTCCAGGGCGGCCAGCGAATCCCGCATGCGCATCACCGCGGAGGTCTCCACGGCGATGATGAGCATCCCCTTGTCGCCCTGCGCACCGGGAGCCGGGCAGATCCACATCTCCATGTGCACCGGGTGCCCGTCGCGGTGCCGCGCCGGGAGGGTTCCGACGACCGCCTCGCCGGCCAGGACCTGCTCCTTCAGCTCGTCGGCCAGGTGCCAGTTGGCCTCGGGCACCAGTACCGCGAGCGCGTCCCTGCCCAGCACCTGGTCCGGTGACCAGCCGAGCAGGTCCTGGGCGGCGAGCGACCACTCCGCGATGCGCCCCTGCGCGTCGACTCGCCACAGCGCGATGGGAAGCAGCTCGCTGAGCACTCCCGCGTACCCGACCACCGACAAGGGCTGGTCCGGCACATCGCTCGTCGGCTTGTGTGTGTCCAACGCAACGACCTAACCCCGGGGCGCTGTGCCCGACGGCCGCTCCCGGGCGACGCGTTTGACCGGGTGCATTTCTTATCAAAACACCCTATCCGAGCCGCTGCGGTCGGCGAGCGGAGCGTACGGGCCGGGCCCCTGCGGCTCTGCCACCGGGGCCCGGCGCGCCGGCCGCAGCGTCCCGGACCATGGTCCGACGGTTGGGCTGCGGCCCTCCGGCCTGATCGTTTCGGTGCAGTGATGAGCTGAGCGGACGGCGGCGACCCCGGCGTCCCCCTGCCGGTACGCCATGTGCGCGCCGGCGATGGCGGCGAGCACCGCACCCATGGCGTCGGCGCCCGCTGAGTCCGTCAGTCCGCTGTCAACGTGGTGAGCGACAGCCCGTCGTCGGGGCGGCGCAGGCGTATCCGCGTCTTCGTCTCCTCCACGCGGATGTGAACGAGGTGGAACCGGCGGCATGCGGGCGAACGGCGTCCATGATCGTCGCCCGGTTCCCCGAGGGCAGAGGCGACAGCGCGCACGCTGATGCCGCAAGGGTGGCGCCGGGCGGACACGGTGGGAAGCCGTCAAGCCGACGACGGCATCCATGTGTCCGTTCGGCTACGTTGTGTCACTGGAGTGGGCGGTCCGGCTCGCTGGAGTGGACGCTCCGGCACAGTGGCATTGCCGCGGAAGGGCGCATGTATGACCTCGCAGCCGAGCACCGCCGCAACGGCGGCTCGGGCCGGTGACACCGCAGCCGCACGGCTCAAGGAACGGATCTACGCGACCATCACCCTGACCGCCGTCGTGGTCGCGCTCGCCGAGACGGACGAACCCGACCACCTCGAGGCGGCACTCACCGTGGCCGTGACGGCGCTCGGGGTCTGGCTGGCCACGCTCGTCGCCGACGAGCAGTCGCACCGGGCGGTGAGCGGGCGCGGCGCCACCCGGCGGGAGATCCGGACGGCGCTGCACGTCTCCAGCCCCTTGCTGCTCACCGCTGTCGGACCGCTGGTGCTGATCACCCTGTCGGCGCTCGGGGCCATGGGCCTGGTCACCGCCCTGCTGATCGGTGCCGGCGTGGAGGTGGCCACCCTGTTCATGTGGGGCTGGCGGACCGGTCTGAGGATGGGCAACGGGCCGGTGAGTGCGCTGATCTCCGGTCTGCTGGACACCGCGATCGGCGTGGGGGTCGTCGCCGTGAAGCTCCTCGCGGGCCACTGAGCAGGGCCCGTACGCGGGAGGCGGATCGGGCCCCGGAGGATCCGGAGGGCTACTCGTCGGCGTCGAGCGGCCCCACCACGTGCCGCAGATAGGCCCGCGGGTCGGCGAGGTACCGCCGCCAGTGGTCGACGAGGCCGAGGTCGCGCCACTCGACCCGGCGCATGCCGTGCTCGCCCACCTCGATGACGTCGGCACCGGGCAGGGCGGTCAGCAGCGGTGAGTGGGTCGCGCAGACGATCTGGCTGCCGTTCTTCGCCAACTGGTCCATGTGGCCGATCAGCTCGAGACAGGACGAGAAGGAGAGCGCCGCTTCGGGCTCGTCCATCACATAGAGCCCGGTCCGCAGGAACTTCCCGCGGAACGCCGCCAGGAACCCTTCACCGTGGCTGACCGTGTCCGGCGCGAGGCCCTCACGGTCCAGGGCGTCCATGGCGGTCTCCGCCCGCAGGAAGAAGCCCTTGCGCGCCGACCAGCTGCCGGCCATGCGGCGCCCGCGTGGTGCGGCGTCGAAGCGGATGCGCTCGCCCAGCACCGACTTGCTGCGGTGCGAGGCGTACTTCCAGTCGTGCGAGCCACCGTAGGAGTCCAGCCCGAACCCTTCCGCCAGCGCCTCGACCAGCGTCGACTTCCCGGAGCCGTTCTCGCCGACCAGGAAGGTGACGGGCGCCGTGAACCGCAGCCCCTCGCCCAGGAGTTGCCTGACGCACGGCACCGACCAGGGCCATGCGTCCGCGTCGTACGAGGAGAGGTGGGCGTACGCACGTTCGATAATCACCCGCCCGATTGTATCCGTGGGAGAGCCGCCCGCATCTGCCCGCGGGCAACTCGGGTGATCCAGGGGCCGGTCCGGGGCGGCGGTCCGGGGGGGCGAACCAGCGCGCTCGGGCCCGCTGACCAGCAGCTTTCCCGCCCCGGCATGCGCCCCCCGGTGCGCCGGGGCACGCTGGTCTGGGGCCGTCGGCCGTCCGGCCGATGGTCGTCGAGGGAAGGGGTGCTGCGATGTTCGCGAGACTGAGCACCTATCAGGGATCACCCGTGCCGGCCGAGGGCGACCTGTCGGCCACTTCGGAAGCGGTTGTCAAACAGATCCAGGACGTGCCCGGCTTCGTCGGCGTCTACTACCTCGTCGACCGGTCCACCGGAAAGGCGGTGTCCATGACTCTCTGGGAGGACGAACCGTCGATGGAGGCCAGCGAGGAGAGAGCCGGCCGGATCCGTGAGGAGACCGCACGGAGAGAAGGCCAGCGGGTCCTCTCCGTCGAGGGGTTCGAGGTGGGCTTCAGCCACTTCAACCGCTGACGGCACCACCCAGGAAGTGGAAGCCGGGCCGGGGATGCATCAGAAAGTCGTGGTGCGAGATGTTCCACGCGTACGCACCCGCAAGCGCGAACACCACGCGGTCCCCGGCCCGCAACCCCCTCGCAGGGACACGGCGGGCGAGGACGTCCTTGGGGGTGCAGAGCTGTCCCGCCAGCGTGATCAGATCCTGCCGGGACGCGGCCCGCGGCCAGGGATGGGGCCAGGTGTCCACGGCCAGCAGCGTGCAGGGCTGGTCGTGGCCCTTCGTCGCGGGAGTGCGCAGATGGTGCGTGCCCCCGCGTACGACGGCGAACTCCTCGCCCAGGCTCCGCTTCACGTCCAGGACCTCCGTGACGTACCAGCCGCAGTACGCGGTCAGGGCCCGGCCCGGCTCGATGCGCAGCAGCAGCCCGGGGTGGGCGGCCGTGAGGCGGGCGAGGCCGGCACCATACGCCGCCCAGTCGAACAGGGCGCCGGGATCGGCGTAGTCCACGGTCATTCCGCCACCGACGTTCACCTCCTGCAGGGTGATGCCATGGCGGCCGGCGAGGCGCACCGCCCAGGTCACGACGGATTCGGCGACGGCGATCTGCGCCGGGGCGCCGAGGCCGCTGGCGAGATGGGCGTGAATGCCCCGCAGCTCAAGGTGCGGATGGCTGCCGTCCGTGAGCAGGCGGATCACGGCATCGGCCTCGGACGGGTCGAGACCGAACGGCGTCGGCCGGCCGCCCATGGACAGCGCGCTCGCCGCCAACGCGCCGTCGGCGAGCGGCAGGTTGAAGCGGAGCAGGACCGCGACCCGCGCCCCGGGCACCACGCGGGAGGCGAGGTCCGCCAGCATGCGCAGTTCGTGGGCGCTCTCGACATGGAACCGCTCCACACCCGCAGTCAGCGCCGCCGCCGTCTCGTCGGGAGTCTTCCCGGGGCCGCCGAACGCCAGCGGACGGCCGGGAACGGCCTTGGCGACATGGGCGAGTTCGCCGCCCGACGAGACCTCGAAGCCGTCCACGAACGGTGCGAGCGCGGTCAGGATCTCCGGCTCGGGATTGGCCTTGGCGGCGTAGTACAGCTCGACGCGCTCCGGCAGCGCCGACCGTACGGACACGGCGTGCTCGCGCAGCGCGGCCAGGTCGTACAGATAGGCGGGCAGCTCACCGGACGCGAGGGACAGCGCCCGTTCGCGGACCGGAGGAGTGAGGACGGTGGTCGTCAACGGGCGTTCCAGGCGTCGATGTCGTCGAATTCGGCGAATTCGGCGAATTCGACGATGCTGTTCGTGTTGTGGGTGCTGTCGGCGCTGTGGGTGCGGCTCGCGCCGGACAACACGGCCGAGGCCAGCGGCGAGGGCAGGCGCACATAGCGCGCCTCGCGGTCGGCCGTGCGCGCCCAGCGGGTGAGCAGATTGGCCTTGGCGGGCAGCGGCTCACCCGCGAGCAGGGCGCCCAGGCGGGGCGGGCAGCCGTGCTCGTCCGCGTACCTCCGGAGCGTGCGGTGGACCTCGGACCACAGCGCGGGTTCGGACCCCGGATGCAGATCGGCGAGGGCGGCCAGCATCTCGGCGACGTGGTTCACGACCAGGCAGTACACGACCCGGTCCCAGCCGCGCCCGGCGCCGTAGGTCAACGAGACCGCCACCTCGTCGGGAAGAGCCGCGAGCGTGCCGGCATGGTGTGCGGGGAGGAGCTTGGTGCCCTCCAGGTCGCGGAAGAGGACCCGGACCGGCCTGCGGTCGGCGTCCACACAGACGAGCACGTTCTGCAGATGGGGTTCGAGGACCACACCGTGGTCGAAGTACGCGGCCAGGACGGGCGGAACGAGCAGCTCCAGGTACACGCGCCACCACGACAGAGCCGCGCCGGCGTCCGCGCCGGCCAGCAGACGGGAGACATGGCCGGGCCCGGTGGGGTACTCGTCGGCGACGGCTGCGGCGAGGAGCGGGGTGACCCCGGTACGAAGGTGGCGGTCGAGTCCTTCGCGCACGATCACGCCGAAGCCCTCGAGGAGGGCCAGGACGGGGCTGCCGTCGGGACCGGGCAGGGCGAGGCTGCGGTAGGCGGGCTCGCGGAGCAGGCCGGTGCCCGGGAAGCGGGCGGCCAGATCCGCGAGTACGGGTCGGAGCAGGCGGGTGAGGGCGACCGCGCCGCCGAGCTCGTAACGTGCGTTCTTGCGCAGGCAGTTGGTGATGCGCACATTCAGGCTGAACTTCAGGAAGCTGTCACCGTCGTACAGGGTGCGCACCGAAGCCGTGGCGGTGAAGGGCGTTCCGCCTGGGCCGAGATCGAGGACGTCGCCCCGGCGGAGGGCGTCCCGCAGGGCCGGGTGGTGCTGCAGGAGCGTGTACTGCCACGGGTGCGCGGGCAGCAGCCGGTATCCCTCGGGCACCGGTCCCAGCCGGTCCAGCGGCCGGGCGGCGCCGGGTTCGGCCGACTCCTCGGCGATCAGGTGGTCGCGGACGGCGAGCAGCCGCAGCGGGAAGGAGGCGGCGGCCTCGGGCGCGTACGCGGACCAGGCGGCGGGGTCGCCGCCGCGGGCCTTCGGCGTGGGGTGGAAGCGGTGCCCGAGGGCGAGGGACTGCTCGGAGGCGAGGTAGACGGCGAGCGGATCCGCTTCCCCCACGCGGACCACAGGCGCGTCCGAGGCGGCCCCGTTCGCGGCCGCACCAGTCACGGCAGCCCCGTCCGCCGCCGCCCCGCGCGCGGCGAGGGCCGCGGCAACTCCCCGACGGCTGGCGGCGATCTGGACCAGGAACTCGTCGTTCGCCGTACCCGTGCGGAGGGAGAGCTCCTCATGGATGTGCTCCGCGAGGCGCCGCCAGTCGAGCTCGGTCCAGCCGCCGGCGGTCTCCTCGGCGACCGGGCCGGAGAAGCGGTGCGCGCCGAGGAGGGATCTCCGCCGCAGTGCCACCCGGAGCAGGATCCCGCGTCGGGGCAGGCGCAGCAGCAGATGGCCGTCGATGACGGCGGTCTGGTGCTCGGGTCCCGACACCTCACGGAGCAGGCAGTTGAGCAGCGTGTGGGCCACTGCCTCGTCGGCGGTGGGCAGCCCGGCCGCGGCGGAGCGCTCGGCCGGGATCTGGCCCGGGAGCCGGTCCGGGAGACCGGCAGAGGACCCGGAAGGCCGGGACGATCGAGAGGATGGAGAGGGACGAGTGGACGTCATCGCCGGTCACACTCCCCGCAGCAGATAGTTGGGTCCGGATGTGTAGTGCTTGTTGATGTCGGATGCTCCTGAGCGTTCCTTGGTGAGCAGGGTTCCCGCGGAGACCATCGCCTTGACGGGCAGCCGCGGCGCATCGAGGACGTGTGCGCGCAGGACGGCACCGGGCTCTCCCGGCCGGGTGCCGAGGCGCTCCACCGCCTCGGCGAGCCGCTCCCGTACGAGCCCGAGCAGCCGCTCCAGCGGGGCACGGCCCAGCCGGGCGAGCTCGAACGCGTACGCGCCCGCGCACAGATGGACGGTGATGGTGGTGAACAGGTCGACGACCGGACCGTCGCTGTCACCGCATATCCGTGCATCGTCGAACGACGACGGGGCCGGAGCGTCGGCTCCGAGGGCCTCGCGCAGCCGGACGCGGTTGACGCGCGGGCCGTCGTTGTCCTTGAGCAGCAGACGCAGGCGCGGCCGGCCGGCTCGTTCGTCCAGCACCAGCGACACGTTCTGCTGGTGGGACTCCAGGGCGATCCCGTACGCGAAGAGTGTGGTCTGCCAGTCGAACAGCAGCGTGAGCACCGTGTCGAGGAGGGCCAGCGGGTCGCCGCCGAAGAAGCGGTCGGCGAGATGGTCGACGACCGGCCGTCCACCGGGTGCCCGGCTCAGCAGCCCGGCCATCGGTACGACCACGGCGTCGTCCAGTCCGGCGGGGAAGCGGCGTACGAGCACGGCGAGAAGTTCGTGCCCGGCATGGGCGTACGACGTCTCGTCGGCGTGCAGAACGCTGTCCCGGAAGCGGGGCTCGCGGGCGGTCACCGACTGCAGCAGGTGCTGGGCCGCCGCGCCGTCGACGAGGGTGCCGGGCTTGATGGTGCGCCGGTTCAGCCTGCCCAGGGTGGAGGTGGCCAGCGGGACCTTGAGATGGACCCCGGGGTCGTCGGCGAGTGCCACCGTCCGCATGGACAGGGTCGGCACGACGTCGAGGTGCGGCCTCCCTGCCAGGACGGCACGGCCGCCGAGCCCGGCGGCGCACACGGCGTCATGCAGAGGGCCGGCCACGGTCAGCGGATGGACGGGGAGCGCGAGATGGCTGTCGTCGAGTCCGGGGAGCCCGAGCGCCGAGGGCAGCGGTGCGGGAACCGGACCCGGGCCGGTGACCACGGTGACCGCGTCCCTGGGAAGGGCGAGCCAGCGCAGGGCGAATCGGGGATGGAACTCGGGCGCGTACGCCCGCAGTCCTCCGGCCGTGAGCCCGGAGCGGCCGCGCGCCGTCGGATACACGGGGTGATCGAGCCGGGCGGCGAGGGAGTCATGGGCCAGTACGCCCGAGAGCCCGGTCCAGTACGCCGGGTCGGCGCCGTTCCGCGCCGCCAGCGTCGCGAGGACCTCGTCCGCCGAATCGGCGTGCAGCTGGAGGGTGGTACGGGTCTGGCGGCACTCGGCGGCGAAGGCGTCGAAGCCTGCGCGGTCCTCGGGAGGGGCCAGTGCCCTCAGGGCGGTCAGGACCTCGTCGCAGGTGGTCAGGTCCGTCCCGGAGGGACCCGCCGACTCCTGGCGCAGCAGCGGCTCCCGGGCGGCCCACTCGCACTGGAAGCCGTCCTCGCGCACGGGCAGCAGCCACGCGTCGGCCCCGGGGGTCTCCAGCCGTAGCCATGTTCCGTCGGGGCGCTCCACGAGGGCACTGCGGGTGCGCAGTCCCACCACGTCCTCGCGCAGCAGGGCGCTCAGCACACGAAGGAGCAGGTCCGCCTCCGTCGTGCCGGGGGCTCCGGCAGCCGGTAGCGTCACGGCGTGATCTCCCAGCGCTGCGCGGCCAGGAACTCGGCCACGGCCCGGTCCACCAGCTCCTGGTCCGTGCCGGTGGCGCGGACGACTCCCAGGAAGTCGCGGTTGGTGCGGTGGAGTTCGTGGCGCTCGCCGATCCCGCGCAGCGGCCGGTACGTCAGCTTCACGTCGCCGTACTCCAGATCGGCCGCGCCGGGTCCCGAGGCCAGGATCCCCGCCCGGTCGGCGCACGGATAGTCGAGCCGCGCCGCGACGTCCGTGCGCACACCCAGGTCCGGCGGCAGCGACTCACCGAGATGGGTACGGAGGATGTGCTCGAACAGCGGGATGTCCAGGAGCTGGGTGAGCAGCAGATCGCACTGGTCGCCGATGGCACGGTAGTTGACCTCGATGATCCGTGCGCGCCCTTCGTGCACCACGAACTCGGTGTGGCAGGCGCCGAACCCGACTCCGAGCGCGTCCAGCTGGGAAAGGACCTGGTCCACCACCGGCTCGGGGTGGACAGGCACGTACGTCAGCCGCTCCTCGACGAAGTACGGGGGAGGGGAGAGCTCGGTACGGAACCCGCCCAGCACATGACGGACACGGCCGTCGCCGAGCGTCTCCAGGGTGTACAGCTCACCGGCGAGGTACTCCTCGACGACCAGCGCCGCCCCCGGCCGGCGCGCCTGGATCTCCTCGCAGCGCCGCACGAGCTCCTGAGGTCCCTCGACGAGGACGACGTCCTCGCTCGCCACCCCCTCACGCGGCTTGACCACACACGGGTACGGCATGCCGGGAGCGGCGCTCACCGCGGCCGGGTCCTGCCCGGGGGAGAGTTCCACCGACCGGACGGCGTCGGCACCGGCAGCGGCCAGACGACGGCGCATCTCCGCCTTGTCCTTGGTGCGCAGCGCGGCCCGCCAGCTCTTGGCGGGCAGGCCGAAGTAGTCCGCGGCCAGGGCGGTCTGGGTCTGCAGATGGTCGCTGTTGCTGAAGACCGCGTCAGGGGCACGGTGGGCCGAGATCCGGGCGATGACGGCGCGGAAGTCGCGCACGTCGCACTTCAGGACCTCGACCCCGACCCCGCCTTCGCCCTCGAGATCCGCGGCGACGGCCCGGTGCGCATCGGGCCGGTCGGTGAGCACGGTGACAGCGAGGCCGAGCCGCAGGGCGGCGGGGAGAAATCCCTCGGTGACCGAGTCGGTCGGGTTCAGGGCAAGCAGGTACAGCTGCATGAGGGATCACTTCCGTGCAGGGAGTCGCGTGGCCCCAGACGTCGGGAACACGAGGCGAGAGCCTAGGTTAGGCACACCTAACCCTGTCAATTCGCGGCGACACGACCCCGGTTGACTCGGATGGATCTTCGTGTGGTTAAGGTGAGCCTTACCTCTCTCGTGTTCGCTGTTGTTCAGGAGCGCCCCGTGACCATGGCCCCGGCATGCCCATCGGCCGGACCCGCCGTCAGCTGCCCTGCCCTGCTCGCCTCGGGCTATCGACGGCTCACCGCGATCTGCCCGGCGTGGCAGGCGGACATCGCGGAGCCGGGCGCGCCGGCCGGCCAAGGGTGGGCCGACGGGGCGGAACTGGCGTTCCGTCCGGACCTCCTCGACGCCTGTCTCGACTCCGAGGCACTGCGCATCCAGGACCGGCACACGCACACCGCCCGGCCCGACGTCGTCGCCTCCCGGGCGCTGCACGACTACCTCTGGTCCGTCTGTCTCCTGATGAGCGGCCCCTGGTACCTCGAACGGCGCGTGCCGCGGATCCGTCCGCAGGACGTCAGGGTCAGCCTGACGACGGGGGAGTTCGCCGTCGTGCCCGGCGGGTTCGCGTGCCTGCCCGACGATCCGGCCGCCGCACTGCCCGGCGCACGCGTGCTGGCGCACGAGGATGCGCTGCGGGCCGAGTTGCGCGCGGCGGTCGCCGACCACGTACGGCCGTTGCTGTCCGCCATCGGCCCCCGGGTGCGGCGCGGGCCACGGGCGTTGTGGGGCATGGTGGGAGACGATCTGGTCTCCGGCATCTGGTACCTCGGCCGGATGCTCGGGCAGGAGGAGCAGGGCGTACGGGCTGCCGGTGAGGTGCTGCCGGGGCCCGTGGGGCCGTTCCCGGGTGGCGCGGACTTCCGCCGCCTCGCGGGCCGTGACGGACAGTCGTACCCGACCCGTACGCGCCTCGGCTGCTGCCTGTACTACACGATCCGCCCGGCCGAGGCGTGCGCCACCTGCCCCCGGACCTGCGACGCCGAGCGGCTGCGCCGTCTCGAGGGTGACGCGGAGACCGGCGCGGCGTCCCCGTGACGCTCGGGCGGACGTGGACTGTGCGCCCCTGCCGTTGGACTCCTGCGCCGCATCGCGGCCGCGTGTTCCAGGTCTGCGCGGCTCCTGGCCGACGCCGACGCGACGCCGACGCGAACTCGACGGTGTACATGGGCTGCATCCGCGTCCGGCAGGAGCGGCGGCCGGTGGCGCCTGCGGTGGGCTTCGTCCCCGCCGCTCGCCCGCGAGATCAGCGTCGCGGTGCTGCGAACCACCGCAGCACGCAGCACCGGCGAGCTGGTGGCGGCCCTCACCCGGCAGGCGGCCCACATCCGGCAGCGGTGGAGCGCCGCCGACGCGGCGACGGACGCCCCAGGGGACGCCCGTCGAGACTCCCGCGCGCACAACGGCCGCCCGGACCAGGAGCCTGCCCAGGTACGCGTCGGGTCCCCGGATGCCACCTCGCCGGCCCGCTGTTCACCTCGACTGCCGTTCTTGTGCGGCCAGCGGGATCTCGGCCCACACCTGTTTGCCGCCACTGAGCGGCACGGAACCCCAGGACGCCGTCGTCGCCTCGACGATGAGCAGGCCACGGCCACCGGTCGACTTCCAGTCGACGTCCGCCGGCTTGACGGGAGTGCGGGGCGACGTGTCGTTCACGGCGATCCGCAGGCGGTCCGCGGACAGGGTCAGGTCCAGCCGCACCTCTCCCTGCGTGTGCGCGATGGCGTTGGTGACCAGTTCGGACACCACGAGCAGGGCGGCGTCGAGTTCGTCCACCACGTGCCACGAGCGCAGCGTGCGCGCGGTGAAGCGGCGGGCGTGCTGAACGGCGTTGGGCAGCCGCCACACCGTCCAGTGGGTCCGCATCGGCCGGATACGGGTGCCGTCGTAGCGCAGCAGCAGCAAAGCCACGTCGTCGTCGCGCCGCGGCACGCCGCCGAGCAGTTCGTCGGCCACCCGACCGGAATCGCTCGGGTCGACCGCGCTGAGCACGTCGCACACGCGGCGCAGGCCGTCCTCCAGGTGGAGGGTCGACGACTCCACCAGACCGTCCGTCAGCAGCGCGAGGATGGTGCCGGGCACCAGGCCGGCCTCGGTCATGGGGAACTCCGCGTTGGCGAGCACGCCCAGTGGGGGGCCGCCCTCGACCGGTAGTTCCTCGGTGGTGCCGTCGGGGTGGCGGACGATCGGAGGCAGATGCCCGGCCCTTACGAGCCGGGCGATGCCCTCCTCCATGTCCAGGTCCACGTAGAGGCAGGTGGCGAACAGATCGGTCTCCATGCCGACGAGCAGCAGATTGGCCCGGGAGACCACGACATCGGGCGGATGGCCCTCCACCGCGTAGGCCCTGACGGCCGTGCGCATCTGGCCCATGATGGTCGCGGCTCCGGCGCTGTGGCCCTGCACGTCGCCGATCACGAGCGCCACATGGGCGTCGCCGAGCGGTATGACGTCGTACCAGTCGCCGCCCACGGCGAGCCCCACCGTCGCCGGCAGATACCGTGCCACGGCCTCCCCTCCGGGCAGCTCCGGGAGCTTGCGGGGCAGCAGGCTGCGCTGGAGCATCCTGGCCAGTTCGTGACCGGCGTTGAGCGCATGGGCGCGCGTCAGGGCCTGCCCGACGAGAGCGGCCGTCGCGGTCAGCAGCGACCGCTCCTCGGGCCCGAACAGGTGCTCCTCGTCCCAGCCGACCATGCACACCCCGACCATCCGGCCGTCGGCCGGCAGCGGCAGCACCGCGAGACCACCGGGTCCGATGCCCGCGAGGCCGGGTTCGAGGTTCGCCCCCGGGGGCCACAGGCTCACATGGCCTTCGCGCAGCGCACTCTGCAGGGTGGGCAGGTCGTGGGTGGAGCTTTCCGGCCATTCGGACCGCCATTCGGACCGCCACACCGGCCAGGCGTCGGGCTCCGGGGGGTCCAGGAAGGTGACCACGAGCCGGTCGCCCTCCAGTTCCGCGACCGCGACGCGGCTGGCGTTGAGCGGCTCGCGCAGCGAGGCGACCACCACCTGGCTGACGTCGCGGATGGTCGTGGCACCGGCCAGCCTGGCGGACAGCCGCTGCACGACGGAGACCTCGTCGGCGCTGGGGCGCAGGTAGGAGGCGTCGGCGACCACGCCGAGCACGCGCTCCGGCTCGCCGTCGGCGTCCAGCCCCACGCGACACCGCAGTCCCAGCCACCGCAGCTCGCCGTTGGGCCGGCGGATGCGGAACGCCAGCTGCTGCCCGTCGGCGGACAGCCGGTCCGGCTCCACGATCGCCATCAGCGCGGGCATGTCGTCCGGTGCGGCGCAGGCGAGCAGGCTCTCCACACGCCCGTCGAAGTCCTCAGGAGCAATGCCGAGCAGATCCAGCACGTGCGCGTGCGCCTCCATGCGGCCGGTGCGCAGCTCGAGGATGAAGGCGCCGCCCTGGACCGGCATCAGCGAGTGCCCGAGCGGCGGCCGTGGTGTCGCCACCGCCCGCTCCGGGAGCCCGGCCACCGATTCGAGCCCCGCGGCCACCTGATCGGCGTAGAGCTCCAGAAGGCTGCGGCGGTCGGGGCTGAACCCGTCGGGGACCTCTCCGGCGACGATCAGGCAGCCCAGCTCCTTGGGGCCGTGCCCCAGCGGCAGGGCGCCCAGCGAGATCTTGGCCTCGGTCGCCGAACTCTGCCGGAGAACCCGGCCCGCGAAGTGGTGGGGGTCGCTCTCCACGTACGCGGCGAGCTCATCGGGAGTCAGCCACAGCGGGGTGCCGACGCGGAAGGCCTCCGCGGCAGGGGAGTGGCCTTCCACGGCAAGGATCGCCGGCAGCCCGTACAGCACGCCCCTGCCTCCGGCCAGCTCGGCGAGATGAAGCTCTTTGCCGCCTTCGGCGAGGACGTAGACAGCGGCCAGCTCAGCCCCGCAGAACGCAAAGCCTGGCCTGGTCACAGTCCGTAACCACCTCTCTGCCCGGGCAGCCACCGTCGACCGACCTACCCCCATGCTGTCGCGCCTTGGACCCCGGGGGCGAGTCAGGAACGGACGGCGACGAGCTCAGCGGGTCGGCGAAGACCCTACTGGGAGGGTAGGGGCTGAGGCCATGGGCCGGCGCAGGGTGTGCGCCGGCCCGCCCGTTCAGACGAGGAGACCCCAGCGCGTGCCCGGGTCGGGGTGCCGGACGGCCGTGACGGTGAGGTCCGGCGTCGCCCCTTCGGGGTGGATCAGTGCCTCACCCCCGCGTTCGGGCCAAATGCCGATCCTGCCGCCGCCCAGGCCGGTCCGGGGCAGCGGCCGCCCCGGCCGTCCACCACGGCTGCCGCCCAGCGAGGTCCGCTCGACCACGCATGGCGCTCCGGCCTCGCTGCACAGCCGGACCCAGCGGGTCCGGCCGCCCCGGCGTACGGCGCTGAGCAGGAAGGCGCCCGGGGTCCGGAAGTCGTGCACCGTGAGGTCCTGCCAGGCGCCGGGGATCGCGGGGAAGACCCGGATCACCCCGCGGTGAACCGCACGCCGCTGGCACCCGGTTCGGCGTGGATGCCGGAGCCGAGCAGGGCATTGCCGAGGAAGGGGCCCTCGTACCAGGTCCGCGGCACTCGTTGCCACACCGTGTCGGCGTCCGCGAGCACCTCCTCCCACACCGCCTCGTCGGCGCCGAGCAGCGGGCGGGCGGTGGCCGGTCCGGGATCCTCGAGCGCGAGATGCCGGGCCCGCCGACGACGCGGTGCGCCAGTTCCGTACCCGTGCCCGCCACGCTCACGCGCTTGACCTGGTTGCGCAGGCCGCGCAGCGAGACCGACTCACGCGGGGCGTCGAAGCAGACCAGGAACAGCGTGCGGCGGTCGGCGGACAGGGTGCTCGGACCGTAGTGGTGCCCGGCCGGGAGCCCGGCGACCGTGCCGTACACGGCCTCCGCGTGGCCGGCGATCCAGGCCCCGAGGCCCTCGAGGCGCGCGGCCTGCTCCGCCGGGATCGTGCCGTCCTCGCGCGGTCCGGCGTCGAGCAGCAGATTGCCGCCCATGCCGATCGTCTCGGTGAAGTAACGCACCAGCCGGCGGACCGACTTGTGGTTGTGGTCCTGGTGCTGGAAACCTCAGGAGTCGTTGACCGTCAGGCACAGCTCCCACGGCCCCTCCGGCGGCAGCAGCGGAACGCCCTGCTCGGGCGTCGCGTAGTCGCCGTGGCTCAGCATGCGCGCGTTGAGTACGGTCTCCGGATTCCCCGCGAGGATCAGCTCGGCGAGCTCACGCATCCCCCACTGCTCCTCGCTGCGCTCCCATTCGCCGTCGAACCACAGCAGGTCGGGGCGGAAACGGTCGACCAGCTCGCCGACCTGCGCGTTGCGACAGGCGAGATACCGGGCCCAGGCATCCGGGTCCTCGACACCGTCCTTCGGCGTCACGAAACGGTTGGTGCCTACGTCCTCGTTGGGCGGGGCGGTGTGGACCACGCTCGCGTAGTCGGGGTGGTTCCAGTCCGAGGGCGAGTAGTGGAGACCGACCTTGAGGCCCTGCTCGCGCAGCGCGTCGGCGTAACCGCCGAGGAGGTCCCGGCCGGCCGGTGTCCGCCGCACCACGTTCAGGTCGCCGTGGGCGGTGTCCCACAGAGCGACGCCGTCGTGGTGACGGGCGGTCAGCACCGCGTACTTCGCCCCGGCGCGCGCGAACAGCTCCGCCCAGGCCCTCGGGTCGTACGCGGACGCCGTGAAGCCGTCGAGCTGCTTCATGTACCGCTCGTGCGGCACGTCGCCCCGATAGAAGGACCAGGACTCGGCAACACCGTCCACCGCGTAGATGCCGTAGTGGATGAAGATGCCCAGCTTGGCATCGGGGAACCAGGGCTGCATCGGCATGGGATCAGTTCCTCGGTGAAGGGGTACGGGAGGTCGTGGGCCCGGAGGATCCGCCGTCCGCGACCCCTCAGACGCTGTGCCGGACCGGGGTCCCACGCGTGGGGGCCGATCACCATCACTGGTCGGTTTTCACCCCGCGGTGGCCGTGGCACGTCCAGGGCGGTGTCTCGCCACGGGCAAGGCGTGCTCAAGCGCCGGGGATCCGGGCGTCGACGACATCCCTCGCCGGACGCGGAACGCACCGGAGCGCGGCATGGACGTCGCTACGATCGTGGAACATGGACATAGCCGTGTATCTGCTCATCCCCGTGATCGGCCTGCTGGGCGCGGTCGTTGAGAACCGCATCAGCCGGCTGGACCGCCGGATCGGTGCGATCGAGCGCAAGGTCGATCTGGTGCTGGACCACCTGGGCATCCGCGAGACCGTCCCCGAACTGGACCGGGTGGCCGGGCTCGTGCGCGAAGGCAGGAAGATCGAGGCCATCAAGGTCTACCGACAGCTCACCGGCGCCGGTCTGAAGGAGGCCAAGGAGGCGGTCGAGCGGATGTAGACACGACGCCGGCCACCTCGCCGGGTGGCTCGGCCGGACGGGGCTGGGGCGGCGGTACCTTGGGACGGTTCCGCTTTGCGAGTGCGATGGATGGGGATGGCTGCCGTGTCGACGTCGAATGCCGTGCTGGTCGGCGCCCCGTGCTGGGTCAGTCTGGTGGCCCCTGACATCGGTTCGGCGCAGCGTTTCTACAGCGCAGTCTTCGGATGGGAGTTCCGCACCTGCCCGCCCGGTGAGGAGTTCTCCGTCGCGTACCACCAGGGCGCCCCGGTGGCCGGCATCGGCGCCCTGGCAGGAAATTCCGTTCCCGTGGCCTGGACTCCCTACTTCGCGGTCGGCGACGCCGACGTGGCGGCCACGCGGATCAGTGAGCGCTGTGCCACCGTCGCGGTCGGGCCGCTCTCCTTCGGTACCGGCCGCGCGGTGCTCGCCGCGGACCGCGACGGAGCGATCTTCGGGGTCTGGGAGGGGGAGCTGGTCCCCGGCTGGACCGTGGGGCGCGACACGGCGCTGGCCTGGCTGGAGCTGCACACAAGGGACGCCTTCGACGCCGCCATCTTCTACGCCGAGGTCCTCGACTGGGCCACGGACCGCGAAGGCAGCTGCCAGGTCGCGTACGAGGACGAGTACGTCGTCCTGCGACAGGAGGGGGAGCAGGTCGCACGCCTGCACGGCGGCGCGGTGGAAGCGGCCCCCGACCCCCATGTGCGACCGCGCTGGGACGTCCACTTCTGGGTGAGCGACCTCGACGAAGCCGTGGCCGTGGCCACCCGGCTCGGCGGTGGCGTCGTTCCGCCCGTGGACACCGACGGGCTGCGCTCATCGGTCACCCTGCGTGACCCGGACGGAGTCCTCTTCAGGGTGAGGGAACGAATCGGCCGGTACGCCCACCCCGGCTGAGCGGCTCCGTCCGGAGGGCGGCCGCGACCCTGCCACGGCCTCCCTCCGGAGCGGCGGAACCCGCCGCGGCCCGCCCCGCGCCAGGGCGTCCGCTACCAGTCGCTTTCCTCGGTGCGCCTCTCCTGGGCCCGCAGCCCCGTGGTGACGGCCTCGCCCGCCCCGCCGCGGAGCCCGCGGGGCCCGCGGAGCCCGGGCGGAGTCAGCTCCAGCTCGGCGTCCATGATCTCCCGCTTGAGCTCTTCGCCTGCCGGCGGAGCGGGCTTGCCGTGCTGCCTGGCTCGCTTCATGGCGATCTCCTTTCCGTGCCTTCCGGTCCGTGCCGCCCGGCTACCCGGATCGTGCCGCCATCACTCGTACGTCCCTCGTCCGTCCCCCGTACGAGCGAGACCGGCGGCCTCGTCCGCGCCGATCAGTGGCCGAGTGACCGCTCGAGTTCCGCCTTGTTCATCGAAGACCGGCCGTGGATGTCGCGGCGCTGGGCCTCCGCGTACAGCTGGTCGTACGTCGGGCCCTCGGATCCCTTGCCCGAGCGCTGACCGCCGCGCTTCGAGGAGGACATGTCCTGGGTGGAGGTCCTGCTCGCGGTGCGGGACTCGCCCGAGCGGGCCCGCTCCCTGTTCACCGTGCGGGCGGCGACCTCCTCGGCCCGACGCGGGCTCTCACCGCGCTCCTCCGCGCTCTCCTTGATGTGTTCGTACTGGCGCTCCCGCTTGGGGCTCGATCCGCGGGGCATGGTGACTCCTTCGAACTTCCGATCCATGCGTAGGTCCTCCGTGCCACCCTGCGCCGGGGTGGGCGCGCCCGCAAATCCGGACGTCAGGCGAGCAGGTTCACACCTTCCCTGAACACTCGGGGCAGCCGGGAGGCGAGCGGCACGATGTGCGGGGCGAGCAGCGGACGCTCGCGGGCCCAGAGCAGCGAGCCGGTGAGGAGCCGGTAGCTGCGGGAGAGCCGGAGCCAGGCCCGTTCGTAGGCCTCGGGGCGGCCGGCCCGCACACACCGGACCAGCTCGTCGGCGGCGGTCAGCGCGAGCGTGAGGCCCTCGCCGGTCAGCGCGTCGGTGTAGCCCGCGGCATCGCCGACGAGCAGCACCCGGCCCGCGACGCGCGACCGTACCCCCTGACGCAGCGGCCCTGCGCCCCGCACGGGGCTGTCCGGGGCAGCGGGCAGCCGTCCGGCCAGGATTGGGAAGTGCGCCAGCTGCGCGTCGAACGGTGCACGGTCCGAGGTGAGTACGGCGACGCCGACGAGACCGGGCGCGAGGGGCGTGACGTACGCCTCCGAGCGCGCCGACCAGTGGACCTCCACGAGGTCGCTCCACGGCTCCACGGTGTAGTGGCGGCGCAGCCCGTAGCGCGCGGTCCGGTGAGGATCAGAAGGCGCGCACAGGCCGAGCGCGCGCCGGGTGGGGGAGTGCAGACCGTCGGCGGCGACGAGATAACGGGCCGTCAGCCCGCCGGCCGTCACGCCGCGCCCGTCCTGCCGCACCGGGCCGAGGCGCCGCGGCACCGTCCGCACGCCCAGCTCGTCGGCTCGCCCGGCGAGTGCCGCATGCAGACCGGTGCGTCGCACACCTAGTCCATGGCCTTCACGGAAGCACGCCTCGGCCGTGCGTCCGGTGACGCCGTCCACGTAACGGATGCCGTGGAACGGCCTGCCGGCGACCGTGACGCCGAGTTCGCCCAGGGCCCGCACGGCCCCCGGCATCAGGCCCTCGCCGCACGCCTTGTCGACGGGCGTGGGGCGCGGTTCGGCGATGACGACCTCGAGTCCGGACAGTGCGCCGTGGATGGCCGTGGCCAGACCGGCCGGGCCGCCGCCGGCGACGAGCAGATCGATCACCGCACCGCGCCCGACATGCGCACGGTCCGGCCGGCGGCCAGGGCCCTCTCCTCGCAGCGGACCCGTACGGTGAGCAGCGCCAGGTTCAGTGCGGTGAAGCAGAGCGCGGTCGTCCAGGCCGTGTGCACCAGCGGCAGTGCCAGCCCTTCCAGGACCACGGCCAGGTAGTTGGGGTGTCCGAGCCACGGCCACCGGTACGGACCGGTCGTGACCAGCGGCAGATCCGGGACGACCACGACCCGGGTGTTCCAGCGTGGACCCAGGGCGGCGATGCACCACCAGCGCAGCGCCTGTGCGGCGACGGCCAGCGCCAGCATCGTCCAGCCCAGCAGGGGGATGAACGGGCGGTCCGCGGCCCATGGTTCGACGACACACCCGAGCAACAGTCCGGTGTGCAGGGCGATCATTGCCGGGTAGTGGCCGCGTCCGTACTCCCGGCCGCCGCGCAGCCGGCTCCACACGGAGTTGCGGCGTGCCACGACGAGCTCTGCCAGCCGTTCCCCCGCGACCAGCAGGACGAGGACGAGGAATGCCGCGTACGTACCCATGGGCGACGTCACCAGCGCAGCAGTACGAGTTCGGAGGAGACGCCGGGCCCGAACGCGAGCAGCAGCCCGGCGGACCCGGGTTCCGGCGGCCCGGCGGTCAGGGTGTCGCGCAGCACGTGCAGGACGGACGCCGAGGAGAGGTTTCCGGCCTGGGCCAGCGAGCGACGGCTCCGCTCGAAGGCCTGCCAGGGCAGTCCGAGGCCGTCGGCCAGGACGTCGAGGACCTTCGGCCCGCCCGGGTGGCAGACCCAGGCCCCGAGGTCCAGCGGCTTGAGATCGTGCCCGCGCAGGAAGGACATGATCTCCTCGCACACGTTCAGCCTGATCACGTCGGGCAGGTCGCTGCCGAGCACCATGCGGAAGCCCCACTCGCCGACGTCCCAGCCGAGGAGATGCTCCGTGCCCGGATACAGGCGGCTGCGGCTGTCGACGACCAGGGGGCCGGATGCGTCACCGTGGCGCGGATGGTCCCTGCCGACGGCCAGCAGAGCCGCGGCTCCGTCACCGAAGAGCGCGCCGGCCACCAGGTTCGCCATCGAGGTGTCCGACGGCTGCAGCGTGAGCGAGCACAATTCGGCCGAGAGCAGCAGCGCGACCTGGTCCGGCCGGCCGGTGAGGTAGTCGTGGACGCGCGCAACCCCCGCGGCACCACCGGCGCAGCCCAGGCCGAAGAGGGGGACGCGCCTGACGTCGCGGCGCAACCCGACGGTGGCGGCCAGCCGGGCCTCCAGGGACGGCGTGGCGACACCGGTCACGGACGTGGACACCACCAGGTCGATCTCGTCGGCGGTCATGCCGGCCTCGGTGAGGGCGAGTTCGAGAGCCTTGACGCCGAGGTCGAACGCCGCCTCCAGGTAGGCGTTGTTGGACCGGCCGAAGCCGCCCAGCTGCCCGTAGTCGTCGAGCGGGAGGGCGAGATGCCGTGTGTCGACCTGGACGGAGGAGTGGACGCGGCGCAACAGACCGGAATCCGATCCCGACGGCAGACAACGGGCGAGCGCATCCGTGATGTCCGCCTGGGGATAGCGGTGGGGCGGGAACACGGTACTCACCGCCAGGACACGTGTCATCGACCCAACATAGAAAGGTTCTGACACAACATGATGAAATTAGACATGCCGGGCGCGTCGTCACTTAGCGTGGGGACGTGACGCCGAGCAGGACTGCCCGCAGCGACCCGCACGACAGCCCCGATGCCCCGGCTGCGCCGGCCACGGTGCCGTGCGCCTCGCCGGGACGGCCGGTGAGGGGCCTGCTCGCGGCGTGCCACCCGGCGCCCGCCGCGGCGGTCACCGTCCTCACCGCGGCGCTGGTCGCAGCCGTCGGTGGACACGACCTCCTCGACGGTGCGACGACGGTGTGCGCGGTGGCCGCCGGGCAGTTGTCGATCGGATGGTGCAACGACCGGGCCGACCTGGTGCGTGACCGTACGGCCCGGCGCGCGGACAAGCCGCTCACCACGGGTCTGACCTCGCCCCGGGCGGTGGCCACGGCCGCGGGGGCGGCCCTGGCCGTCTGCGTACCGCTGTCGCTGGCCTGCGGACTGCTCGCGGGCTGCGTCCATCTCGTGAGCGTGGCTGCGGCCTGGGCGTACAACCTCCGGCTGAAACGTACGATCGCGTCCTGGGTGCCGTACGCGCTCGCATTCGGTCTCCTTCCCGCCTTCGTCACGCTCGGTCTGGCCGGGGCTCCCTGGCCGCCGCTGTGGCTGACGACCGCCGCCGCGCTGCTCGGTACGGGTGCCCACTTCGCCAACGTGCTGCCGGACATCGACCACGACCTCGCGGCGGGCGTGAACGGCCTGCCGCAGCGGCTCGGCGGAAGACGGTCGGGGCCGGTGGCGGCCTTCCTCGTCCTCGCCGCCTCCCTCGTCCTGGTGTTCGCGCCCGCGGGACCGGTCTCCGCCTCGGGCCGGGCGGTGGCTGCGGTCACGACGCTGCTGTGCGTCGTCGCCGTGGCCCGCCCTTCCGGCAGGGCCGGTGGACGGGTTCCGTTCCTGGCCACGATGGGCATCGCCGGTATCGATGTCACCCAACTCCTGCTGCGTGGCGCCGAACTCGGGTGAGCCGCCATACGGCCGTCCGGGTGGTAAGCCGGCCCGTCCGCAACTGGACCGGGCCGTGCGCGACTCCTACCCGCCGGAGACACCAATCGAGGAGGCTCTCATGGCTGCTTGGCAGGATTCCGCATTCTCGACGATGACGACCGACCGGGCCACGGCGACGGTCACAGCGACGGCGCCGGAGACGGGTTCGACGGTCGACCCCTACCGCGGTTCCGGTGCCGGCGACTTTCTGCTGGCCGCCCCTGCCCCGGAGAGGCGGGTGCCCATGCAACTGAGCCCGATGGACAGGCGGCGCCTCGATCTGCACGCCGCTCTCACCACTGCGGGCATTCCGCCGCTGCCCGGCGATCTCGAGGCCATCGAGGCTCTCTGTCTGCTCGACGACAGGACGAACGCGACGGTCCAGCGCTGGATCACCAGCACACCGTGAGCCGTTCGAAGTGCCGGTGGGGGTGGCGGACCCGGGAACCGCGACGGGCGCCCGGTCGTGGTACCGGCGAACAGGAAGCCGAAGAAGAGGGGGAGTCCGCCATGGCCACGAATGCCGTACGGATCGACGGCACGAGCCTGCTGTTGGGCGGTGGTGTGCGCGTCCGCTTCGTTCGCACCCTGCGCCTGCCCGAGTCCGGGACGCATGCGCTGCCTCCGGGCCTCGGTGACTTCCCGGTCCGGCGCGTCGAGGACCACCCCGCCACCGTGCCGCCGCAGTGGCTCGCACGGGGCGGGGTGATGCTGCCGGTGTATCTGCGGGAGGCGATGTGGCTGAGCTTCGGGGGCAGCCAGGAACCCGCCGCGCTCCAGGTCGGCGTCGGGAAGGTGTGCGCCGTCTCCGGCGAGCGGTGGACCGGCAGGCTGGCCCGGCGGCCGCAGAACTATGTGGTGCTGCCCCGGCAACCGTGGCTGGACGGCATCAACTCGGGCCGGGGGACGGTGCGTCAGTTCGTCGCGGTCCCGCTGGGGCTCGGTGCCACGGTGGAGGGTCAGGTCACGGGCGAGGAGACCTGGGGCGGCATCCAGCTCCAGGCGTACGCACTGTCCGGGTCCGCACTGCACGCCTGGCGCGAGGAGCAGTACGTCCGCGCCGAGCGGGAGGAACGCGCCAGGCGGGCAGCCGTCCACGCGCCGCCGCCCTGGGGGCCGGCGGCCGCGCCCGGTGCACCGCCCGCACCGTCCGGCGGCTACGGGGCGGCATTCCCGGCGGCCATGGCCGCGCCCTCGGCGCCTCCCGCGCCGGGCGGGCCGCGCCCGGTGGCCGCCGCGATGGGGCTGGGAGCGGGCGGCGCCATGAAGCAGGAGGTCTACCGGGACGACCGGCCCCTGTCCGACTGGGCCGACGAGCCTTCCGGCCGGGTGTTCGTCCATCTGGTGACCCCGCCCGAGTGGCGGCGCATCACCGGTGAGGCGCCACCGCCGTCCCCCGTCGACCGCGCCGCGTACACGCGGGCGGGGCTGCCCTGGTTCGACCACTACGACGAGAACGGCACGGACCTCGCGCCGGCTGACCCGCTGAGCGGGGTCAAGCCGGTCGGCGACTGGCTGGGCGACGACGACAGCCCGTGGGTGCCGCCCGGTGTGCACCAGATCAAACCGCTCGGCGACGCGCCACAGCCCGGCCGACCGGTGGCGGACGGGGACTGGTGAGCGAGGCGGGCGTCGCGCCGTCCGCCCGCCTCGCCCACGACACGTACGCCGGTACCGCATGGTATGTGGCGATTCGTCTCATTTGAGTCCTACCGTCGGCTCATGACGAAACGACAGATCATGTACCTCGGATGCGTTGCCCTCCTGGTGGCCTCGGGGGTGGGCGCCGCCGCGCCCACCCAGGCCTCGCCCGCGCACGCCCATGGCGCGTCCGCATACGACGTCCGTCCGGGGGAATCGATCCAGGCGGCGGTGGACGCCGCTGCGCCGGGCGCCGTCGTCGACATCGCGCCCGGGACCTACTACGGAAGCGTGACGGTCACCAAGCCGGGCCTGGTTCTGCGCGGGGCTGGACCGCGGACCGTCATCGAGCCGGGCGCCGTCGCGGGCCGGGGCGCCTGCGCCAAGGCCGGCAACGGGATCTGTGTGACCGGGACGGACGCGAAGCACGTCGGCAACGTGCGGATCGAGTCCCTGACGGTGCGGGCGTTCAAGAAAAACGGCATCTGGGCCTCGCGCACCGACCGGTTGCGCGTGCTGGACGTGACATCCGAGCGGAACGGCAACTGGGGCATCGCCCAGGAGCGTTCCACCAGCGGGGAGTTCCGGGGCAACACGGCCTGGGGCAACGCCGAGTCCGGCATCTTCCTGTCGAACACGACCGACACCGAGGCCGGTGCCCAGGACACCCGGGGCGCTCTGGTCACCGGGAACCGCCTCGAGGGCAACAGGATCGGGGTCACCATCAGGCGGCTCAGGAACCTCGTCGTCGAGTACAACGCCATCCGCGGGAACTGCGCCGGCGTGTTCGTCGTCGGCGACGAGGGCGTGCCGCGGACCGGTGCCCTGTCCGTGCGGCGCAACCAGGTCGGCCAGAACAACAAGTTCTGCCCGAAGACCGCCCGGCTGCCGCAGATCCAGGGCGCCGGGATCGTCCTCACCGGCGTCGAGAAGACGGTCATCGAGCGCAACGTGGTCTGGGGCCACTCCGGCACGTCGCCCTTCGCCGGCGGCATCGTGCTCTTCAAGAGCATCGTCGGCTCTCCCAACACCCGCAACGTCATCAGGCACAACGCGCTGGTGCTCAACAGCTCGCCCGACCTCGCCAACCGGGACACCGGCGAAGGCAACGCCTTCGGCGGCAACTTCTGCAGCGTGTCCGAGCCCGCGGGCATGTGCTGACACGGGCCCGCACGCCCGGTCCCCCCACACCATGAGAAACGAGGCGGTATGACCACCGTAAGCACCACCACTCCGCAGGAGGCGGCCACTCCGCCGTCCATGCGGCTGCGGGAGCTCGTGTTCGGGGCGGCCTGCGCCGCCGCCGTGCGTGCCGCGGCCAGGCTCGGCGTCGCCGACGCGCTCGGGGAAGCCCCGGCCACCGCGGAGGAACTGGCGGCCGCCGTGCGGACCGACCCGCGGGCGCTGCGGCGGATGCTGCGCGCCCTGTCCTGCTACGGGATCTTCGAGGAGCGGGCCGACGGCCGGTTCGCGCACACCGAGATGTCCAGGATGCTGCGCGAGGACGACCCGCAGAGCCTGAAGTACATCTCCCTCTGGTGCACCGAGCCCTGGACCTGGGACGCCTGGCCGCTCCTCGACGAGGCGGTGCGGTCGGGGAAGAGCGTCTTCGACCGGCTGTACGGAAAGGGGTTCTTCCAGTACCTGCACGAGGACGCGCCCGAATCGGCCCATGTCTTCAACCAGGCGATGACCACGTCCAGCATGCAGTCGGCACGTGACGTCGCCGAACTCCTCGACCTCACCGGGGTGTCGACGGTCGCCGACATCGGCGGCGGTCAGGGGCACGTCCTGGCAAGCCTGCTGGAGAAGCACAGCCACATGCGCGGGACCCTGCTCGACCTCCCCCGCGTGGTGGCCAACGCCGACCCCCGGCTGCGCGACGGCGGCTCGCTCGCCGACCGTGTCACGATCGTCCCCGGCGACTGCCGGGAGGCCATCCCCGTCGATGCCGACGTCTACATCATCAAGAACATTCTGGAGTGGGACGACGAGAGCACGCGCAGGACCCTGCGCAACGTCGTCCAGGCGGCCCGGCCGGGATCCAGGGTGGTGGTCATCGAGAACCTCGTCGACGACACCCCGTCGATGAAGTTCACCACCTCGATGGACCTGCTCCTGCTCCTCAACGTCGGTGGCGCGAAGCACACCACGGAGAGCATGGTCGGCCGGATGTCGGAAGCCGGTCTCATCGTCGGCGACGTCCGTCCCGTCAACGCGTATCTGCACGCGTTCGAGAGCATCACCCCCGCCTGACGGGCGGGGTCTTCCCGTCCCCCGTCCCCCGTCCCCCTCGCCGGCTCCGCGTTCCTCGCGCGGGGCCGGCGACTCGTCGTAGGCGGTCACGCCGGGCGACGGATCACGCGCCGCGCTCCCAGCGGTAGAACTCCTGGGCCATCGCGTCCTTCGGGCTCCGCCACGTCTGCGGGTCGTAGGCGCTCACAAACGCGGAGAGCTTGTCGCTGATGTCCCGGAACTCCGGGTGGTCCGCCACCTTGGCGACCGCGGGTCCGGGCGGCCGGTCGGCCTCGATCAGGTGCATGTACACGTCGCCGAACTGGAAGAGCGTACGCCGGGTCACCCCGACGAGGCCCGGTAGTTCGCCCCGGTCGGAGGCCGCGAACACCTTCGCGATGTCCGAGGCCGAGTCCGGTGCCATTCGGGCGACGATCAGAGCCTGGTGCATCAGGGGGAGTCCCTTCGGTCGGTGGGGTCAGTCGGTGGCGGCCGCGACGGTCTCGCGCTCGCGGGCCCGCTGCTCGATCTTGTCCCTGATGAGCTCCATCTGGACGCGGGAGTTCCGGTTGATGTTGTCGGTCATCCAGTCGTCGTCGACCGGGGCGTCCGGCTTCATCGCGAAGTCCTGCGTCCACTTCATCTGGACGCCTTGCGCGGTCTGCCGGTACTCCCAGCGGATGTCCATGTGCTGGAAGGGGCCCGTCTCGACGCGGCGGGCGCGGACCGTGAGCGCCTTGCGGTCGGTCACCCGCTCCGACACCCAGCTCCACACCTTCCCGTTCTCGTCGGGGTGCATGGTCAGGCGGAACGTGGTCGCGTCGTTCGCGCGCTCCAGGATCTCGACGGACGCGTACTCGCTGAACAGCCGGGGCCAGTTCTCGATGTCGTTGGTCATGTCCCAGACGAGATCGAGCGGCGCGTTGACGGTGATCTGGTTTTCGGTGTGCCCTGACACTTCAGGCTCCTGCCATGAGGGAGTTGTTGACGAGGTCGAGGAACTCGCGGGGGGTCTTGCAGCGGTCGGCGTCGGCGGGCAGGGCCCGGCCGTACCGGTTCTCCAGCTCGCCCACGATGCCCAGCAGACCGAGCGAGTCGAGGCCGTACTCGTCGAACCGTGCCTCGGGCCGGCCGCCCATCTCCGCGGGGTCGACGGTGATACCTGCGCCCTTCTTCATCAGAGCGGCCAGCTCTTCGATGGTCAGTTTCGTGATCTGTGTGGTCATGAGAGATCCTCCTTCTCACGAGGGGTTGTCGGCGCCGTGCCGCAGCACGAGCGCCGCGTTCGAGCCCATGAGTCCTCGGCTCAGCACCAAGGCCGTGCGCAGCTCGGCGGGGCGGGCCCTGCCGGTCACCACCTCAAGGTCGTGGCACACGTCGGAGACATTGGGCGTGGGGGGGACGAGGCCGTCCTGCAGGGCGAGCACCGCGGCGGCCGTGTCCAGCACCGGTGCTCCGCAGTACGCCCGGCCCGTACCGGTCTTGGGTGCCGTCACCGGCACACGGGTGCAGTGCGGGCCCAGGGCGTCGGCGATCGCCAGCGCCTCCGCCCGGTCGGCCTCCGGGATGCCGAGAGCGTCGGCGAACACGACGTCGATCTCCTCGGGGGCGCACTCGGCGTCCGCCAGGGCGCCGCGGATCGCGTGGGCCAGTCCCTCGCGGGACTGCTCCCACCGGGAGGCCCCGGTGAACGTCGCGGCGTGGCCCGCCACGAGGGCCCGCACCGGAACGCCACGGCGGCGCGCCGCCGCCTCGTCCTCGACGACCAGCATCGCTCCGCCCTCGGCGGGCACGAAACCGCAGGCCTCCGAGGTGAAGGGCCGGTACGCGAGCTCCGGTTCCTCGACCGTGCTGAGCTCGCGGTAGCCGAGCTGGCAGACCAGCGAGTACGGCGCGAGCGGTGCCTCCGCCGCGCCGATGACGACGGCGTCGGTGCCCCGCCCGATGACCCGGGCGGCGTGCGCGAAGGCGTCCAGACCGCCCGCCTCGTCACTGGCCACGACACCGCAGGGGCCCTTGAACCCGCCACGGATCGAGATCTGCCCGGTGCTCGCCGCGTAGAACCAGGCGATGGACTGGTACGGGCCCACATAGCGTGAGCCCTGACCCCACAGCCGCTGCAGCTCACGCTGCCCGAACTCGCCGCCGCCCGACCCCGCGGCGGTGACCACGCCCACGGCGAAGGGCGAGTCACTGAAGTCGCCGGGGGCGATCCGCGCATCGGCCAGGGCCATGTCGGCGGCGGCCATCGCGAAATGCGTGAACCGGTCGGTCTGGACGAGATAGCGCTCCTCGACCAGTGACTCGGGAGCGAAGCCGCGGACCTCTCCGGCGACACGGACCGGCAGATGCTCGCAGCCCTCTCGGGTGATGTGGTCGAGGACACTGACGCCCTCGCGAGTGGACTTCCAGAAGGCGTCGGTGCCGACCCCGTTGGGGGCGACGACACCGATACCGGTGACGGCTGGACGCCGGTCCTGCCGAGGACTCATCGTGTCCTCCCTCCTGGCCGGGTCAGGACCACGGCGGACTGGAATCCGCCGAAGCCGCTGCCGACCGAGAGCACGTTGCGCAGCTTGCGGGTGCGCGCGGTGCGTGGCACATAGTCGAGATCGCACTCGGGGTCGGGGGTTTCGTAGTTCGCCGTCGGCGGCACGACCTGGTTGGCCATGGCCAGCACGCACGCGACGATCTCTATCGCCCCGATGGCGCCGAGCGAGTGACCCACCATGGACTTGATGGAACTCATCGGCACCTCGTACGCGTGCGGTCCGAGCGACTCCTTGACCGCGGCGGTCTCGTGCCGGTCGTTCTGCTGCGTGCCCGAGCCGTGCGCGTTGACGTAGTCGATGTCCGACCCGTCGACACGGGCGTGGTCGAGTGCGCTGTTGATCGCGCGGGCCATTTCCAGGCCCTCCCGGGTGAGACCGGTCATGTGGTAGGCGTTGCCGAAGGTGGCGTAACCGCCGATCTCGCAGTACACCCGGGCACCGCGGGCACGCGCGTGTTCCAGCTCCTCCAGGACGAGTACGGCTCCGCCCTCGCCCATCACGAATCCGTCCCGGTTCGCGTCGAAGGGGCGGGAGGCGTGAGCCGGGTCGTCGTTGTTCGGGGACGTCGCCTTGATCGCGTCGAAGCAGGCGACCGTGATCGGGGATATCGGAGAGTCCGACGCGCCCGCTATGCAGACGTCCACCCGGCCCTCCTCGATCGCGTGGAAGGCGTAACCGATCGCGTCGAGACCGGACGTGCACCCCGTGGAGACGGTCTGCACCGGTCCGTGGGCGCCGGTCTGTTCGGCCACCTCGGAGGCGAGCGCGCTGGGCGAGAACGCCCGGTGGAGATGCGGCTCCGCCTCGCTGTGGTCCACGTCCCAGCGCCGGCCCGAACTGCTGACCTTCACGTAGTCGTGCTCGAGGCGGGTGGTGCCGCCCACCGCGGTGCCCAGGGACACCCCGATCCGCCACGGGTCCTCGCGCTCCGGGTCGAGCCCCGCGTCGCGCAGGGCCTCCCCGGCGGCGACCATCGCGAACTGGACGTACCGGTCCGCGCGCTGGATCTGCTCGGGTCCGAGGCCGTGGGCTTCCGGATCGAAGTCGCACTCGGCTGCGATGCGGGAGCGGAATCCTGTCGGGTCGAACAGCGTTATGCCGCGCGTCGCGGTACGGCCGTTCGACAGCAGGTCCCAGAACGCCGGTATGCCCACGCCTCCCGGCGCCACTATGCCGACGCCGGTTACGGCTACTTGCCGGGTCATGAAGCCGTCCTTGTCGGTTCCGGCGGCCGGTGCTGTGCGGCGCCTTCCATGGCTGGGGTCTCCTCGGTGTCGACGTGGCCGAGTTCCGGCCGGGGTGCCAGCGGGCCCAGGTGGAAGACCATCCGGGCCTCGATGCTGCCCACGTTCCGGAAGCGGTGCCGTACGTACGGGGGGATGAACAGCCCCTGGTCCGGCCGGATCGGGAACGTCTCGTCGTCCAGGTCCACTTCGAGTGCGCCGCTGACGACGTACACGAACTCCTCGGAGTACGGGTGGTAGTGCTCACCGATGCGGTCGCCGGGCTCCACGATCGCCAGGCCCATGAAGCCGCTCGTGGCGCCCACCGCGGTGGGCGTGAGCATGGCGCGCAGATCGCCTCCGCGCCTGCGATTGGGCTGGGTCTCGCTGAGGTCGACGATGCGATGGGGTGTGGTCATGACTGGTTCCTCCACGTGGCCGTGTGGCGTGGTGCCGGCGTGCGGGCCGGCGGTGCGGTGTGCGCGTGGTGCGGTGTGCTTGTGGTGCGGTGTGCGCGCACCGCACCGCCTGGCGCCGGACGAGCGGTTCGGGGCCCGGAAGTCGCGGTTCAGGGGGCCCGGCGGTCGGTGATCAGACGCATGTCGGCCTTCTTGAGGAAGAGCGCCATGTCCTCCTCCGAGGCCCGCGAGCCCCGGCCGACCGCGTCGTCGTCGAGCAGCCGCGCCAGCATCGCCGCCTTGCGCGGACCGTGCGCGCCGAGTGCCAGCAGCGGGTCGGAGTCGATGGAGCCGCGCACGTCCACCAGCCGTACGACGATGTCGTCACGCTGGAAGACGGTGCTGCTGTCGACGCACGCCGAAGGGTCGTCCGCCGCAGCCTCGTCCTGCTGGGCGAGCAGCCGGGCCAGCGCCATGCCGCAGCCCGGCTTGGCCGGGTACAACAGCGCGTGCCGCTTGACGTCCGGGTGCCCCTCGCCGGCGGTGGCCAGGTGGTGCACCGCCGGAAGCGCCGCCCGGGTGAAGAACACCCGTGCGGAATCGGGGTCGTTGAGGTCCCGGTCCTGCTCCAGGTAAGGGTTGATGGCCTCCTCGACGGCCCGGACCTCGGGCTGCCGGGCCACGTGGCGCAGCGCCGCAAGCAGGTCGCCCTGCACCTCCACGGCGCGTACCACCCGGTTCCCGTGCATGAAGAGCGTGGTGCGGCGCAGCCGCGTGTGCTCGTCGACCTTCGCCTCCGGGGAGGTGTAGCCCGCGAGGATCTCCGCGACGAGCGGCTCGCTGCCGGGCTTGACCGTGAAGGTGAGCGCGTGGCGCACCACACCGTCACCCACTCGGGGGAAGGGCTGCAGGCCACCGCTGACCGGCGCGGCCGCGGTGTGGAGCCTGCCGGTCTCACGCAGAACACTGAAGCGCAGCGACCGGGTGTCCCGTACGCAGTTGTGCAGCGGCCGGACCGTCTCCACATGCTCCTCACTGTTCACCCAGTCGAGGAACGGCGGCGCACTCTCCCATTCGCTGGTGATCAGCCACTGGGAGGGGTTCTCGATCGACTGGCACAGCTGGTCGCTGATGTGCCCGGGGACCGATGCCACCTGGTTGCGCATGTGCTCGTACGCCTCGAGAAAGCGCTGCTGGGCGCCGTCGTGGAGGTCCAGCAGGAGGACGACCCGCAGCCTGGAGCCGTCGAAGGCCGACTGAGATATACGTTCGGACAGCGTAGTCATGTTCCACACATCTCCTTCGAGACAGTGAAGCCGCGCCACTCGTGTGGCACGGAGCCGGCTCTCCGCGGTTCGGAGTGAGAGATCCGACGGATCGGACGGCCTGTCACCGCTGACACGATGGGGCTGTCCGGCTTCGATCTTCGGCCGGTACCACGGGTGGCGCGAGATGTGTGAACCAAGCGGGTGAAGGGGCGATCGAGGCCCTCCCGCAAGGGCATGGAAACTCCATTCCCCTTACCGGCGGATGGAGCTGGAGCTACTGATGGAAGAACACGTCGACGACCGCGTGCCGGTCCTGATCGTGGGCGGATCCCTGGTGGGTCTGTCCACATCGCTGTTCCTGGGTCGCCTCGGCGTCGGGCACATGCTCGTCGAGCGACACGCCGGCACCTCGAGGCACCCCCGCGGACGCGGCAACAACGTGCGGACCATGGAGCTGTTCCGGGTCGCCGGTGCCGAGCCGCTCATCCACGACGCCGCGTCCCTTCTCGCGGGCAACCACGGCATTCTTCAGACGCCGTCGCTCGTGGGCGACGAGGGCGAGTGGCTGCTCAAGGAGATCGACCCCGGCGGCGGGGTGGCCCGGTTCAGCCCGACCGGGTGGTGCGTGTGCAGCCAGAACGACCTGGAGCCGGTGCTGCTGGACTGCGCCCGTAAGAACGGCGGCGACCTGCGGTACTCCACCGAGCTCAAGTCCTTCGAGCAGGACGCCAGGGGCGTCACCGCCGTCATCGAGAGCCGTGACACCGGACAGCGCCGCACGGTGCGCGCGGACTATCTGGTCGCGGCCGACGGACCCCGCAGCCCCATCCGCGAGAAGCTCGGCATCGGGCAGACGGGCCCGGGCGACCTGTTCCACAACGTGAGCATCACGTTCCGCTCGCGCAGGCTCGCGGACGTCGTCGGCGGCCGGCGCTTCATCGTGTGCTACCTCACCGCCCCCGAGGCGGACGGCGCCCTGCTGCCGGTGGACAACGTGGAGAACTGGGTCTTCCACGCGCCGTGGCAGCCCGACCGCGGCGAGACCCTGGAGGACTTCACCGACGAGCGCTGCACCGCCCACATCCGCAAGGCGACCGGCGCCCCCGACATCGACGTCGAGATCACCGGCAAGGCCCCGTGGCACGCCGCCGAGCGGGTCGCCGAACGGTACGCCGACGGCCGGGTCTTCCTCGCGGGCGACTCCGCCCACGAGATGTCGCCGACCGGCGCGTTCGGCTCCAACACCGGTATCCAGGACGCGCACAACCTCGCCTGGAAGCTCGCCCTGGCGCTGGACGGCTCCGCCGGGCCCGGTCTCCTCGGCACGTACGAGGCCGAGCGCAAGCCGGTGGCCCAGGCCACGAGCGCCCGCGCATCGGCCCGCTCGGTGGAGCACAGCCACCCGGGCTACGCCCCCGGCCCGGACATGCCGGGCGGCAGGCAGAGCGGGATGCTCACCGTCGCCATGGGCTACCGCTACCCGCGCGGTGCGGTCCTGGGCGTCGACCCCGAACTCTCCGTGATGCCTCTGCGGATGGAGATCACCGGCGAGCCCGGAAGCCGCGCCCCGCACATGTGGCTGCACCGGCCCGGCAGTGTCCGGCAGGTGTCGACCGTGGACCTGTACGAGCGCACGTTCGTCCTGCTGTGCGGATCCGACGGCGATCAGGCCTGGTACGAGGCCGCGGCACACGTCGCCGACCGGCTGTCAGTCACGTTCCCGGCGTACCGGATCGGCGAGGGACCGGACGCCGATCTCGTCCCCGAGAAGGGCGTCGACTGGGCCGAGCTGCACGGCACGACGGCCGACGGCGCCGTGGTCGTACGCCCGGACGGCTTCGTGGCCTGGCGGTCTGCCGATGCGGTGCCCGATGCCGAGGCCACGCTGCTGGCGGCCATGAGGTCACTGCTGCACCGCTCCTGACCACCGTCGCCACGCCGCCCTGCCGGTGCGCCCGCTCGTGCGGGCGACCGGCAGGGCGGCGTGCTGTCATGGCGCGGCGGCTACTTCACCGAGCCCGCCATCACGCCCTGGACGAAGTGCCGCTGGAAGGCGAAGAAGACCACCACCGGCACGATCAGGGACAGAAAGGCACCCGGCGCCAGGACGTCGATGTTGCTGCCGAACTGCCTGACCTGCGACTGCAGTTCCACCGTGAGCGGCTGGGACGAACTGTCCGCGAACAGCAGGGCCACGAGCATGTCGTTCCACACCCACAGGAACTGGAAGATCGCCAGACTGGCGATCGCCGGCCGCCCCACCGGCAGCACCAGCCGGGTGAAGATCCGCCACTCGCCGCCCCCGTCCATCCGCGCGGCCTCCAGCATTTCGCGCGGGATGTCGGCGAAGTAGTTGCGCAGGAGGAAGATGGCGAACGGCAGTCCGTAGGCGACATGGAAGAGCACCACGCCCGGGATCGTGCCGAACAGCCCCAACTGGCCGAAGAGCTTTGCGACCGGCAGCAGACCGACCTGGACCGGTACCACCAGCAGGGCCACCACCAGCAGGAACAGCCAGTCCCTGGCGGGAAACTCCAGCCAGGCGAAGGCGTATCCGGCGAGTGCCGCGACGACGATGACCAGGGCGGTCGTCGGCACGGAGATCAGCACGGTGTTCCAGAACGCCTGTGTGATCCCGGCATTGCCGAGCAGCGCCGAGTAGTTGTCGAAGGACAGCTGTCCCGGGCTCGTCAGGGTCGTCCACCAGCCGCTGCCGGCGTTGTCCTGCGCCGAGCGCATCGAGGAGAGGAGGAGGCCGGCCAGCGGAGTGATCCACACCAGCCCGATGACCACCAGGAACGCCTGGACCAGGCCATGGCCCAGCCAGCTGCGAAGCCGGTTCATGACTGACTCCTGCGGAATCGGCGGACGTTGAACACCATGGCCGGGATCACCAGCAGCAGAAGCAGCACACCGAGCGCGCTGCCCAGCCCCTGGTTGTTGCCACCGCCGAAGGAGACCAGCCACATCTGGGTGGCCAGCACCGTGGCGTCCTCCTGCACCGGCCCCGGCGCGATGATGTAGACGAGGTCGAAGACCTTCATCACATTGATCACCAGGGTCACGAAGACCACGGTCAGGATGGGCGCGAGCAGCGGCACGGTGATCCTGCGGAACACCTGCCACTCGTTGGCGCCGTCCATCCGCGCCGCCTCCAGCGTGTCGCGCGGCAGCGCGGACAGCCCCGCACCGATCAGCACCATCGCAAAGCCGGTCCAGATCCACAGATAGGCGCCGATGATCGCCGGAGTGACGAGCGCCGGCCCGAGCCAGGAGACGCCCTCGTAGGGCTGGGCGAAGTTCGCCGCGGGCAACCGCACGGTGTACGAGCCGGCGTCCAGGTCCGTGAAGCGGAAGGAGCCGTCGGCGGCGGTCGTCGCGGTGGCGACCGCCTTCCCGTCGCGCACCGCCTCGACCGTCATCCTCGGCAGGCCGCTCTCGGCCTTGTCGGCCTTCCCCTGCTCACCGCCGCCGCCCGGGGTGAAGTCCAGGTAGACGACGCCGAGCAGCTCGCGCGCAGCCGCCTGCCGGGCGGCCGCCGCGTGGGCGGGCCTCGCCTCGGCGGGCAGCTCCTTGGGCGGTACGCCGACGAGCCCGAGGCTGACGCTGCGCCCTCCCGGGGACACCGCATCGGCCGTCGCGTACGACCCGTCCGCGGCCTTCGTCAGGCCCTGACCGTCCCGGGCACGGGCGTTCGGATACGAGGACGTGCCCTCGAAGGCGTCGTGCACACCGACGACGGCCGCGTTCAGCACGCCCTTGTCGGGGTCCTCGTCGTACGCGAGCCGGAAGATGATGCCCGCGGCGAGGAACGACACCGCCATCGGCATGAACAGCAGCAGCTTGAACGCCGTGGCCCAGCGGACCTTCTCCACCAGCACCGCGAGGATCAGACCGAGGCCGGTGAGGAGTGTCGGGGCGACGACCACCCAGATGGCGCTGTTGCGGACGGCCTTGAGCGTGGCCGGGTCGTGGAACATCTCGGTGTAGTTCTCGCCGCCGACGAAGCGGGTGCCGCCGGCGTCGAAGAAGCTCCGGCCGACCGAGAACAGCACCGGGTAGACGACGAGCGCACCGAGCAGCAGGAGCGCCGGCAGGACGAAGGCCACGGCGATGATCCGCAGGCGCCGCTGCGCGCGGCGCCGGGGATCCGCGGCCCCGGAGAGCGGGGGAGGTCCCGCCGCTTTCCGGGCGGAGGAGGTGACAGCGGTGGTCATGACCGATCAGCCCTGGTACGCCTTGGCCGCCGCGGCCTCGAGCTTCGCCGCGGTGGCCGTGGCGTCCGACGGGTCGCGCAGGAAGTCCTGGAGCAGCTTCCACTCGCCCGCGCCCTTGGTGCCGCCGAACGCCGCGGGTGCCTGGTCGGACATGTCGAAGCGGACGGAGTCGCCGGCCTCGATCAGCGACTTGGCCGTCTGCCGGGTGGTGTCGTCGCCGTACGAGGCGAGGTCGAGCGCCTTGTTCGGGGACAGGAAGCCGCCGGCCTCCGCCCAGACGGCGGCCGCCTCGGGAGTCGTGAGGTATTCCAGGAACGCCATGGCGGCCTTCTGGTTCTTGCCGTCCTTGAGGACGACGGCGGCGTCACCGCCGCTGACGACGGGTGCCTTGCCCCCGTCGACCGCGGGGAACGGGAAGAAGGCCGCGTCCTCGCCGATCTTCTTGCCGAACTGGTCCTTCGCGACACCGGCGACGAAGTCGCCCTCGTAGACGAGGCCGGCCTCCGGGTCGGGTCCGAACACCTTCTCGACCGAGCCGGGGAAGTCGGTGCTCAGGGCGCCCTTCTGGCCGCCCGCGATCAGCTCCTTGTCGGCGAACAGCGCGCCGAGGGTCGTGAGCGCCTTGACGACGCTCGGGTCGGTCCACTTGAGCGTGTGCGCGGCGAGCATGTCGTACTTCTCGGGCCCGGCCTGCGAGAGGTAGATGTTCTCGAACCAGTCGGTGAGGGTCCAGCCGTCCTCGCCGGCGACCGCGAAGGCGGGCAGCCCGGAGTCGGAGACGGCCCGCCCGGCGTCGAGCATCTCCGCGTAAGTCTTCGGCGCCTTCACACCCGCCTGGTCGAGGGCGTCGGGGCTGTACCAGACGGTCGACTTGTGGGCGGCCTTGAAGTACAGGCCGTAGAAGGTGCTGTCGACGGTGCCGTACGCCTTCCACACGCTCGCGAAGTTGGTCTCGGCGGCCTTCTCGGCGGTCTTGGAGAGCGGCTTCAGCCAGCCCTGCTCGGCGAACTGCTGGAGGACGCCGACCTGCGGGACCATCACCACGTCGGGGGCGTTGCCGCCCTCGATCTTGCTGCCGACGACCGTGGAGACGTTGTCACCGGTGGAGACGAACTGGGTCTTGGCCCCGGTCTTGGCCGTGAAGGCGTCGAGGACCTTCTGGAAGTTCTTCTGCTCGGCGCCGGACCAGACGCCCGCGACGGTGATGGTCTGGCCGTCGAGCGACTTGTCGCCGCCGCTCGCGGTGGTGACGGGGCCGCCGCCGCAGGCGGTCGCACCGAGGGCGAGGGTCAGGGCCGTGCAGCTCGCGAGCAGGATTCGTCGTGACGTCATCGTTGATGTCCTTCTGGATCAGGGGAAGGGGCGGAAGGGAAGGAGCAGGACTGCGAGGTTGTGGGGTTGCGGGAGTTCGGGGAGCCGTGTCGGGGTCATGGGCCGGTGCGGTCGCTGATCCACCAGGCGGCCGTGGATCCGGGCAGTACGCCGGTGGGGCAGGGCCCGCTGGACAGCAGCGGGGCACCGGAGACCGGGGCGGGCACGGGCGCGGTGCCGAAGTTGACGGCGCAGACGAGCCCGTCGCCCCGGACGAAGGCGAGGACACCGGGCTCGGACTCCAGCCAGCGCAGGGTGCCCTCGCCCAGCTGCGGCAGACCGCGGCGCAGCTGCAGCCCGTCGCGGTACAGGTGCCAGAACGAGCGGGTGTCGGCGAGCGCGCGGTCGGTGGCGTGCTCGGCGAACCAGCCCGGCTGCGGAAGCCACGGTTTGGCACCGTCGGCCCCCGAGGTGAAGCCGAACGGTGACGCGTGGCCCGACCACGGCAGCGGCACCCGGCAGCCGTCGCGGATGCGTGCCCTGCTGCCCGTGCGCCGGAAGATCGGGTCGGTGAGCACCTCGTCCGGCAGGTCCACGACCTCCGGCAGGCCCAGCTCCTCGCCCTGGTAGATGTACGCGGCACCCGGCAGGGCCAGCATCAGCAGCGCCGCCGCCCGCGCCCGTGCCGCGCCGAGTCCGCTGCCCTCGGTGCCGGACTCCCCGTACCGCGTGACGGTCCTTACCTGGTCGTGGTTGTTGAGGACCCAGGTGACCGTGGAGCCCGTGCCCGCGATGTCCTGCATCGCCTCGGCTATCACCTTGCGGAACATGTCGGCGTCCCACGGGGCGCCGAGCAGGTCGAAGAAGAAGGCCTGGTGCAGCTCGTCCGGGCGCACGTACTGGGCGTGTTCGCGTGCCGTCGGCACCGACACCTCACCGACCAGCAGTCGCTCACGGCCGTCCCGCGTCGTGTACTCCTCGCACACCGCCCGCCAGTGGCGCCACACCTCGTGCACCTCGGGCTGGTTCCAGGCGAGCGGGTTGACCGAGTCCCGGGTGCGGGAGTCGGCCTCCGGGTCGGGGGAGTCCGGGAGCTCCGGGTGCTTGAACAGTCCGGCGGCCACGTCGATGCGGAAGCCGTCGACGCCGCGGTCGAGCCAGAAGCGCAGGACATGGTCGAAGTGGCCCGCGGTCTCGGGGTTGCGCCAGTTCAGGTCGGGCTGTTCCGGCGTGAACATGTGCAGGTACCACTGGCCCGGGGTGCCGTCCGGCTCGGTGACCCGGCTCCAGGCAGGGCCGCCGAACATCGCGTGCCAGTTGTTCGGCGGCATGTCACCCCCGGGGCCGCGGCCCTCGGCGAAGTGGAAACGGGCGCGCGCCTCGCTGCCCCGCCCCGTGGCGAGGGCCTCGCGGAACCACGCGTGCTCGCTGGAGCAGTGGTTGGGGACGATGTCGAGGAGCACCTTGATGCCGAGCCTGTGCGCGTCGGCGATCAGCAGACCGAACTCGGCGAGGTCGCCGAAGACCGGGTCCACGTCGCAGTAGTCGGCGACGTCGTAGCCGTGGTCGTGCTGCGGCGAGGGGTAGAAGGGGCTCAGCCAGATTCCGTCGACGCCGAGCTTCTTGAGGTACGGGAGCCCGGCCCGGACCCCGGCGAGATCGCCGATCCCGTCCCCGGTGCTGTCCAGGAAGCTGCGGACGTACACCTGATAGATCACCGCTTCGCGCCACCAGTGGTGGTCCGCGCGGAGAGCCGCGCTGCGGCAGGAGGGGCCGTCGCCGGCCGGAGCTGTGAGCGTCACCCGTTGACCTGTTTCTGCATGAAGGGGTGTCCGCGGCCGAGATGCTGGGCCAGCGGTTATGCATGCATGTTAGGTAGGTATGACAAGAAGGTGTCAACGGTCATGCGCAAACCAGAGGGAAGTTGGGGGCTATTGCCCGTATTTTCTGGTCCTCAACGCCCTTCGAAGCGGCCGTGGAGATACCTAACAAGTAGGTAGGGGGTACGCTCCGAGGAGGCGGCGCTGCCGGGCTCAGCCGCGGCGCGACGCGACGGCGACCAGTTCCCTGGTCAGCCTGCGCACGGCGGTGTCGGGCTCCTGGTGCTGCGCCATCGCGTCGTGCACGACCGCCTGAACCGCCAGGCTCACCTGCTCGTAGCGCGCGCTCTTCGGGCGCGGCGCGGCCGTCAGCACGCTCTCGCGCAGCGTCGGCAGATACGGATAGTCCCGCACGAGTTCGGGATCCTGGTACACCCCCGCCCGCACGGGTGGCAGCGCGCCCTCCGTGAGCACCTTCCGCTGCACGGGGTCGCTGGTGAGGTAGGCGATCAGGTCGCCCGCCGACTCCGGGTGCCGCGCGCCCGCGCTGACCGCGAGATTCGATCCGCCGAGGACGCTCGTGCCCGGCCCCTCGGGTCCCGGCAGCGGCACCGCGCCGAACTTCCCCGCGACCTCGGAGTCCTTGCCGGAAGCGCCGGCGTACGCGTAGGGCCAGTTGCGCAGGAAGAGCAGCCGGCCGTCCTGGAAGGCCTGCCGGGACTCCTCCTCCTTGTACGTCAGCGCTTCCTCGGGGATCCAGCCGTCCCGCACCCCGCGGGCGAGGAAACCGATCCCGGTGCGGGCCGCGGCCGGATCCAGGGTGACCCGCCCGTCGTCGCCGAGGATCGTGCCGCCCGCCGAGTAGACCGCCTCGGTGGCGTTGACGGTGAGGCCCTCGTACGGGAGGAACTGGCCCGCGTAGCCGCCGATGCCGTAGGCGGGGGCGATGGTCCTCGCCTGGCGCTCGAGCTGCGCCCAGGTGCGCGGCGGCTGTTCGCCCTCCCGGTCGAGGATGTCCTTGCGGTAGTAGAGCATTCCGGCATTCGTGACATACGGGACGGCGTACAGCTTTCCGTCGTACGTTGCCGTGTCCACGACCGGAGGCAGCAGGCCGTCGAGGTCGAACCGGCGTGACTCCAACGGGGCTATCCAGCCCGCGGCGGCGAACTCCGAGGTCCACGCGACGTCGATGTTCAGGATGTCGAACCGGCCGCCGCCCGACCGCAGTTCGGTGGTCATCTGGGCGCGGGTCTCGTCGGCCGAGTCCGGCAGTTCGACAAGGGTGACCTTCTCGCCGGGGTGGCTGCGGTTCCAGCCTTCCAGCAGCGGGCCGAGATAGCCGGTGAGATCACCCGCCGTCGCCAGCGTCATCGGGCCGCGCCCGCTGTCGTGCGCCGCCCCGGGCGGCCGGTCGCCCGCCTGCGCGCCCGAGGAGACGTACCCGCTCAGGACGACGGCGGCGACCAGGAGACCCCTACCCGCGGCACGTATCCACCGCATAGGTTCCTCCCAGTACATCGGCGCCGGGCATCCTTGTCCGACGTCAGGGGCATGTATACCCGTTAGGCATGGGCGATACTAGGCCCCTATCGGATTTCGGGCAGATGAGGAGGAGAGCGCGTGCGCCTGCCTCTCCTGGCCCTCCTGTCCAGGGGCCCGGCCCATGGCTATGAACTCAAGCAGGACCTTGAGCAACTGCTGGGTGCCGCGTACCCTCAGCCGAACGTCGGCCAGATCTACGTCACGCTCGGCCGGCTGGAGAAGTCGGGGCTGATCGAGGGCGAGGAGGTCGCCCAGTCCAGCAGGCCCAACAAGAAGATCTATCGACTCACCAGCGCGGGGACGGAAGCGCTGCGTGCCTGGTTCGAGGAGACGGCGGACGAGCCGCGGGTGCGCGACGAGTTCTTCATGAAGCTCGCGCTCGCACCGCAGACCGGTCTCGCCGACCAGATCGCCCTCATCAACAAACAGCGACGCGAGTACCTCAACACCATGCGCAATCTGTCCAAGCTGTCCGCGACCGAGGCCCGGGAGAACCGCATCGCCCACCTGCTGATCGAGGGAGCCATGCTGCATCTGCAGGCCGATCTCGACTGGCTGGAGCGCTGCCAGGAGGAGCTGGAGGGGTCGGAATGAGCCAGCCCGCCGACCACGCCGACTCCGGCCCCGTTCCGCTGCTGCGGGCCGAGGGCCTCGTCAAGACCCACCAGGGCGAGGGCGCGCCGGCCCACGCCGTGCGCGGGGTGGATCTGTCCGTACGGCACGGCGAGTTCGTGGCCGTCAGCGGCCCTTCGGGTGCCGGGAAGTCCACCCTGCTGCATCTGCTCGGCGGGCTGCAGCGCCCGGACAGCGGCAGCATCTGGCTGGACGGGGAGTGCACCGACGCGTACAGCGAGGCGCGCTGGGCGATGGAGCGCCGGCGCCGGATCGGCATCGTCTTCCAGTTCTTCAACCTCGTGTCCAACCTGACGGTCGCCGACAACGTCGAGCTGCCCGCGCTCCTCGCCGGCACGGGCCCCAAACAGGCCCGCGCCGAGCGGGAGAAGCTGCTGGCCGAGCTGGGCCTGGAGGGCAAGGCGCGCAGCATGCCGGGCGAGCTGTCCGGAGGGGAGCAGCAGCGCGTCGCGCTGGCGCGGGCGCTGGTCAACCATCCGCGGCTGCTGCTGGCCGACGAACCCGCGGGCAGCCTCGACAGCAAGGGCACGCGCGAGGTGATGAGGCTGCTGTCCCGCTTCCACCAGCGCGGGCAGACCATCCTGCTCGTCACCCATGACGCACGGCTCGCCAGTGCCGCCGACCGCGTCATCAGCTTCTTCGACGGGCGCATAGCCGACGACGCCGAGCTGGGCGGCACGCCGGCCCGGGGCATCGGTCTGGCCGGCGTCCTCGAGCTGAAGGACTGACCCGTGCGGGCCACCCTGCGCTGGGCGCACGCCGATCTGCGCACGCACCGAGGTGAAGCGCTGTTCCTCGTCTCCGCCACCGCCGGGATCGTCGCCGCGCTGCTTCTGGCCGCCGCGCTGTTCGGTTACGCGACCAACCCCTGGCAGCGCGTCTTCGCCCAGTCCCACGGCGCGCATGTCTGGATCCGTACCGGACCGGCCGCCGACCTGGGCGGGCTCGCGGCCCTGGACGGTGTCAGAGCCGTGTCGGGGCCGTACCGCACCTCCACCGCCACCGTGGAGTCGCGCGGTGCACGGGCCACCGCGGAACTGCGGGGCGCGGGTCAGGAGCCGCCGACGACCGGCCGCCCGCTGCTCACGTCCGGCCGGTGGCTCGGTCCCGGAACCCCCGACGGCGTCGTCCTGGAGAGCAGTCTCGCCCGAGCGCTGGTCGCCGGGCCCGGCGACAGCCTCACCCTGCCCGGCACCGGCCGCACCTTCACCGTCCTCGGCATCGCGGACAGCGCCGAGCCCCGCTACCGCCCCGGCGAACGCCCCGGCACCGTCTGGGCCCTGCCTTCCGCCGTGCAGGCGGTGCAGGGCACCGTCGACCGCCCGGGGCAGGTCGTCGGGCTGCTCCTCGCCGACCCCGACGACACCGACTACGCCGTGCAGCGCGCCGTCACCCGGCTCGGCGCCGGGGCCGTCACCGACGTGTCCAACTGGCAGGAGGCGCGCGCCGAGGCCCAGGGCGACACCCGACTGCTCGGCCAGGTGCTGGGACTCTTCGGACTCGGTGCGCTGCTCGCCGCGGCGCTGGCCGTGTACGGCGCGATCAGCACCCGGGTCCGGGGCCATCTGCGGGACATCTCCGTGCTGAAGGCCATCGGCTTCACCCCGGGCCAGGTCGTACGGGTCTTCCTCGTCCAGCACCTCGCGTTCGCCGCGCTCGGCGCGCTCGTCGCCACGACGCTCATCGAGACGCTCGGCAGCCGTGTGCCCGGCCGGCTCGGCGAGGCCGTCGGCGTATGGCAGGAACTGCCCGCGTACACCGCCGCACTGCTCGCCGTGCCGGTCGCCGCGGTGCTGTTCATCGGCGCCACGACCTGTCTCGCCGCGTGGCGGGCGGGCCGGGTGCCGCCCGTACCGGTGCTGCCGGCCGCGCCCGGCGCGGGCGGACCGCTGAGCGGCCCGGCCCGCCGCGCCCTGGGGCTACGGGTGCCGCCTGCGCTCGTCCTCGGCTTCCACCGGGCGTTCGCGCGCGGTCCCCAGGGCCCGGCCACGGTCGCCCGGCTGGCCCTGCCGCTCCTGCTGATCACCGTGGCCCTCAGCGCCTGGACGACCATCGGCCGCTTCGACAGCAGGCCCGAGGAGCTCGGCCTCGCAGCCGCCCTCACCGCGCGGGCCGACGCAAGCCTGGGCCCACGCGAGGCGCAGGCCCTCCTCGAAGCCGACGACCGTGTGGCCGCCGCCCACCCGGGCGTGGAGGTCGCGGCCCTCGTCCCCGGCCAGACCGGGACCCTCGCGCTGCGCGGACTCGGCACCCGGCAGCAGCCCTATCCGTACACGGTCGTCGAGGGCCGGACCCCCCACGGGCCGGACGAGGCGGTGGCGGGCCAGGGCCTGCTGGACCTGCTCGGCGTACGCGTCGGCGACTGGGTCCGGATGACGGTCGGCGGGCACCCGCAGGTCCTGCACATCGTCGGCCGCAGCATCGAGCCCGAGAACGGCGGCAGGACCGTCTCCACCTCGCTCGACACCCTGCGCGAGAACGACCCGGCGCTGCGCGCGACGCTCTACCGGGTCCAGCTGCGCCCGGGAGCCGATCCCGGCGAGGTGCGCACGGCGCTCGCGGAGGCCTCACGTGGACGACTGGACATCCACGAGGTCACCAGCCCGGCGGACCGGCTCTCGCCGATGCGCGGGGTCGTGGTCGGGCTGATCGCCGTGCTGGCCCTGATCGGCCTCATCGAACTGTCGACGGCGATCGGCGGGACCGTACGCGAAGGCGAGCGCGACCTGCTGGCGCTGAAGGCGATCGGGCTGTCCCCGCGCCAGATCACGGCGGTCACGGTGACGGCCGTCGGCTGCACCGCGCTGGCCGCCGCCGCGGTCGGCGCGGCGCTGGGGGTGCCCTTCGCGCACTGGCTGATCGACGCCGAGGGCCGCTCCAGCGGCATCGGCGCCGGTATCGCCCGTGCGCCGTCCCCGGGGCTCCTGCTGGCGGTGGCGGCGGCGGCCGTGCTGGGGGCGGTCGCGCTCTCGGTGCTGCCCGCGGCGCGTGCCGCCCGGCGCAGGCTGGTGGACACGCTGGCCGCGGCCGCCTGACGGCGGCCGGCCGCCGGCGACGCTCTGCCACTCGGACTCGGCCGCCGCCGTCGAGCGCGTTCTCCGGTGTGGCCGCGGCGCTCCCGGGCGATGGCGGCCCCGGCCGTCCCCGTCCCGCGCGCAAGGCGCCGGGTATCGACGAAGTCGTGGACGGTGCCCGGAGCGTTGCTCCGTCACCGGTACGCGGCGCCGACGGAGCCGTTCACGCCTTGCTCTCGTCCGGGGCGGACCGGAGAGCTGTTGCCGGGGCGGCGCGCCGACGCTGGGACCTCGGCGCGCGCCTCTTCGTTCTACGGAGCGGTGCCGGTGCTCGCCGAGTCCCGCATCGCGGTGAGCACACCGACCCGGTCGATGCGGTGCTCGGGGTTGCCCCTGTCGTCGCGCCAGTAGTTCCCGGCCGCGTTGTCCTCCGGTGTGGCGCAGGTCGAGAGTGTGATCATCCCCTTGGTGGGCTGCTTGCCCGGGGAGCCTGGGACCGCCGCACGCTGCTCGGCGGGCGAGCGCTCGGAGCGGAAGGAGGTCCTGCGATTCTCGGTGACCGTGTACTCGTAGATCGTGCCGCGGTGGGCGACCAGGACCTTGTCGCCGACGCCGACGGACGGGAGCTCGCGCAGGGGCCCGCCGGCGGAGAGGCGGTGGGCCGTGACCAGGTAGTTCCCGACCTCGCCAGGGCCGACGCCGCCGTGCTCTCCGTACGGACTGGCGGCCGCGCCGCCGTTCTGGATCCGCGTGCCCGGCAGATCGTCGGTCGTCCCCTCGTACGGGACCACGCGCAGGCCCTCGATGCCGATCGAAGGGATGGAGAGCGACGCCGGCTCCGTCCGGGTGCCGGTCTCGCTGGGAGCGGGGGGCGTGGTGGGCGTCGAGGGCGGCGTCGGCGTGGTGGTCGGCGCGGCCGGGGGCGGAGCCGCGGGTATCGCCGTCGTCACGCCCGCCCGTGGTGCCGCCGTGCCCACGGCGGCCGCCTTGTCGGCCGCACCGGCACCGCTCCCGGTGGAGCAGCCGACGAGCACGGCGACGACGGCACCGGCGAGCGCGGCGGTGGCGGTCCCCCCACGCCGCAGGGCGAAGGGGGAGGTTCGCGAACGGGACATGCATCTCCGCAGGGGGCCAGGGCGCTGCTCGTCGACGACGGACGCCTTCGCAACCAAGAATGCCACGGCTCGATCAGGTGCTCCCGACCCATGAAGTCGGCCCCCTGACCTGCGGCTTCTCAGGGCTGCCCGTACCCGAGGTACCTCGTGGGATGTCGTGTACGCACCAGCCGGGCGCGCCGCCGGACACCGTGTGACGCTGGAGTCATGCCCAGGGCCAACGAAGAGATCGAGGCGCTCCTCCAGGAGTACGCCGACCTCATCGCGATCACCGGCGGCGACGCCTTCCGGGCCCGGTCCTACGAGAAGGCCGCCCGCGCCATCGGCGGCTACCACGCCGACGTATCGAAACTCGACGCCAAGGGGCTCCAGGAGATCCCCAACGTCGGGAAGTCCATCGCAGACAAGGTCGTCGAGTACCTGACGACCGGTCAGATCTCTGCCGTCGAGGACCGCAGGCGGTCAGTCCCGTCCGGCGTCCGCGAGCTGATGACGATCCCCATGCTCGGACCGAAGAAGGCCATGCTGCTCTACCAGGAGCTGGAGATCTCCTCCGTGGACCAGCTCCTCGACGCCATCCACGAGGAGAGGCTGCGCGATCTGAAGGGGTTCGGTGAGAAGACCGAGGCGAACCTCCTCCACGGCATCGCCCTCATGCAGAAGGCCGGCAACCGCATCCTCCTCAACGCGGCGATGGACTCCGCCGAGCAGATCATCGCCGAGCTGTCCCGGATCGAGGGCTGCGAAGGGTGCACGTACGCCGGGTCGCTGCGACGCATGCGCGAGACCATCGGGGACATCGACATCCTGGTCGCCGCGGAGAAGTCGGCGCCCTTCATGGAGGCGCTCGGGAGCCTCTCGTACACGGCCGAAGTCATCGCGCACGGCGAGAAGAAGACCTCCATCCGCACCACCCGGGGCCTCCAGGTCGATCTGCGGGTCCTGCCGCCCGACTCCTGGGGCGCGGGGCTTCAGTACTTCACCGGCTCCAAGGACCACAACATCCGCACCCGCGAGATCGCGGTCCGGCACAAGCTCAAACTGTCCGAGTACGGGCTCTTCGACGCCAAGAGCGGCAAGAAGATCACGTCCAGGACCGAGGAGGAGATCTACGACCGCCTCGGGCTGCCGTGGATCCCGCCGACCCTGCGCGAGGACCGCGGTGAGATCGCCGCCGGGCTGCGCGGCGAACTCCCGGACCTGGTCACCGAGAAGGACATCCGAGGCGACCTGCACACCCACACCGACCTCACCGACGGCCTCGCCCCGCTGGAGGACATGATCGCCGCGGCCGCCGAGCGCGGGTACGCCTACTACGCGGTCACCGACCACGCACCCGATCTCGCCATGCAGCGCATGACCAAGGAGAAGATGCTCGCGCAGCGCGAACGCGTCCGCGCGCTCGACCGGAAGCACCGGGGGATGCGGCTGCTGCACGGCACGGAGCTCAACATCGGGCCGGAGGGCGACGTGGACTGGTCCGACGACTTCCTCGCGGACTTCGACATCTGCGTCGCCTCGATCCATTCGCACTTCAACCAGAGCCGGCAGCAGCTCACCCGCCGCCTCGTCCGCGCCTGCGAGAACCCGTACGTCGCGATCATCGGCCACCCCACCACCCGCCGCATCGGCAAGCGCCCCGGCATCGACGCCGACTTCGACGCGGTCTTCGAGGCCTGTGCCAGAACCGGCACCGCTCTGGAGATCAACGCGCATCCCGAGCGGCTCGACCTCTGCGACGAGGACATCCTGCGCGCGAAGCGGTACGGGGTGAAGTTCGCCGTGAACTCGGACTCCCACTCCGTCACCCACCTGCCCTACATGCGCTACGGAGTGGCCACGGCGCAGCGAGGCTGGCTGACCGAGGACGACATCATCAACACCTGGACCCTGGCGAAGCTGCGGCGGTTCCTGCGCCCGAACGCCTGACCTCGCGACCCCGTGCGCGGCACTCGCAGGAGATGCGGGACGCATCACGCTGCGGGTCAATGGAGGGCGAGGTGTGCGCCGGACACCGCACGACAGGGGTGTGCGCACGGCGCCGTACGACAGAGGAGGTCCCGCACGGGATGGACCCCGAATACGGTGCGGCCCTGCTGCACGCACTGTTCACCAACTCCCGGGTCGGGCTGCACGTGCTGGATCCGGAGCTGCGGATCGTGCGGTTCAGCGCTGCCGCGCCCGGCTCGCAGGGCGTGGACCCCCGCGATGTCCTGGGCCGTACCTGGAGGGACCTGGGATTCGGCGCGGGCGATGTGGAACGCATGCTCCGAGAGGTGCTGGACACCGGCCGGCCCGTCGACGACTTCCGGTACCGAGGGCGCCTGCCGAACCGTGACGGGGAATGGACGCTGTCCATCTCCGCGTTCCGCTTCGACAACGCCGAAGGCCGCCCCCTCGGCGTCGCCGTCATGGTGGTCGACGTCACCGAGCGGGACCGCGCCGAGCGACGCCTGGAGGCGGTCTACCGGGCCGGTGAGACCATCGGCACCACGCTGGACGTCTTCCGTACGGCACAGGAACTCGCCGACGCCGCCACGCGCGGGCTCGCCGATGTGGCGGTGGTCGACATCCTGGACGCCGTACTGCACGGCGAGGCACCCGCCCCCGGGCCGCCGCTCGACCAGGTCACCGTGCGCCGGGCGGGGTTCCGGGTCTCCGCCGCGGTCGCGGTGCCGGGCCTGTACGAGATCGGGGATGTCAACGTGCTGCGCTTCGGCACCCCCTACGCCCAGGCCCTGTCCGATCTGCGGCCCCGGCTCCTTCGCCATCTCGACGTCGATGACGCATGGCTGGTCCGGGACCCGGCCAGGGCCGAGCTGCTGCGGGAAGCGGGCGCGCACTCGCTCTTGGCCATCCCGCTGACCGCCCGCGGTGTTCTGCTCGGCATGACGGCCTTCTACCGCACGCGAGGCTCCCCGTCCTTCGACGACGACGATCTCCTGCTCGCCCGCGACGTCGTCACGCGGGCCGCGGTCTGCGTCGACAACGCCCGCCAGTACACGCGGGAGCACACCCTCGCCCGCCTCACCCAGCGGGCACTCGTGCCGTCCCGGCTGCCCGTGCACACCGCGGTGGAGACCGCGTACACCTATATGCCGGTGGCCTCCAGCGGCGTCTGGTACGACGTCCTTCCGCTGTCCGGAGCGCGTGTCGCGCTCGTGGCGGGCGAGGTGTCAGGACACGGCATGCGCACCGTGACGACCATGGGCCGGCTGCGCACGGCCGTCAGCGCCTTCGCCGCCATGGAGCTGCAGCCCGACGAACTCCTCGAACGGCTCCACGACGTGACCGGCGACCTCGCACAGGAGTACCCGACGGACGACCCCGGCCAGCCACTGCTGACCGCGACGTGCCTCTACATCGTCTACAACCCGGCCACCCACAGGTGTGTCGTCGCCCGGGCCGGCCACCCGCCACCCGTATTCGCCCTGCCCGACGGCACGGTCGGGTTCGTCGACTGCCCGCAGGGACCGGTCCTCGGGCGGGGCCTGCCCTCGTACACGAACACCGAGCTGGAGCTGTACGAGGGCAGCATCCTCACCCTCCAGAACGCGGGACTCCTCCACGGCCGCGCCGACGGCCGGCTCGATCTCTACCGCGAGGTGCTGGGCGCCCCCACCGGCGGCGTGCGGGAGCTGTGCGACGCCCTGGTGACCGCGATGCTCACCGAGCGCCCCGACGACGACGTCCTGCTGCTTCTGGCACGCACCCGCGTACTCGGCGAGGACCGGCTCGGTTCCTGGACGCTGCCGAACGAGCCGGCGAGCGCCGCCGTGGCCCGCCGGCTGGTCGGCGGCAGACTGGCGGACTGGGATCTGCGGGATCTCGCCTTCAGCACCGAACTCATCGCCAGTGAACTGGTCACCAACGCCGTCCGCTACTCCTCTGGTCCCGTCGGGCTTCGGCTGATCCGCGACACGACCCTGACCTGCGAGGTCTCCGACACCAGCAGCGCCGCCCCCCATCTGCGCCATGCCGAGGACGACGACGAGGGCGGCCGGGGGCTTGACCTCGTGGCCCACTTCACCCAGCACTGGGGCACCCGCCGCAGCGCGAGCGGCAAGACCATCTGGACGCAGCAGCCGCTTCCCTGAGCGCCCTGCCCCGGCGACACCGCAGTGTGGCCCGCCTCGCGACCGCGGGCCGGCAGGGCTCCGGCGTGCGGCCGACCCGGCGAGGACGGAGCATGAAGCCGAGGAGCGGAGCGACAGTGACGTACAACCCTGCGATGGCGGGCACGGACGGTGCCCTGGTCGTGCTGCACAAGGTCAACAAGCACTTCGGCGCGCTGCATGTGCTCCAGGACATCGACCTGCGGATCGACCGCGGTGAGGTCGTCGTCGTGATCGGTCCCTCCGGCGGCGGCAAGTCCACGCTGTGCCGTGCCATCAACCGGCTGGAGACCATCGACTCCGGTGAGATCTTCATCGACGGAAAGCCGCTGCCCGCCGAGGGCAAGGAGCTGGCCCGGCTGCGGGCGGACGTCGGCATGGTCTTCCAGTCCTTCAATCTCTTCGCGCACAAGACCGTGCTGCAGAACGTGACGCTCGGCCAGATCAAGGTCCGCAGAACGGAGAAGAAGGCCGCGGAGGAGCGGGCCCGCTCCCTGCTCGACCGGGTGGGTGTCGCCTCCCAGGCCGCCAAGTACCCTGCCCAGCTCTCCGGCGGCCAGCAACAGCGCGTCGCCATCGCGAGAGCGCTGGCGATGGATCCGAAGATCATGCTCTTCGACGAGCCCACGTCGGCGCTCGACCCCGAGATGATCAACGAGGTGCTGGAGGTCATGCAGCAGCTCGCCCGCGACGGCATGACCATGGTCGTCGTCACGCACGAGATGGGCTTCGCCCGTTCGGCCGCCAACCGCGTGGTCTTCATGGCGGACGGCCGGATCGTGGAGGAGACGACGCCCGACGCATTCTTCACCAACCCCCGCAGCGACCGTGCCAAGGACTTCCTGTCGAAGATCCTTCACCACTGAGGATGATCACCATGAAGCTTCAGAAGGCCACCGCGGCGGCCGCCGTCGCGCTCGCGCTGTCCCTGACCGCCGTGGGCTGCGGATCGGACGGGGGCGGCGACACCGGCGCGGACAGCGACGGGAAGAAGATCACCATCGGCATCAAGTACGACCAGCCGGGCATCGGCCTGAAGACCCCGGACGGCAACTTCACCGGCTTCGACGTCGACGTCGCGACCTATGTGGCCAGGCAACTCGGCTACGACCCGGCCGACATCGTGTGGAAGGAGGCCAAGAGCGCCGACCGCGAGACGCTGCTCCAGCGCGGCGACGTCGACTTCATCGTCGCCTCGTACTCCATCAACGACGAGCGGAAGAAGAAGGTCGACTTCGCGGGACCGTACCTCCTGGCGCACCAGGACGTCCTGGTGCGGGCGGACGACGACTCCATCACCAAGCCCTCCGACCTGAACAACAAGAAGCTCTGCTCGGTCACCGGATCCACATCGGCGCAGAACGTCAAGACGAAACTCGCGCCCCAGGCCCAGCTCCAGGAGTACGGCGGCTACTCGGAGTGCCTGACCGGCCTCGAGAACAAGGTCATCGACGCCATGACCACCGACGACTCGATCCTCGCCGGTTACGCGGCGCAGGACCAGTTCAAGGGCAAGTTCAAACTGGGCGGCTTCAAGCTGAGCAACGAGAACTACGGCATCGGTGTGCGCAAGGGCGACACCGAACTCAAGAACAAGATCGACGCGGCCCTGGAGAAGATGGTCGCCGACGGCTCCTGGCAGAAGGCCGTGGAGGCCAACTTCGGTCCGGCCGGCTACAAGAACGAGCCCCCGCCGGAAATCGGCGTCGTCGTCAACTGAGCCACGGGACAGGTGCATCGGACCGTGTTCGACTTCCTCGAGGGCTACGACCTGCTGGGGGCCTTCTGGGCGACCGTGCAGCTGACGCTGTACTCCGCCGTCGGCGCACTGGTCTGGGGGACCCTGCTGGCCGCGATGCGGGTCAGCCCCGTGCCCCTGATGCGCGGCTTCGGCACCGCGTACGTCAACGTGGTGCGGAACATCCCGCTGACGGTCATCATCGTCTTCACCTCACTGGGCCTGTTCCAGACGCTCGGAGTGAGTCTCGGCGCGGACACGTTCGAGGGGATCAACTTCCGGCTCGCCGTGCTCGGATTCATCGCCTACACCGCCGCGTTCGTCTGCGAGGCGCTGAGGTCCGGCATCAACACGGTGTCCGTCGGCCAGGTCGAGGCGGCGCGCGCCATCGGCCTGGGCTTCACCCAGGTGCTGACGCTGATCGTCCTTCCACAGGCCTTCCGCTCGGTGGTGGGGCCGCTCGCCAATGTGCTGATCGCGCTGACCAAGAACACCACCGTGGCTGCCGCGATCGGTGTCGCCGAGGCCGCCCTGCTGATGCGGGAGATGATCGAGAACGAGGCCCAGCTCATCCTCATCTCCGCCATCTTCGCGGTCGGTTTCATCTGCCTCACCCTCCCCACCGGGCTGTTCCTCGGCCGGGTGAGCAAGAAGGTGGCGGTGAAGCGATGACCTCCGTCCTCTACGACGCCCCCGGGCCGCGCGCCAGGCGGCGCAACGCCCTCTGCACGGTCGTCTTCCTGGTCGCCCTCGCCGCGCTGCTGTGGTGGGTGGCCCAGAGCCTCGCGGACAAGAACCAGCTGGACTGGGCCAAATGGGAGCCGTTCTTCACCGACCCGCGCATCTGGAGCACCTACATCTGGCCGGGGCTCGAGAACACCCTGATCGCCGCCTCCCTCGCCATGGTCATCGCCCTGCCGCTCGGAGCGTTCTTCGGCATCGCCCGGCTCTCCGACCACGGGTGGGTGCGCGCCGCCGCCGGCGCGTTCGTGGAGTTCTTCCGCGCCATCCCTGTGCTCATCCTGATGCTGTTCGCCAACGCGGCGTACTCCGAGTTCACCGACGTCAGTCCCGACAACCGCCCGCTCTACGCGGTCGTCACCGGTCTCGTCCTCTACAACGCCTCGGTGCTCGCCGAGGTCGTACGGGCGGGAATCCTTTCCCTGCCCCGCGGCCAGACCGACGCGGCCAAGGCGATCGGCATGCGCAAGGGTCAGACCATGCGGTGCGTACTGCTGCCGCAGGCGGTCACGGCGATGCTGCCCGCGATCGTCAGCCAGCTCGTGGTCATCGTGAAGGACACGGCACTCGGCGGTGCGCTGCTCGGCTTCTCCGAGCTGCTGGCATCGGTCCGGCCCATGAGCGCCAACTACGGGGCGAACACCATCGCCAGCTTCACGGTCGTCGCCGTGGTCTTCGTCGTCCTGAACTTCGCCCTCACCACCTTCGCCGCCTGGCTGGAGGGGCGGCTGCGGCGCGGCAAGAAGTCCACGGGAGCGGTGGTCGGTGTCGACGCGGTCGCGGAGGCGGCGGCGCCGGGCGAGCACATCGTTCCGAAGTGACGGTTCACGCCCCGCTCCGCGGCAGGCCGCGATTGCTCCGCCCGACCGCCGCCGGTTGCGGGCGGCGACGACCTGACGTCGAGTGGGAAGGGCCCGCCGGGCGCCCGGCGGTGAAGGGGGTGTCCGAGAGGCAGTGCGACCATGGCCGTCGGCGCGAAGAGCGTCACCGTCCCGCCGGAACCGGGCGGGCCCCCCGTCCCGCGTTCACGGCTGCTGTCCTGGACCGTGGCGATGTCCCTGCTGCCTCTCGGGCTGCTGGCGTACGCCGCCTGGCTCGGACGCCATGTCAGGCCCAGCGCCGACGAATGGTGCTTCCTGCCCGTCGTGCGTGACCACGGAATCGGCGGTCTGATCGGGAAGTTCTACGTCACCGACAACGGCCGGATCGGCAACGGCCTGCTCGTCGGGCTCTACGCGCAGTTCCCGGTTGCCGGGCACCAGTGGTTCGCCCTGGCCGGCGGGGTCCTCGTCCTCGCGCTGCTCCGGTCCATCACCGTGCTCCTGCTGCGCCGGGCGGGCCTGGTGACGCCGCGTGGAGTGCCGCTGCTCGTGGCTGCGATGGTCACCACGGTGTTCCTCCTCGCCACGCCCAACACGTACAAGACGTACTACTGGCCCGCCGCCTCCGTCTCGCACACGCTCGCCCCCGTGCTCGCCTGCGCGGCGGTCATTCCACTGCTGCGCGCCCGGAGCCGCCGGGGCAGGATCGCCGCCCTGGCCGTCGTCCTGGTGGCGGGAATCTTCGTGGGCACGCTCTCCGAGGAGACCTCGGTCGTCGCGCTCGTGGTGCTCGGCACGGTCGTTCTGCTCGGCGGCCGCATCGTCACCGCGCGGATGCGGGCCCACGTCCGGCGCTGGGCCCTGCTCGGTATCGCGGGCGTCGCCATCGGCACGGCCGTACTGGTGACCTCGCCCGGATCGCTCCGGCGCCGCGAACGGTTCGGCGCCGAGACCGCCTCCATGGTCGCCCCCGAGACCCTGCTCGCCGCGGCGCGCGCCTACGCACGCATCCTGGAGACCGTCCTGACGACCTGGCAGTACGCGGGAGCCGTCGCCGCGGGAGTGCTGCTGGGGCTGCTGTGGCGGCCGAGGGCGCCCGGCCCCGGGCCGACCGCACCCAGGATCCTGCGCCCCGCCGGGCGGTTGCTGCTCTGCTCGGGCGCGCTCGCCTTCCTCGTCTCCGGTTACCTCTGCACCGTCGTCACCTATCCCGTCTTCGGCCCCCGCGTGGTGTCCGCCGAACGGACCTGGAACGACTACCTCCTGCTGTACGTCGCGCTCCTGGTGGCCGCGGGCGCCTTCCTGGGGCGCGCACTGCGTACCCGTACGCACGAGCGGTGGGCGGGCGTGGCGACGGCAGCGGCCGCGGCGGTGTACGCCATCACCGTGGTGGGGCTCGCGGTTCCGCTCCACCAGCTGGGCCAGGACATGCGCGTCCGGGCGCAGCAGTGGGACCGGCAGGACGCGTGGCTGCGCGCCGGTGCCGCCGGCGGCGCGACGGTCCTCCCGTACACCCCGCTGCCGGTGAGCGGCATGCTCGAACCCTTCCGCGCCCAGGGGCGCCTCCCGTGGCCGGCGCGGTGTGTCGCCGACTACTACCGCCTGGACCGGGTCACCTACTCGACGCGCCCTCCGTGACGCGCTCGTTCGTGCCGGACGTGATGGCCCATCGGGCGAGCAGGAACGAGAGCGGGGTGACGAGCACACCCGCGGCCAGCGCGGCGAGATGCTCGTCCATGCCCAGCCTCGTCACGGCGAGATGGAGCAGTACCCCGCTTCCCACGAGATTGGCCAGGCCCGACAGGGGATACCGGACGAAGGCACGCCAGGTCGGCCTGGTCCGGAGGGTGATGTACGAGTTGAGCAGGAACGAGCCGGTGAGGCTCACCGCGTAGCCCACGGCGTGGGCGGCCAGATAGGGCAGCCAGATGTTCAGCACGGCGTACACGGCGAAGTACACGCCGGTGTTGGCGAGTCCGATCGCGGCGAAGAGGGTGAACTGGAAGAGGGTGAACCGCCACAGGCCGGAAGTCCTGGTTCTGGCCGTGGGCGTCCCGTCACGTGCCGTCACGGCTCCGGCCGCACGCGTGCGACGGCCGACGGCGGCAGTCCGGCCGTGCCGCGGGCGGGGCCCGACCGGTCCGTCTCGCGCACCACATAGTGCGGTCGCCGCTTCGCCTCGTGGTGGATCCGCCCGACATACTCGCCGATGACGCCGAGCGTGGCGAGCTGGATTCCGCTGAGCGCGACGACGGCGGTGATGAGGGTCGCGTATCCCGGTGTCTCGACCCCGTTCAGGACGGTGTTGGCGACGATCCACAGCGCGTAGAGGACGGCGGACAGGAACAGCCACAGACCGGTGTGGATCGCGAGGCGCAGGGGACGGCTGTTGAAGGACAGCAGTCCGTCGATGCCGTAGTTGATCAGTCGTCGGCCGCCCCACTTGGAGCGCCCACCGGCACGCCGGACGTTCGGGTACGTGAAGCTGACCGTGTCGAAGCCGACCCACGAGAACAGTCCCTTGGAGAAGCGATTGCCCTCGGGCAGGGACAGCACGGCGTTCACGGCGCGGCGCGACAGCAGCCGGAAGTCGCCGGCGCCGTCCACGATCTCGACGTCCGTGAAGTGGCGCACGAGGCGGTAGTAGGCGCGGCTGAGCACGGTCCGCACGATGCCCTCTCCCGTGCGGTCGCGGCGCGCCACGACCTGGTCGTAGCCGTGCCGGTGCAGCTGCAGCATGCGGGGGACGAGCTCGGGCGGGTGCTGCAGATCGGCGTCCATGAGGACGACCACGGCGCCCCGGGACATGCGCATCCCGGCGAGCATGGCCGCCTCCTTGCCGAAGTTGCGGCTGAAGGAGGTGTAGCGCACCTGCGGAGCGGCCGCGGCCAGGTCCCGCAGGCGCTCCACGGTGCCGTCCGTGCTGCCGTCGTCGACATAGCAGATCTCGAAGCGCTCCCCGGTCCGCTCCAGCGCGGCGGTCAGCGCGTCGTGGAAGGCGCCGAGCACCTCGCTCTCGTCGAAGCACGGGACGACGACCGAAATCACTGGCATCTCCCCAGTGGAACGCGGGGAGCACGACGGGGCTGCCGCACGTACTCCGCCCGGGTGTGCGGGCGATCCGCAGCACCGTGCGTCGCGCCGTGCATTGTTAAGCGTTGACTTATATAAGCGGCACATGCCATAGTCGGGCCCGTGCACGCCTTCGATGTACTGGGGGATCCGGTACGGCGCCGGATATTGGAGCTGCTGGCCGACGGTGAGCAGTCATCGGGCACGGTCAGCTCCGTCATTCGGGACGAGTTCGGGATCTCGCAGCCCGCCGTTTCGCAGCACCTGCGCGTCCTGCGCGAGTCGGGCTTCGCTTCGGTGCGCGCCGAGGGCACCCGGCGGCTCTACGCCGTGGATTCCGCGCCCCTGCGTGAGGTGGACGCCTGGCTCGACCGGTTCCGCGGCTTCTGGGAGCAGCGGCTGGACGCGCTCGGTACCGAGCTCGCGCGAGGCAAGCGCGAGCGCCGCGGACAAAACGAGAACGAGAACCAGGAAGAGCAGCGATGAGCGACATCGTCGACCAGATCAACGACATCCACCGCGAGGTCGGCATGCGGCCCGTGGCCGAGGGCGAGGCCCGCACGGTCCTGCTGCGCCGCACCTACGACGCCACGGCCGAGGACGTGTGGGACGCGTGCACCGATCCCGAGCGGATCAGGCGCTGGTTCCTCCCGGTCAGCGGCGAGTTCGAACTGGGCGGCCACTACAGGCTGGAGGGCAACGCGAGCGGGGAGATCCTGCGCTGCGAGCCGCCCAAGCTGCTCAAGGTGAGCTGGCTGTTCGGCGAGAACCCCGGGTTCAGCGAGGTGGAGGTGCGGCTGACGCCGGAGGGCGACGAGCGGACGGTGTTCGAGCTGGAGCATGTCGCGGTCGTCCCGCCGGAGATGTGGGACCAGTTCGGCCCCGGCGCGGTCGGCGTGGGCTGGGATCTGAGCGTTCTCGGGCTCGGACTGCACCTGCGGGGCGGCTCGATCGGCGACCCGTCGGAGTGGGAGGCGTCCGACGAGGCCCGGGAGTTCATGGCCCGCAGCAGTGAGGCCTGGGGTGCCGCGTACGGGGCGTCGGGTGCACCGGCCGATGTGGTGGCCGCGGCGGTGCAGGCGACGACGGCGTTCTACGCGCCTCCGAAGCCGGCGCAGTGACCGGGCGGCGGCGAGTTCCTCGGCCCTGACGAGGCGGTTGACGAGCCGGCGAGGCGGTCGTGACGATTCGGCGAGGCGAACCGGCGGTGCGGGGGCGCCGGGCGCCGGCGCGGGTCCGTCCGTCGCGGCGGCGGCCGCGCCGGCTCAGAGGAGTTCGCTGTCCGTGAAGCCGAGCAGCGCCGCCGCCTCCATGTGGGGCGGGGCGCCGTGCAGGGACTGCTCCGCCCAGATGATCTTTCCCTCGGGGGTGTAGCGCACGCCCCAGCGCTCGGCCATCTGGGCCACCAGGAACAGTCCGCGGCCTCCCTCGTCCGTCGTGGCCGCGTACCGCAGATGCGGGGACGTGCTGCTGCCGTCGGCCACCTCGCAGGTCAGGCACTGGTCGTGGATCAGCCGTACCCGGATCGGCCCGGAGCCGTAGCGGATGGCGTTGGTGAGCAGCTCGCTGAGGATCAGCTCGGTTCCGAAGGCCACATCGGACAGACCCCAGTCCTCGAGGGTCCGCACGGCCTCGGCGCGCATGCCCGAGACCGCGCTGGGGTCGGACGGCACCTCCCATTCGGCGACCCGGTCGGGGCCGAGGACCCGGGTGCGGGCGATGAGCAGGGCCACGTCGTCCTTCGGACGGGCGGGCAGCAGGGCGCCCAGCACGTCCTGGCAGGTCTCCTCCGGTGTGCGGTCGGCGCGGGCGAGAGTCCGGCGCAGCAGTTCGATCCCGACGTCGATGTCCCGGCTGCGGTCCTCGATCAGGCCGTCGGTGTAGAAGACGAGCCGACTGCCCTCGGCGATGTCCAGCTCCGCGGTCTCGAAGGGCATGCCGCCCAGCCCCAGCGGCGGCCCGGCCGGCAGCTCGGGGAACTCGACGGTGCCGTCGGGGTGGACCAGCGCGGGCAGCGGATGTCCGGCCCGGGCCATGGCGCAGCGGCGGGACACGGGGTCGTAGACCGCGTAGAGGCAGGTGGCACCCGTCATCGACGGCCCGCCCTCGGAGACGCTGTCGGCGCCCGGCTCGTCCTGGTCGATGCGCCCGACCAAGTCGTCGAGATGGCCGAGGAGCTCGTCCGGCGGCAGGTCGAGAGTGGAGAAGTTGTGCACGGCGGTGCGCAGCCGGCCCATCGTCGCGGCCGCATGCAGTCCGTGACCGACGACGTCGCCGACCACCAGCGCCACACGGCTGCCCGGCAGCGGAATCACGTCGAACCAGTCCCCGCCGACCCCGGACTGCGCGGGCAGGTAGCGGTGCGCCGCCTCGACCGCGCTCTGCTCGGGCAGAGCACGCGGGAGGAGGCTGCGCTGCAGGGTCACGGCCAGGGCGTGTTCGCGCGTGTACCGGCGGGCGTTGTCGATGGACACCGCGGCGCGGGCGACCAGCTCCTCGGCCAGTGAGACGTCGTCCTCGTCGAACGGCTCGGGCTTCTCCGAGCGCCAGAAGTTGGCCACGCCCAGGATGACACCGCGGGCCTGCAGCGGCACCGTGATCAGCGAGTGGATGCCGTACTCGACGACCCCCAGCGTCCGCTCCGGGTCCTGGGCCTGCCAGCCGGGCGCGTCGGACAGGTCGGGCACCAGCTCCGCCCGTCCGCTGCCGAGTCCGATGGCCTGCGGTGTCGACGGGAGGAACGCGATCAGCCTGCCGCGCTCGTAGAGCGGATGGCCGTCGCGGATGCCGGAGACGGCGGTGCGCCGCACGGCCGAGGTCGACCCGTTCGGCTCCTCGCCCTGCAGGACCGGGTCGGCGAGGTCGACGGTCACGAAGTCCGAGAACCGGGGGACCGCGACCTCGGCCAGCTCCTCGGCCGTACGGGTGACGTCGAGCGTGGTACCGATGCACACCCCGGCGTCGTACAGGAGCTGGAGGCGGTTGCGGGCGACGTCCGCCTTGCCTGTCAGCGCCTGGAGCTCCGTGGAGTCGCGAATGGTCGCCACCGTGCCCAGGGGGCCGCCGGGGCCGTCGGTGGGCCGCTGGTTCACCACGAGGAGCCGGTTTCCCGCCGTGTGCACCTCGTCCGTCGCCGTGCGGCCGGAGGCCAGCAGCTCGGTGGTGTCGGGGTCGAGCCCCGCCAGCTCCGTCACGGTCTTGCCCTCGCCGTCGGGGCCCAGCCCCAGGAGCCGCTTGGCCTCGTCGTTCGCGAGCAGCAGCCGGCCGTCGCCGCTGACGATGACGACTCCCTCCCGCACGGCGTGCAGGACGGCGTCGTGGTGTTCGTACATACGGGTCATCTCGGTCGGCCCGAGGCCGTGCGTCTGCCGTTTCAGCCGCCGGGTAACCAGCCCGGTACCGGCGGTGGCCAGGGCGAGGCCCGCGGCGCCGGCGCCGAGAATGACCGGGAGCTGACGGTTCACCGTGCCGGTCACGTTCTTGACAGTGAGGCCGGCGGAGACGAGGGCCACGACCCGGTCCTGCCGGTCGGTGACGGGGACCACCGCCTGCACCTCATGGCCCAGTGGCCCCTGGACGCTCTCGAGCAGAACCTCGCCCCTCAGCGACGGTTCGATGGTGCCGACGAAGCGCTGTCCGATCCGGTCCGGCTGTGGATGCGTGTAGCGGATCCCATTGGTGTTCATCACCACGATGAAGTCCACGCCCGCCGCCCGGCGGGTCTCCTCGGTGATCGGCTGGAGCACCCGGGAGGGATCCGGCAGTTTCAGGGTGGCCAGCAGCCCCGGGCCATGCGCAAACGTTTCCGCAACGGCGACCGAGCGGTTCCGGGCCTCGCGCTCGGTGTCGCTCCGGGTCTGCAGCACCAGGGCGAGGATCGCCCCGAGCACAAGCAGGACCACGACCGCCACCTGGAGGACAAAGACCTGCCCGGCGACGCTCCTGGGGCGCTTGCCGATCAGTGGCCGAACCGATACGCCCCGGAATCGGTCGAAGCGCCTGATCACGGTGTTCTTTCTAGCACCGGTGTGCCCGATGGGGCTATACGGGCATGCCGCTCTCTGGGCCCGACCCGGCGCAGAGCCCGCGTCTTGGGCCTGTGAGATGGCTCACAGGGCGCATGCTCGCCTGGTTGAGGGCCGATGGCGTGACGCAGCGGTCTGTGCTCGTGACGGAACGACGCGCCTTTCGGGGGCTGCTGGATGACTGCTCCGAGCGGGGCGGCGATCTTGTCGGGGTCGATCCGGTGGCGGGGGCGACCTGCTGAGGGTCGTGCGCCTCGCCTTCGACAGCAGCCGAGGGCCGCGGCGGCCGCGCGCTGTCGCCGGACGGCCGGAGCTGCGCCGCCCTCCGCGGGCGTGGGCGCGGGTGGGGCCGTTGCACGAGGCCCTTTCGCACCTCGCCCCCCTTCCCGGCTCTGTCGCCATGCGGCTGCGCCGGGGGGACGGGCCCCGGAGCCCCTGGTCCGCGCAGTGGGCGGGGTGTGCCCGTTCTCAAGTGCCGGAAGGGCTCCGGAGGGCCTCGCCGGCGCGGGGCAGAGCCCTGCCCCGCTCCGGCGAGGGCGGGAGAAATCCGCCGCCAGTACGCACGGGCGGCCGGCCCGACGCCCCGACGCCCCGACGTTTCGTAGGAGAGGTCGTCAACGCACCCCTGGAAGCCACCGGCGGGCGCCCGGGACGGGAGTCCGCGTCCCGGGCGGCCAGGGCCGGCGGGAGCGCGGCCGCCACTGCACGCTGCTGCGGACCGCTCGGGGCGTACAGGGTGCCGCCCAAGGCCTTGCCTGGCCCGCCTCGGCGCACTGTGGGTCCGCCGCCCGGCCCGGCCCACTCGTACCGGTCCGAGCGCGGTGCCGGGACGGTGTACGGCCGAGGTGGGCGGGCGCTCGGGGCCGGTACGGCGATGTGTGTCCCGGGTGGCCGTGGGCCTGGGACGCCGCCGTTGCTGTGGCAGCCCGGGCCCTTCGGCCGTGCAGGGCACGCGGGCCGGGGCTGTCCGAGGCGAACCGGCTGCGCGGGTCGGCCGTGGCCGCGACACGGCGCCCGGCGGCCGGAACCGCGCCCCGCAGACGTGCCTCACGCGCACGCCGCCGCCGACACCTCGCCCGAACCGGTGATCATGCGGTGCAGCAGGTCCGCGGCGGTGCGGCCGAACGAGGGGTCGTTGATGTGGGTGCCCGCCTCCCGGACCTCGACGGCGCTGTCCCGCAGCCCCTCCCGCAGCGCGGTGAAGAGCGCTTCGTCGGCGGCGGGATCGTGGTACGGCCCGTCCGGGGCACCCAGCGTGGAGAGCCCTCTCAGCGGGATGCACACGGCCGCCGGGCCGGTGGCGGCGCGGAGCTTCGCGGCCACCCGCCGGCCGAGTTCGGTGCACTCTGCGGCGGTCGTGCGGATGACGGTGATGGACGGGTTGTGCACCCGCACACGGCGGTCCTCCCGCCGGTGCTGCTCCGGGAGCGTGTGGAGGGGGCCGAACTTCACCATGTCGAGGGCGCCGGGGCTCACCACCTGGGGGACGCCGTGGCGCCCGGCCGCGGTCAGCCGGCCGGGGCCCGCGGAGAGCATCCCGCCCACGAGGTCGTCGGCGAGCTCGCTGAGGGTCAGGTCGAGGACGCCCGCGAAGAGCCCCTGCCCGGCCAGCGACTCCAGGATGCGGCCGCCGGCGCCGCTGGTGTGGAAGACGAGGACCTCGTAGCCGAGTTCGGTCAGCCGCTCGCGGGCCGCGTCGACGCCGGGTGTCGTCACGCCCGCCATGCTCGCCGCGACCAAGGGCCTGCCGTCCGCCCCCGGCACGGCCGCGCGCCGGGTGCGGGTGGCCGCCGCGAAGCCCTGTGCCATGCCGGCGGCGGCGTCGGCGGCGTTCGCCAGGATCGGGGCCGAGACACTGTTGATCCCGGCGATGTCGACGACGCTGTGCATCATCGTGATGTCGGCGGATCCCACGTACGGCGACACATCGCCCGAGGCCATCGACGAGACCACCAGCTTCGGGACGCCGAGCGGCAGCGCCCGCATCGCCCGGGTCGCGATCGACGTGCCCCCGCTGCCGCCGATGGCCAGCACGCAGTGGAGCCGTCCCTCCCCGTACAGTCGCAGGACGGTCTCGGCCGCGCCCCGGGCCATCGTCGTCACCGCGGCGCCGCGGTCGCCCTCGGCCCGCAACCGCGCCAGCTCGGCGCCCGCCGCCCGGGCGACCTCGGCGCGAGGCACATCGGCGGATATCCGTGGTTCTCCGATCACGCCGGCGTCGACGACGAGCACGTCGACGCCCCGCTGACGCAGGCGTTCCCGCAGCCAGCCGCACTCCTCACCCTTGGTGTCCAGCGTTCCCAGCAGCACAACGATCGCCATGGCACGTACTGTCCGGTGAATTCGACATACCGACAAGGGGGCCGACCGGTTCGCGCCACCGGCCCGGCCGGTGGGGGCGGTGGGGCGATGGAGCCCCGGGGCGGTGGACTGGGCGAAGGTGCGTCAGGATGGGCGCCATGGCGAACATTTCCGGGCTTGTCGAGTCCCTGGATCTTCAACCGCACATCGAGGGCGGGTGGTTCCGCGAGACATGGAGGACCCGGACGGAGGCGATCCCCGACGGATACGACGGGGCCCGGCCGTTCGCGACGGGCATCTACTACCTGCTGCACCCCGGAGAGACATCACGATGGCACCGGGTGCGCTCGGACGAGCTCTGGCTGTGGCACGGGGACGGGCCGTTGCGGCTGCGCCTGGGCGGAGACGGCCCGGAGCCGAGTGAGGCGGACGCCGTCGAGGCGGTGCTGGGCGGCGCGGTGGAGACGGGCGAGCGGCCGCAGTTCCTCGTGCCCGGTGGGTGCTGGCAGTCGGCCGAGCCGGCGGGCGACGAGCCTGTGCTGGTGACATGCGTCGTCGCCCCGGGCTTCGACTTCCAGGACTACGAGGACGTCCGCTCCGAGTGAGCTCCCGCCGCCGCGGACAGGATCGCGGCGAGCTGTCCGTGGAGCGTTCCCAGCCGCGGGTCGAACGACGCCGTCATCGCCGCCGATCCCACGGTGAACGCGTCCACCCCCGCCGCTTCGAGCGCGGCGATCCGCTCGGGGCTGTCGATGCTGCCCGCGACCACGAGCCTGCCGGTCGTCGCCGCGCGGGCACTGCGGACCAGCTCCAGCGGATCCGCGTCGGTGGCACGGTACGCCAGCAGGTCCACACCGGCACAGCCGGCCGCCTCGAAACGCCTGCACTGCTCGGCCACTTCGCCGGAAGTGCCGCCGAGCCGGGTCGGATGGCCGGACGGGGCGCCGGGGAACGGCAGATAGGCGATGCCCGTCCCGCTGAGCAGCTCCAGTGTCTCCTCGACCCAGACGCCGCCCATCAGCTGGTCGACGCCCAGGTCCACGGCCATCCGGGCCGATTCCAGGGCCCGTTCCCTGCTGGTGCTGACCACCTCGAGGCTGCTGGTCGCGCCCGCGGCCTTGATACGGCTGTGCAGGGCGGCGAGCGTTCCCCGGTCCACACCGACGTCCTTGAAGCCGATGTGGGCCAGTCGGAGCTCCGCCAAGCCGTCGACGAGCCGCAGACAGTCGCGTACGGTCCGGTCGTCGCGCGTGAGCATGAAGATGAAGTCCACCGCGGCCCTCCCTTCCTATCGGCTGCCGGACAGCGTGCGCGCGTGACGCAGCGCCGTGAGCAGACTCGTGTGATCGGCGAGGCCCTTGCCCGCGATGTCGAAGGCGGTGCCGTGGTCCACGCTGGTGCGGACGAACGGCAGGCCGACGGTGATGTTGACGCCGTTCTCCAGGCCCAGGTACTTGACCGGGATCAGGCCCTGGTCGTGGTATTGGGCCACGACGACGTCGAACTCGCCCTGCCGCGCCCGCAGGAAGACCGTGTCGGCGGGCCACGGCCCGCTCGCCGCGATCCCCTCGGCGCGCGCGGCCCGCACTGCGGGGGCGAGGACGTCAAGGTCCTCGCGCCCGAGCAGCCCGTTCTCCCCGGCGTGCGGGTTGAGCCCGGCCACGGCGACGCGCGGCGCCTCGAACCCGGCCCCGAGGAGGGCCTCGTGGGCGAGCCGGATCGTGGCCAGCTCCACCTCGACGGTGAGCGAGTCGATCGCGTCGCGCAGCGGCTGGTGAATGGTGACGAGCACGACCCGCAGCTCGTCGGTGGCCATCATCATGGCGTACCGCTCGGTGCCGCTCAGTGCGGCAAGGATCTCCGTGTGGCCCGGGTACCCGATCCCGGCGAGGCGCAGGGCCTCCTTGTTGAGGGGCGCGGTGACCAGCGCGGCGACCCGGCCGTCGAGCGCGAGGGCAGTGCCCCTGGCGACGTACGCGTACGCCGCCGCCCCCGCCCGGCCGTCGACCCGGCCCCGGGGCAGATCGTCCGGCAGCGCGGTCTCGGACAGGACGTGCACGACACCGAGGGCGGCCCCCGCCAGGCCGTCGGGCGAGGCGACCGAGCGGACGGGGACGTCGAGGCCGATCGCGGCAGCCGTGCGACGGAGGACGCCCTCGTCGCCGATGACGAGGACGGGGGCGTCGCAACGGACGTCGGCGACGAGCCGGAGGACGATCTCCGGACCGATCCCGGCCGGGTCGCCCATGGTGACCGCTATGGGGCGGCGCACGGCGTACTCCTCAGGAGGTCGGTGAGACGGCAGAGGGTGTCGCGGTCGCCGAAACCGCCCGCCTTGAGGGCCACGGGGATCCGGCGCGGACGGTCGAGCAGGCCGAGCGCGATGCCGGGTTCGGGCTCGCCCGACAGATCGACGGTCCGGGCTCCGAGCGCGAGCAGGACCGTACGAGCGGTCTCTCCGCCGGTGAGGACGAGCGCGTCGAAGGCCTGCCGGGCGGCGAGTCGGCCGACGACCCGGGCCAGCGCCTCCGGCACGGAGTCCGCCGTACGGACTTCGGGGCCCTGCAGCAGTGCCCTGCCGCGACCGGCCAGTGCCTGCTCGGCGCGGACGACGGCCGCGGGGTCCGTCACGGGTACGAGGGCAGCGGTCCCGCCGACCGCCGCGAACCGGGCGGCCTGCTCCCGTCCCGCCGGATGGAGGCTGCCGACAACGACCAGGACGCGCGGCGCGGGTGAGGGGGCATCGCCTGCGGGCAGGAGGCCGCCCGGGCCAGGTCCCAGACGCCTGGCCAGCGCCGCGGCGAGACCTGGCGAACCGACCCACAGCACCTGCCCCGGATCGGGCACCGCCGCGACCAGCGCGTCCAGGTCCCCGTCGGATGCGGCGTCGGCCAGCACGAGCCGCTCCGCTGCGGGAAGCGAGGCGAGGCCGGCCCGTACGGCACCGGGGAACAGCTTCGTCAGATCGGCGCAGCGCACCGGATGCAAGGGGTCGCGTGCGAACGCGGTGTCGTGCACCGGACGTCCCGCCAGCAGCTGTACGCCGCCGACCGTCGTGCGCTCCTCCGCCGGGAACGCGGGCGCGATGACCGCCGTACGACGACCGCTCGCCGACAGGGCGGCGGCGGTCTCCGCGGCGAGGTGCCCCCGGAGCGTCGAGTCCACGGTCTTGAGCAGGACGTCCGCACCGGCCAGCGCGGCCGCCGCGGCGGCGGTCCGCTCGGCAGCGTGCGCCGCCGGTCGCACCCGGCTGTCGAGGTCGACCGCCGTCACTCCGGGCCCTGTCGCAGCGGCCGTCGCATCGGATGTCGCCTCGGCCGGCTCCTCGGCCGGCTTCCCGGCCTCGTCGGAGAGCCGGATCCGTGCCGGGAAGCCGGCCGCCCGGAACGGCGCGGCCCCGTCGCCGGCACTCGTCAGGTCGTCGGCGAGAATCGCGATCCGCCGCGGTGGCCGATCTGCGGTCGGTGCTGGGCTCCGCATCAGGCCTGCTCGATGCGGTCGAGTTCGGTGACCGTGCGCGCGTTGCGTACGTTGCCGGTGTTGAGCGTGGTGTCGGGCTCCAGGAGCACGACCTCGCAGTCCTCCTCTGCGACGGGACAGTGCTCGGTACCGCGCGGGACGACGAGGAATTCCCCAGGATTCAGGACGATGTCCCCGTCCCGCAGCCGCATCCGCAGCTTTCCGCGCACCACGAGGAAGAGCTCGTCCTCTTCCTCGTGGTGGTGCCAGACGAACTCACCGCTGAATTTCACCTGATTTCTCCCTGGATACCCCGGCCTTCAGGCCGGGGAGGAATGGGTCCTTGGAGCGGAGCCGCGAAGCGGCGGAGGTCTCTGCGCATTGTTCGTGACCTGTGCTTTCGGCTGTTGTCAGTGGTGGCGCTTAGGTTGAAGGGGTGAAGGTCGTGGTGCAGGTGAAGCTGTTGCCGTCGCCCGAGGTGGCGGCGGCATTGGCGGCGACCCTGGCCGTGTGCAACCGGGCGGCCGATGCCGCATCGGTGGTGGCATACGAGACGGGCACCACCACCCGCAACGAGCTGCAGAAGCTCGTCTACGCCCGCTTGAAAACGGAGTTCGGGCTGGCTGCCCAGCCGGCCGTGCGGGTGGTGAAGAAGGTCGTGGACGCCTACGCCACGTTGCGCGCCAGCATAAGGGCGGGAAACCTCGGCCCGAACGGGTCGAGGCGACGCAGGCGTGCGGAGTCGAAGCCGGTCGTCTTCCGGCTTGATGCGGCCCAGCCGTACGACGACCGGATCCTGTCCTGGCAGCACGACGCGCGGACGGTGAGCATCTGGACGGTGGCCGGGCGGATCAGGAACGTCCGGTACACCGGGCACCCCGGCCAGCTGGCGATGCTCGAGAAATACCGCAAGGGCGAGTCGGATCTCGTGCACCGGGACGGCATGTGGTTCCTGATCGCCACCTGCGAGATTCCCGAAGCGCCGCTCAATGCCGACCCGGTGGACTGGATCGGGGTGGACCGGGGCATCGCCAACCTCGCGACCACGTCGGACGGGACCAACCACCAGGGCCGTCGTCTTGGCCGGTACCGGCGCTGGCACGCCCGCAAGCGGGCGGAGTTGCAGGCGAAGCGGACCCGGTCCGCCACCCGGCGGGCCAAACGCCGGGCACGCCGCGAGGCCCGACACGCTACCCACGTCAATCACAGGATCAGCAAGGAGATCGTGGCCGTCGCACAACGCACCGGACGCGGTGTCGCCCTCGAAGAACTGGGTGGCATCCGTGACCGGGTACGGCCTTCTCGCGACCAGCGGGCCGCGCTCTCCTCCTGGCCGTTCCACCAGCTCGAAGAACACATCCGCTACAAGGCCCGGCGGGCCGGAGTGCCGGTGATCTGGGTGGACCCCCGCTACACCTCGCAGATGTGCCCCAGATGCGGGCACACCGCCAGGCACAACCGTCCCACCCGGGACACCTTCAGCTGTCGTCGGTGCGGGCTCGCTGGCCCCGCCGACCACGTCGCCGGGGTCAACGTACGCAACCGCGCACGCTCGGCGTGGGTTCTCGTCAACGGACCCGTACCACAAAGGACCTGAACACGGCCTTTCGGTGGTAGATGCGACCCGTGACCGCCCTGTCGTAGGGGGCAGTCGGGAGCGCGACAAGGCGTAGACGACTGAGCCAACACGCTCGGTCGTTTTACGGCCGAGAAGTTGACGAGTTTCACGGCCGACCCCTGCCACCTTCGGGTTTCCAGGTGTCGGAAAACGATGCGGATGCGTGAGAGAGGCTGACCTTCTGCATCGCGCGGGCCTTTCCTCGAGTCCGCCGGACGATCCCACTGTTGCTGGTCATAGCTCAGGCTGTAAAGCGATGAATCCTCACGCCATCTGTGATGAGATCTCACACATGACGTGGAGCGATCTGCCGCCGCTGGGGACCCTGGTGGCGTTCGAGGCGACCGTCCGGCACGCGAGCGTGAGCAAGGCAGCCGCGTAGCTGCATCTGACGCACGGCGCCGTGAGCCGCCAGATCCAGCAACTGGAACACGCCTTGGGGGTGAGTCTGTTCGAGCGGCGCAACCGCTCGGTCGTACCGACCCCCGCCGCGCACACCCTGGCCCGTGAGGTCGCCGACGCCCTCGGTCTGCTCAACTCGGCGACCCGGCGCACGCGGGCGGCGGTCGCGCCAGGACCCCTCGTGCTGTCCTGCGAACCGACTCTGCTCATGCGCTGGCTCATCCCGCGGCTTCCGCTGCTCACCGATGCCGCACCAGGGCTCGACCTGCACCTCGTCGCATCCGGCGGCCCCGTGCCGTTCGACCGTGAGGGGATCGACGCCGCGATCCGGCGCAACGACTTCGAGCTGCCCGAGGGGGTGCCGGCACACCGCCTGTTCGACGAGCGGATCGGCCCGGTGTGCTCACCGGAGCTCGCCCGCGGTCTCATCTCGCCCGCCGGCCTCGCGGACCTGCCGCGGCTGCACACCCGCACCCGGCCGACGGCCTGGTCCGACTGGGCGGCCTGCGCGGGAACGGCACTTCCCGCCGGCGCGACCGAGCAGACCTTCGAGCACTTCTATCTGAGCCTGCAGGCCGCGGCCAGCGGCCTCGGCGTCGCCATCGGCCCCCTCGCGCTCGTCCACGACGACGTCCGGGCCGGCCGGCTCGTCGCGCCGTTCGGCTTCGAGGCCGACGGCAGCGCGTACGTGCTGCTGACCATCCTGCCGCCGGAGGACGAGCGGGTGGCAGTGCTGCTCCGCCGGCTGGGCGAACAGGCGGGACACCTGCTCATCTGAAGTGCGGACGTACCGTCGTACACCATGGGGCAGGCAGCGCAGCTGCTGGGCGTGAGTCCGGAGACCGTCCGCCGCTGGGCGGACGGCGGACGGCTGCGGATGGACCGGGACGGGTCGGGCGGCAACCGGGTCATCGACGGAGTGGGCCTGGCCGCGTTCGCGAAGGAGCGAGCCGCGGGATCGCACCCCGTCCAGGACGGGGTCTCCACCTCCGTGCGCAACGCCTTCGCGGGGATCGTGACCGTGGTGACCGCCGATGACGTCATCGCGCAGGTCGAGATCCAGGCCGGCCCCCACCGGCTGGTGTCGTTGGTGACGCTGGAGTCCGTCGACGAGCTGGGCATCGAGGTGGGGGTGACCGTCACGGCCCGGGTGAAGTCGACGAACGTGCACGTCGATGTGCCCTGACGCACGCTCCGAAGCCCCTCCCGCGGTCATCCGATCCAGGGCCGTCCGATTCGCGGGCCGTCCGTTCGCCGGCGTCCCATCCTGGGCCGGGCGGGTGGGCGTGACGGTCAGGCCGTCGCGAGCGAGATCTCGGTGGACTTGATCAGTGCCACCACGGAGGAACCGACGAAGAGTCCGAGGTCGTCCGCGGCGTCCGTGGTGATCGCGGCCGTGAGTTCACCGCCCTCGACCGTCATCCTGACGCGGGCCATGGCGGTGCCGTGGGAGATGGCCATGATCTTGCCGGGGATCTGGTTGCGGATGCTCAGGCCTTCGACCGGCCCCGTGGCCAGGGCGACTTCGGTCGCCTTGACCAGGGCGCGGACCGCGGAGCCTGTCTCGAGACCCAGCTCCCGCACGGAGTCCGCGGTGACGGCCGCGGTGATGTCATGACCTCCGGCGAGATGGACCTTGACCGTCGCCATGGCCTCGCCGGTGGTGACCGCGGTGACGGTGCCAGGGAGCTGGTTGCGGATGGAGAGAGCCATGGGCTGCGCCTTGATCGTCGAGCGGAAGGCCGGTGTGCACCGGCGGTGACTCCTGCACCTTAGGCACACTCCCCGCAGTCGGCCGGATACGCGGCGCGGTCGCCGTGCCGCTTCATGGCGTCCTCCGAGGACCTCGCATCTGCGATGGCGGATCGGCCGGGGAGCTGCCACCGTCGCCGCGTCCCTCGGAGCCTCGCCGGTACGGGTGTTCCGCAGCGTCACCCTGTCCATGGGGCGGGGCCGAGGGCCGAGCCGCCCGCGACGGGCCGGTACCCGGCTCGCCGGGGCTGGATGCGAGCCTCCGTCAGGGACAGGAGTACGTGAAGTCGGCCGCCGCGGTGTGATGGGTGGGCGAGGTGATCCGCAGCTCGGCCCGAGCGGCGTACTCGCCCTCGCCGTGGAACGTCCACAGGAGTCGCAGATGTGCCTGCCGCTGCCCGCGCGCCAGCCGTTCGGTCAGCTCCTGCGAGGTGGTGCCGTCGCTGCGCACCCAGCGGTACGTCAGGGTGCCGGGCCGCCCGTCCGTGTCCACCAGCGCCGTGATGTCCGCGGTGCCTTCGCAGCCCGGCCCGGAGGGATCGGTGCGGACGGACACGTGCCGTACGGCTACGCCCGGCCCGTACCGCTCCCAGGCGAGGAAACAGAGGACGGCCACCAGCACGAGCGCCGCCAGCGTGTAGCGGCGCAGGCCCGCGAGCCGCGGGGCGGGACGCTCGGGAGGCAGAGGAGGCCGGTCTGGGAGCGTGCCGTGCCAGACGGTGGCCGTGCTGTCCTGCTCGTGACGAGGGCGGGCGGCGGCCGTGACACCCGGGCCGAAGCGGAGGACCACGCCCTCCACCCGGTCGGGGACCGCCTGGTGCTCGCGCGACGGGGCCGGCCGCTCGACCCAGTGGCTGGCCAGTACGGTCGCGCTGTAGTCGTCGCCCGGAGCCGGAGCCGGAGCCGGAGCCGGAGCCGGAGCCGAAGCCGAAGCCGGAGCCGGAGCCGCACTCGCTTCCGCCCCTGGATCCGGACCCGGACCGGACGCCGCAGGGATCCGCGGGTCGCTCATGTGATCGTGCACCGCCTGATCAGGATCTGCTGCTCGGAACCGCCGTTCGCCGCGGCCGGTGCCGTAGCCGCCCGGAGGCTCCAGTAGCAGCCGCTGCCCTGGAACGTGTGCTCGACCGTGAGCGTGTACCGCGTGGCGCCGCTGCGCTCGAAGGTGCCGGCGCCGTCCGGGATGCCTGCGCTGCCCTTCGCCTCGCCGGTGGCCCAGTTCAGGGTGAGGGTCACCGGGCCGGGCCCGTCGGTCACGATCTCCACGGTCGCGCTCGCGGTCACCGTGCCCGTCTGGCGCAGCGAAGTGACGGAGACGGAGGCGACGGTCACCGTCGGCGGCTTCGAGGTGACCGGTGGTTCGGACGTGACGGGAGGCTCCGTGGGGACCGGCGGGACGGACTCCGTGACGGGCGGCTCCGACGGGGCGTCGGATACCGCGGAGGACGGCGTGGGCGTCGGCCCCGGCGTGCTCTCCGGCGGCGTGGGGGAGCCGGTCACCGTGGGGCTCTCCGACGGTGCGGAGGACGGCGCCCAAGCCGGTTCGCCCTGCTGCGGCAGGGCGCTGGTCGTGGCGACCGCCTGCGCCGTCGTCCGCCCCGGCCCCTCGTCGGCGGCCCGCGCCGTCAGGACCAGCACCAGACCCAGCACCAGCGCGAGCGCCCCGGCGAACAGCCCCTGCCCGCCGGGCCGCAGACCACCCAGCCGGTGCCCGCGCCCGGGCCCCAGCGAGGTCGTGGCGAGCGCCGCCGTGGTGGCGGGCGGCGCGCTCGCCGACGGAAACAGCAGCGGCAACAGCGCCGCGAGCGCGGCGAGTTTGCGCTGCCCGCGCTCCTCCCAGTCCGGCCCGTAGGCGGCCCTGGCGCGCTCCTCCAGTTCCGCCACGAACGCCTCGGCGTTCGCCGGCCGCTCCTGCGGACTCTTCGCGAGCCCGCGCCGGACCAGCGGACGGACCGGCTCCGGTACGTCCTCCTCCGGCACGGGAGCGGTGGTGTGCTGCAGCGCCAGCTCGGCGAAGTTCTGGCCGGCGTACGGCTTCCGGCCGGTGACGCATTCGTAGAACGTCGCCGTCGCCGCGTAGACATCGGCCGCAGGCGTGGCGGGCGCGCCGCTCCACTGCTCCGGCGCCATGTACGCGGGCGTGCCCGCGACGCCGACCTCGGTTCCACGGCGCGCCGCGATACCGAAGTCGGCCAGCTTGGACGAGCCGTCCGCCGCGACCAGCACGTTCTCCGGCTTGTAGTCCCGGTGCACCACACCGGCCCGGTGCGCCGCGGCGAGCCCCAGCAGGGAGCCCTTCAGGACCACGAGTGCCGGCTCCGGCTCCGTGCGCCCCTCCCGCGACAGCAGGGCGCGCAGGGCGATGCCGTCGACCAGCTCCATGACGATGGCCGCGCCCTCCGGCGCCTCGACGTACTCGTACAGCCGCACCACATGCGGTGTGTCGAGCCCGCCGAGCAGCCGTGCCTCCGACCTGAACTCCCGTACGAAGGCCTCGTCCCGGCGCAGCCGCTCGCCGAGGTACTTGACGGCCACCGGAATGCCTGTCGCGTCGTGGACGGCGAGGACGACGCGGCCGCTGCCGCCCGCACCGAGTTCCCTGGTCTCCGTGTAACCGGGGACCGACCAAGCGTTCATTCCGCCCCCCTCGGCGGCCGGGCCCGCCCGGTCGGTACGGGCCTCGGGTGCTGTCCCCACGACAGACACATTTCCGTCACATCCGGTTCCCGGTGACGACGCGAGGACTGCCGTGGCCCGCCTCGTCCCCTCCGCCCCACCTGCGGGTGTCTCAGACCGGACTTAGTCTGAGGTGGGGGCGGCACTGCGGAGGTGTGCCATGTCGCGCAACCACCACTTCCACCTGGACCAGGGCAGTCACTCGATCACGGTGAACGTGGGCCCCGGCAGACACGGCGGTATCGAACTCCTGGTCGACGGCAAAGTGATCGCATACCGGCGTGAGCACGGTACGGGAACGACCGTGCTGTCCGGCGAGCTGCCGGACGAACCCGTCCGCAGTTTCCTCGTTCGGGTGCACCAGCCGCACCTGGTGCGGGTCAAGCCCGGCTGCACGGTGGAACTGGACGGCGTGGAACTGCCGATGCCGGAGCGGTACGCCGCGTTCTGAGGGCCCGGGAAGATCGGGCAGGGCGGCTCGTCCCCGCGCACAGGTCGGCCGAGGACTCCACGCCGAGGGCTCCGCACGAGCACCCCGCCGGCCGGTCGCCCGCAGCCGATCGGTCGGCTGTGCTGCCCGCTTTCGAGTGACACCCCGGCCCTGCAGCGGCACGCCCCCGGCCTGACGGGCCCACGATCGCAGGCGGCCGGATCAGCCTCCGGCCATGAGCCGCCGGATCCGGTGGAAGGCCGCCATGCACATCCTGCTCGTCGCCAGCGCGTACAACAGCCTCACGCAGCGAGTCCACGCCGAACTGCGGGACCGCGGACACAGCGTCGCCGTGGAAGCGACCCCGAACGGAGCATCCGTACGGGACGCCGTCCGCCGGCACGAGCCGGACCTGGTGCTGGCGCCCCTGCTGAAGGCCGCCATCCCGCGTGACGTGTGGTCCGCACACACCTGTCTCATCGTCCATCCGGGGCCGGTGGGCGACCGCGGGCCGTCGTCGCTGGACTGGGCCATCCACGAGGGCGCCCGAAGCTGGGGCGTCACCGTCCTGCAGGCGGACGAGGAGATGGACGCCGGCGACGTGTGGGCCACGGCGAGCTGTCCCCTACCGCCCGTCGCCAAGAGCGACCTGTACCGGAACGAGGTTTCCGACGCCGCAGTGGCCGCGGTCCTGCTGGCCGTCGACCGCTTCGCGTCCGGTACGTACACCCCCCAGCCGCAGAGCAGCCTGCCGATGGCGGCCGTCAGGACCCGTCCGCACGTCCGCCAGGAGCTCCGGCGCGTCTCCTGGGAGGACGACTCCACCCAGACGGTCCTGCGCACGCTGCGCGCCGCCGACTCGCAGCCCGGTGTGCTGGACGAGCTGCTGGGCGACGAGTGGTTCCTCCACGGCGGCCACCCGGAGGACGGGCTGCGTGGCCGCCCCGGGGCGCTGCTCGCCACCCGGGCCGGTGCGGTCTGCCGGGCGACGACGGACGGTGCGGTCTGGATCCCCGAGCTGCGCCCCCGCCGCAGGCCCGGGGGCCCCGCCACGTTCGCCCTGCCCGCGACGCTGGCCCTCGGCGCCCGGCTGCCGCCGCTGCCGGAACTCCCCGCCCCGCTGCACCGCGACGAGCGCCACCGGACCTGGAGCGACATCCGCTACCGGGAGGAGGGGCAGGTCGGGATGCTGACGTTCTCCTTCCCCGGCGGCGCGATGAGCACCTCGCACTGCCGGCGGCTGCTCGACGCCTACCGGGTGGCCTGCTCGCGACCGACCTCGGTGCTGGTGCTGGGCGGCGGGCGGGACTTCTTCTCCAACGGCATCCACCTGAAGGTGATCGAGGCGGCCGCCGACCCGGCGGCCGAGTCCTGGGCCAACATCAACGCGATGGACGACCTGGTCGAGGCCGTGCTGACCACCACGGACCGGCTGGTGGTCGCCGCCGTCGGCGGCAATGCCGCGGCAGGCGGGGTGATGCTCGCGCTGGCCGCCGACGAGGTCTGGTGCCGGGCGGGCGCGGTGCTCAATCCGCACTACCGGCTCATGGGGCTGTACGGCTCGGAGTACTGGACGTACACCCTGCCCCGCCGAGTGGGTGAGCCGATGGCCGAACGCCTCACCCGGGAGGCACGGCCGATGACCGCGACCGCCGCGCTGCGGACCGGTCTGGTGGACCGGGTCGTCGACTGCGGACCGGAGGAGTTCACCGCCGAGGTGAGCGCACTGGCCGCCCGGCTGGCCCCGTTTCCCGCGACGCAGACCCGCATCGCCGCGAAGAAGGCGGAGAGCGAGCGCCGGGAGGCCGTCAAACCGCTCTCCCGCCACCGGGAGGAGGAGCTCGCCCGCATGCTGCGCACTTTCCGCGACCCCACCGCGCCTTACCACGCGCTCCGCCGCGCGTTCGTCCGCAAGGAGCCCCCGCCCGAGGGCCCCGCATCGGAGCAGCGCGCGGTGGCAGGGGGACCGGGCGCCTGTTAGCAAGAGAGAAGTCCCGAACGCGGGACTTTGTCGTCATACCTCCCCAGGAGGCGTCCTCATGGATGCAGCAACGCCGACCACGGTCGACGCCGCGGACTCGTCCGGCGGCGCGGCCACGGACGAAAAGCCGATCCACATCCTCTGGATCAACGCGGGACTGAGCTGCGACGGCGACTCGGTCGCCCTGACCGCCGCCATGCAGCCCAGCATCGAGGAGATCGCGCTCGGCGCGCTTCCCGGCCTGCCGAAGATCCAGGTCCACTGGCCTCTGATCGACTTCGACAGCGGACCGGTCGGCGGCGCCGACACCTTCATCGAATGGTTCTTCAAGGGGGAGCGCGGCGAGATCGATCCGTTCGTGCTGGTCATCGAGGGCTCGGTGCCGAACGAGTCCATCAAGCAGGAGGGTTACTGGTGCGGCTTCGGCGACGATCCGGAGACCGGACAACCCGTCACGACCAGTGAGTGGATCGACCGGCTGGCGCCCAAGGCCCTGGCCGTCGTCGCGATCGGCACCTGCGCCACGTACGGCGGCATCCATGCGATGCAGGGCAACCCGACCGGTGCCATGGGCGTGCCCGACTATCTGGGCTGGGACTGGACGTCGAAGGCCGGAATCCCCATCGTGTGCGTCCCCGGCTGCCCGATCCAGCCCGACAACTTCGCGGAGACCCTGACCTACCTGCTCTACCAGGCCGCGGGGTCCGCGCCGATGATCCCGCTGGACGACAAGCTCCGCCCGACCTGGCTGTTCGGCGCGACCGTGCACGAGGGCTGCGACCGGGCCGGCTACTACGAGCAGGGCCAGTTCGCCGAGACGTACGACTCGCCCAAGTGCCTGGTCAAGATCGGCTGCTGGGGCCCCGTCGTCAAGTGCAACGTGCCCAAGCGCGGATGGATGAACGGCATCGGCGGCTGCCCGAACGTGGGCGGCATCTGCATCGCCTGCACCATGCCCGGCTTCCCCGACAAGTTCATGCCGTTCATGGACGAACCGCCCGGCGCCCGGCTGTCCGTCACGGGCAGCGGAGCGTACGGGGCCTTCATCCGCAGACTCCGCTCGATCACCGCCAAGACGGTGGACAAGGAGCCCAAGTGGCGGCACACGGGCGAGAAGATCACCACCGGCTACCGGCCCCCGTGGTGACCCACCCTCAGGACATCGACCCACCTCCTCCTGCTTGAAGACGTGAAGAAGGGCACCACACTCACAATGGCGACACAGGCGAAAACGACCGGCGACGGCCTGGTGGAGATGTCCTGGGATCCGATCACCCGGATCGTGGGCAGTCTCGGCATCCACACGAAGATCGACTTCAAGCAGAAGCGGGTCGCGGAGTGCTACAGCACCTCATCGGTCTTCCGCGGCTACAGCGTCTTCATGCGGGGCAAGGACCCGCGCGACGCACACTTCATCACGAGCCGCATCTGCGGCATCTGCGGCGACAACCACGCCACCTGTTCGGTCTACACGCAGAACATGGCGTACGGCGTGAAGCCGCCGCACCTCGGCGAATGGATCATCAACCTCGGCGAGTCCGCCGAGTACATGTTCGACCACAACATCTTCCAGGAGAACCTGGTCGGGGTCGACTACTGCGAGAAGATGGTCCGCGAGACCAACCCGGGCGTCTGGGAGCAGGCGCAGCGCACCGAGGCGCCCCACGCCGCCGAGCACGGCTACCGCACGATCGCCGACATCATGCGCTCCCTCAACCCGCTCGAAGGCGAGTTCTACCGCGAGGCCCTCCAGGTGAGCCGCTACACGCGGGAGATGTTCTGCCTGATGGAGGGCCGCCATGTGCACCCCTCCACGCTCTACCCGGGCGGCGTGGGCACGGTCGCGTCCGTCCAACTGTTCACGGACTACATGACCCGCCTCATGCGCTACGTGGAGTTCATGAAGCGCGTCGTGCCGCTGCACGACGACCTGTTCGACTTCTTCTACGAGGCCCTGCCGGGCTATGAGGAGGTCGGCCGCCGGCGTGTGATGCTCGGCTGCTGGGGAGCGCTCAACGACCCCGAGTACTGCGACTTCACCTACGCCAACATGAGCGACTGGGGCCGGCGCATGTTCGTCACCCCCGGCATCGTCGTCGACGGCAAGCTCGTCACCAACGACCTCACCAAGATCAACCTCGGTATCCGCATCCTGCTCGGCAGCTCGTACTACGAGGACTGGGAGGGCCAGGAGCAGTTCGTCACGCACGACCCGCTCGGCAACCCCGTCGACCCCCGCCACCCCTGGAACCAGCACACCATCCCCGCCCCGCAGAAGCGGGACTTCGCCGACAAGTACAGCTGGGTGATGTCCCCGCGCTGGTTCGACGGGAAGGAGCACCTGGCGCTGGACACCGGCGGCGGACCCATCGCCCGGCTGTGGTCCACCGCGCTGTCGGGGCTCGTCGACATCGGCTATGTCAAAGCGACCGGGCACAGCGTGGTCATCAACCTGCCGCGCACGCTGACCAAGCCGGAGACCACCTTCGAGTGGAAGATCCCGCAGTGGAGCAACGCGCTGGAGCGCAACCGCGCCCGCACCTACTTCCAGGCCTACGCCGCGGCCGTCGCCCTGCACTGCGCCGAGAAGGGCCTCGACGAGGTGCGTGCCGGACGCACCCAGACCTGGGAGAAGTTCGACGTGCCGGACGAGTCCATCGGCGTCGGCTTCACCGAGGCCGTACGCGGCGTCCTCTCCCACCACATGGTCATCAGGGACGGCAAGATCGCCAACTACCACCCCTATCCGCCGACGCCGTGGAACGCGAGCACCCGGGACTCCTACGGCACCCCCGGCCCGTACGAGGACGCCGTGCAGAACACGCCGATCTTCGAGGAGAACCCGCCGGAGAACTTCAAGGGCATCGACATCATGCGTACCGTCCGCAGCTTCGACCCCTGTCTGCCCTGCGGCGTCCACATGTACGTGGGCGACGGCAGAACGGTGAAGTCGATGCACGTGCCCACCGGACTGAGCGGCCTCGCCGGATGAGCGCGGTGACCGCGGAGCAGGCGGGCCGCCGCGTGGAGGAGATCCTCGACCGGCTCGCCGCCGACGGCGACGGGCAGGCCTGCGCGGCCGCCGAGGAACTGGTGCGGGTCCTGATGGACTTCTACGGCGCCGGGCTGGCCAGAACCCTCGAAGTGCTCGGCCGCCCCGCTGCCGCGCGACCCGGCGGCGACCCGCTCGCCGGGCTCCTCGGCGACGAACTCGTCGCGAGCCTGCTGGTCCTGCACGACCTGCACCCCGAGGACGTCCCCACCCGGATCGCGCGGGCCCTGGGCAAGGTCCAGCACTCCGTCGAGTCGGCCGGGTTCGACGAGGCGACCGGCGTGCTGAGACTGCGGGTCACGGGCGCGTCCGGCTGCGGCTGCCCCAGCACCCAGGAGGTCGCGAGGCAGGCTGCCGCCGAGGCCCTGTCCCGCTTCGCACCCGAAGTGACCGCTGTGGAGCTGGACACGGCCGCCGTCCCGCGCGAGCCGGCCCTCCTCCAGATCGGCTCGGGCCCGCCCCGAGCCGCGCCCGCCGAGGCCTCCGCCGGCCGCACCTCGGTCACGGCCCGGTGAGCGCGATCCGCACCGGGCCGGATGCTCCCGGCCCCCGGGGCCTGCGCCGCTTCACCGGGCCCAGGCCGCCCCGCGAGGAGCGGTGCGAACTGTGCGGGGTCGCCCTCCCGGACGACCGTCACCGGCACCTCGTGGACACCGAGAAACGGGCACTGGCCTGCGCCTGCGGCCCCTGTGCCCACCTGATGGACCGCCCGGGCGCCTCGCACGGCCGCTTCCGGGCGGTCCCCGGCCGCTACCTCGCCGACCCCGGCCACCGGATCGACGACAACGCCTGGGAACTCCTGGGCATCCCTGTCGGCGTCGCCTTCTTCTTCCGCAACGCCGCACTCGACCGGCTGGTCGCGCTCTACCCGAGCCCGGCCGGCGCGACCGAGAGCGAACTGGACCCGTCGTCCTGGCAGACCGTCCTCGCGGGCACCCGGCTCGCCGCCCTGCTCGAGCCCGACGTCGAAGCCCTGCTGCTGCGCCGCACCGGCGGACGCATCCAGTGCTACCTCGTGCCGGTCGACATCTGCTACGAACTCGTCGGCCGGATGCGGCTGCACTGGCAGGGCTTCGACGGGGGAGCGGAGGCCCGCGCCGCACTCGACGCCTTCTTCGCCCACGTGCGACAGCAGGCCCGCGAGCCGGAGGGGAGCCGGTCATGACCGATTTCACCTTCAGCTGCACCGGCGTGCGCGCGGACCCGTACGCCGCAGGTCCCACCCTCGTCTTCCGGCTGCGGATCACCGCATCGAAGGAGACCCGGGTCCACGCCCTCGCGCTGCGCTGCCAGGTGCGCATCGAACCGGCCCGGCGCGGCTACGCGCCCGCGGAGGCCGACGGGCTCACCGACCTCTTCGGTGACCGCTCACGCTGGGGCGGCACCCTCCACCCCGTGCAGTTCGCCCAGGTCTCCCTCATGGTTCCCGGCTTCACCGGAGAGACCGAGGCGGACCTCGTCGTGCCCTGCACGTACGACATGGACGTCGCCGCCACCCGCTACTTCCACGCGCTGTCCGAGGGCGACGTGCCGCTGCTCATGCTCTTCTCCGGCACCGCCTTCACCGGCGCCGGCGGATTCCACGTCGAACCGGTGCCGTGGGACCGGGAGGCCGTCTGCCCGATGCCGGTGAAGGTCTGGCAGGAGATGGTCGATCAGCACTTCCCCGGCTGCGGCTGGGTCCGGCTGCCCGGCGACACCCTGGACGCCCTGCTCGCCTACCGGTCGCGGCGGGCGCTGCCGTCCTGGCAGGCGACGGTCGAGGCCCTCCTGGACGCGGCGGGCGAGAGGACGGCGCCATGACCGACGCCACGTTCCGCCCGGCGACGGAAGCCCGGCTCGCCACCGCCCGGCACGTCGCCGACGCCGTCCTCTTCGAGGGCTATGTGCTGTACCCGTACCGGGCGTCGGCGGCGAAGAACCGGCTGCGCTGGCAGTTCGGTGTGCTCGTACCGCCCGCCTGGAGCGCGTCCTGCGAGGAGCACGAATTCCAGCACACCGAATGCCTGATGGAGCCGAGACCGGGCGCGGCCCTCGCCGTCGAGGTGCGCTTCCTGCACACCCGCCGACGCATCGTCCAGCAGGCCGGCGCGGACGGCCGCTACGAGACCGTGCGCGAACTCCACCTCGACGACCGCGTCGTGGTTCCCTGGGACGAGGGCGTGGAAGAGCGCGTCGAACTTGCCGTACCCGTGGCCGAGTTGACGGGGGAGGGAACAACCGTCCCCTTCACGCGGCCCGCGCGCGAGGAGACCGAACCCGTCCTGGACACGGCCGGGCGGACCGTGGGGCGGCTCGTGCGCCGGCGCGAGGAGATCAGCGGTGCCGTGCGGCTCCGTGCCGCCGAACTCGACGGACCGTACCGGACGATGAGACTGACCGCCGTCCTGGAGAACACCAGCACCTGGATGCCGGAGCCGGGCGGGGACCGCGATGCGGCCCTGCCCCACTCGCTCGTCGCCAGCCATCTGCTGCTGTGCCTGGACGCCGGGGCGTTCCTCTCGATGACCGACCCGCCCGAGTGGGCCAAGGGCGCCGTCGCGTCCTGCCGGAATCTCCACACCTGGCCGGTGCTCGCGGGCAAGACCGGCGAGGCCGACCTCGTGCTGTCGTCCCCCATCATCCTCGAGGACCATCCGGCCATCGCGCCGGAGAGCCCCGGGGTCCTCTACGACGCCACCGAGATCGACGAGATCCTCGCGCTGCGCACTGCGGCCCTCACCGACGAGGAGAAGCGCGAGGCGCGGGGCACGGACGCCCGCGCGGCGGCCGTGATCGACCTCGCCGACTCGATGCCGCCCGAGGTCCTGGAGCGTCTGCACGGCGCGGTGCGCAGCATGAGGGAGGTCACCGCAGGACCCGGGCAGCCCGCCGCCGCCGAACCCGGTGCGGACGTCCTCCGGCCGGACACGCCCTGGTGGGACCCGGGCAGCGACGCGAGCGTCGATCCGGCACGCGATCGCGTGCTGGTCGACGGCCGGCAGGTCGGCGCGGGCAGCCGCGTCCTGCTGCGGCCCGGCCTGCGCCACAGCGACGCCCAGGACCTCTTCCTGCACGGCCGCAGCGCACACGTCGAGGCCGTCCTGCACGACGTGGACGGGGGAGTGCACATCGCGGTGACCGTCGAGGGCGACCCAGGTGCCGACATCCGCCGCGAACAGGGCCGCTTCCTCTACTTCCAGCCCGACGAGGTCGAACCCCTGGAGGACGCGTGAACGGCGGCGCGGCGGACACCGACCGGACGCTCGTCGCCGGCGTCGGCAACATCTTCCTCGGCGACGACGGCTTCGGCGTCGAGACCGCACGCAGACTGACGGAACAACAACTGCCGGACGACGTAGACGTGGTGGACATCGGCATCCGGGGCGTCCACCTCGCCTATCAGCTGCTCGACGGATACGACACGCTCGTCCTGGTCGATGCCGTCGCCCGCGGCGGCGAGCCCGGAACGCTGTATCTGATCGAGCCGGGGACCCCCGCCACCGACGCCCCGGCGAGCGTGCCTCTCGACGGCCACCGGATGTCCCCCGACGCCGTCCTGGCCCTGCTGGACACCCTGTGCGCGGGCACGGGCGCCACGCCGCCGCGGCAGACGTTCGTCGTCGGCTGCGAACCCGGCTGTCTCGACGAAGGCATCGGACTCAGCCCGCAGGTGGCCGCCGCCGTGCCCGAGGCCGTGCGGATGGTCATGGATCTGGTGCGGCACGAGGCCCCGACGAACACCCTCACGAGGAGAACACCATGAAGAAGAACATCATCGGCGGCGCTGCCGCCGCCACCGTGCTCGCCGCTCTCGTCCACTTCCTGCCCGACATCAGACGCTATCTGCGCATCCGAGCGATGTGACGAGGCGCCAGGAGCCGCGGGTGCGTACGCCCCGGCCGGGCGCTGCACCGAATGGCGTACGCAACCGTGTGGTGTCGGCGTGCCGGTGCACCAGCCCCGTGGCCCCGCCCTGTAATGGCCCCGGGGGCCCGCCCGCCGCGCAGGACGGAGACCGATGCACGAGATGTCCATCGCGCTGGCCGTCGTCGACCAGGTCGAGGAGGCGGCGCGCCGCTCGGGCGGCACCGCCGCGGTCAAGGCCGTACGGCTCCAGGTCGGTGAACTGGCTGGAGTGGTCCCGGACGCCCTCACGTTCTGCTTCGAACTCGCCTGCGCCGGCACCGTGCTGGAAGGCGCGGAACTGATCGCGGAGCCGGTCCTCGGCCGGGCCCGCTGCGAGCCGTGCGCGGACGTCTGGGCGGTCGGGATGCCGCCGCAGCTGTGCTGCCCCGCGTGCGGCACGGCGACCGCCGAGCTGGTCTCGGGCCGTGAACTGCGGATCGCCGCCGTGGAGTGGGACGACGACCCGGCGCACGCATCCGTCCGCCCCCATCGCGAACCGATCTCCGAGGAGAGCTGACCCATGTGCCGTGTCGTGGATCTGCAGCAGGCGGTGCTCGCCAAGAACGACGCCGCAGCGCACACCCTGCGCGCTGAACTGGCCGCCCGTGGAACCATCGTGGTCAACCTCCTGTCCAGCCCCGGCAGCGGCAAGACCGCGCTGCTCGAGGCGGAGCTGCTGCTGGCAAGGGAACGGGGTGTGCGGGTCGCCGCGCTGACGGCCGATCTCGCGACCGAGAACGACGCCGAGCGCCTGGCCCGCTCCGGCGTCCCGGTCAAGCAGGTGCTCACCGACGGGCTGTGCCATCTGGAGGCCGGAATGCTGGCCGGGCATCTGGACGGCTGGCTGCCCGAGGACACACGGCTGCTGTTCGTGGAGAACGTGGGCAACCTCGTCTGCCCGGCCTCGTACGACCTCGGTGAGTCGCTTCGCGTGGTTCTCGCCTCGGTGACCGAGGGCGAGGACAAGCCGCTGAAGTACCCGACGGCCTTCGGCCTCGCGCACCTGGTGGTCGTCACCAAGACCGACATCGCCGATGCCGTCGGATTCGACGAGGCGGCATTCCGCACCCATGTCCAGCAGGTCAATCCGGGTGTGGACGTGATCCTCACGTCCGCACGCGCGGGGCAGGGGGCCGGCGCCCTGCTCGACCGCGCACTCGCGGCGGCCGACGGCACCCCGGTCCACGCGCCGGTCATGGCGCAGGCCCGCCCGTGACCTCCCCGCGGCCCGGGCCTGCGGTGGCAACCTCCGTTCGGCGCCGCCGGGTCACCGTGCGGGGCGTGGTGCAGGGCGTCGGCTTCCGGCCCTTCGTGTACTCCCTCGCCACCGGACTGGAGCTGACGGGGCATGTGACCAACACCGGGGACGGGGTCGTCGCCGAGGTCGAAGGCGGGCCGCTGGCCGTGGCGCGGTTCTGCACACGCATCGGCAGGGACGCCCCGCCCCTGGCGATGGTGGAGTCGGTCCACGACGAGGAGGTCCCCGCGACCGGCGGCAGAGGTTTCGTCATCATTCCCTCCGTCACCGAAGGACCCGTCCGCACACTCGTCTCCCCGGACACCGCCACCTGCGCCGACTGTCTGGCCGAGCTCGCCGACCCGGCAGACCGGCGCCACCGGCATCCCTTCATCACCTGCACCCACTGCGGGCCGCGCTTCACCATCGTCACGGGGCTGCCCTACGACCGTGACCACACCACGATGGCCGACTTCCCGATGTGCCCCGACTGCGCCCGGGAGTACGCCGATCCGGCCGACCGCCGCTTCCACGCGCAGCCGGTCGCCTGCCCCTCCTGCGGGCCCCGGCTGCGGCTGATCATCGCGCCGGCCGCCCCGGGGCTGCGGCCCCGGCACGTCCTCGCGCCCGATCCGAACGACCGGAGCCTCGGCGGCCCGCAGGGTGCGGCGGACCTGGTCGCCGAGGCCCGGGCACTCCTGGCAGGTGGCGCGATCCTCGCGGTCAAGGGGCTCGGCGGATACCACCTCGCCTGCGACGCGACCAACTCCGGGGCGGTCGCGCTGCTGCGCCGCCGCAAGGCCCGCGGTCACAAGCCGTTCGCCCTGATGGCCAGGGACATCGCCGCTGTCCGGCACCTCGTCCATGTCGGTGCCGAGGAGCGCGAGCTGCTCACCGGCAGCGCCCGGCCCATCGTCCTGATGCGTCGCCGCAGCGCATCCGCTCCGGCGTCGGGCGCCCCCCGGATCGCGGACGCGGTCGCCCCCGGCAGCCCCGACCTCGGCGTCATGCTCCCCTACACCCCGCTGCACCATCTGCTGCTCGGACTCGACGGCGACGAGGCGCCCGCGCCCCGACTTCTCGTCATGACGAGCGGCAACCTCTCGGGCGAGCCCATCGTCACCGGCGACACCGAGGCGCTGGACCGGCTCGGCCACCTCGCCGACGCGTGGCTGCTGCACGACCGGCCGATCCATGTGCCGTGCGACGACTCGGTGGTGCGTGTGTGCGACGGGGAGGCGCTGACGTTGCGCCGTTCTCGCGGCTACGCCCCGCTGCCGGTCCCGCTGCCCGTGTCCGTGGCGCCCGCCCTCGCCGTCGGCGGCGATCTGAAGAACGCCTTCTGCCTCGGCACCGGCCGCAAGGCCTGGCTGTCCGCACACGTCGGGGACATGGACGACCTTGCCACGCAGCACGCCTTCGAGGAGGCCGAGGAGCAGCTGGAGGCGATCACGGGCGTACGGCCCGGGCTCCTCGCGGCCGACCGGCACCCCGGATACCGCTCGGGCACGTGGGCCCGGCGCCACGCCGGAGAACGGCCGCTCGTCGAGGTCCAGCACCATCACGCGCATGTCGCGTCCACCATGGCCGAGCACGGCCTCGACGGCAGCCGGCCCGTGATCGGCGTCGCTTTCGACGGCACGGGATACGGGGAGGACGGAGCCGTGTGGGGCGGGGAGTTCCTGCTGGCCGACTACGACGGCTTCGCCCGCTACGCCCACCTCGCGTACGTACCGCTCCCCGGCGGCGACGCGGCCGTGGAGCGGCCGTACCGCATGGCCATCGCGCATCTGCGGGCGGCGGGCCTCGACCGGACCGCCGGCCTGCCCTGCGTCGACGCCTGCATGCCCGGGGAACTCGCTCTGCTGGAACGGCAGCTGGAGCGGAACCTCAACTGCGTACCCACCTCCAGCATGGGCCGGCTCTTCGACGCCGTCTCCTCCCTCGCGGGCGTCTGCCACCGCGCCGGATACGAGGCGCAGGCGGCCGTCGAACTCGAAGCCGCGGCGGTGAGCAACGCCGCCGACGACGACCGCCGTTACGCGTTCGCGCTGCGCGCGCCCGGTCAGGACGGCCGCGCCGCGCTGGCCGCCGACCCGGCGCCCGTGCTGGCCGCGGTCGTCGGCGACGTACGCACCGGCACTCCGGCCGCCCTTGTCGCGGCGCGCTTCCACGGGGCGGTCGCCCGGCTCGTCCGTACCGTCTGCGGCACGGCACGCGAGCAGCACGGCCTCGACACCGTGGCACTGACCGGGGGAGTGTTCGCCAACGCGCTGCTCTCCTCGGCCTGCGCACGAGGACTGCGGGAGGACGGCTTCACCGTCCTGCGCCACCACCGGATCCCCCCGAACGACGGAGGGCTGGCTCTCGGCCAGCTCGTCGTGGCCGCCCGTACGGCGGCCGAGCCCGCCGGATGACGGAGCGCGCAGCGGCGCGACAGCGAGGAGACGCACATGTGCTTGGCGGTACCCGGCAAGGTGCTGGCCATCGAGGACCGGGACGGCACTCGTATGGCCACCGTCGACTTCGGCGGAGTGGTCAAGGAGGTGTGCCTGGAGTATCTGCCCGACCTCCAGGTCGGTGAATACGCCATCGTCCACGTGGGGTTCGCCCTGCAGCGGCTCGACGAGGAGTCGGCCCGCCAGACGTTGGAGCTGTTCGAGAGCCTCGGCATGCTCCAGGAGGAGTTCGGTGATCCGTGGGAGCCGGTCGCCGAAGCGGACGGACCGCAGCCACCCGCCGCCGGCAGCGTCACCGGGGAGGCAGGGCGATGAAGTACATCGACGAGTTCCAGGACCCGGAGCTGGCCCGGCGGCTGCTCGACGAGATCCGCGCCACCGTCACCCGGCCCTGGGCGCTGATGGAGGTCTGCGGAGGCCAGACGCACACCATCATCCGGCACGGTATCGACCAGCTCCTCCCGGACGGGATCGAGTTGATCCACGGTCCCGGCTGTCCGGTGTGCGTGACCCCGCTGGAGGTCATCGACAAGGCCCTGGAGATCGCCTCGCGGCCCGACGTGATCTTCTGCTCCTTCGGCGACATGCTCCGCGTGCCGGGGACCGGCCGCGACCTGTTCCAGGTGCGCAGCGAGGGCGGTGACGTACGGGTGGTCTACTCACCGCTCGACGCCCTCGGCATCGCGCAGCAGAACCCCGACCGCGAGGTCGTGTTCTTCGGCATCGGCTTCGAGACCACCGCGCCGCCCAACGCCATGACGGTCCATCAGGCCCGAAGGCTGGGCATCCCCAACTTCAGCCTGCTGGTCTCCCATGTGCGGGTCCCCCCGGCGATCGAGGCGATCATGCAGTCGCCGAGCTGCCGCGTCCAGGCCTTCCTCGCCGCCGGGCACGTGTGCAGTGTGATGGGCGTCGGCGAGTACCCGCAGCTCGCCGAGAAGTACCGCGTTCCCATCGTGGTGACCGGATTCGAACCACTGGACATCCTGGAAGGCGTGCGCCGTACGGTCCGGCAGCTCGAAAGCGGCGAGCACACCGTGGAGAACGCCTACCCGCGAGCCGTCACACCCGAGGGGAACCTCGCCGCACAAGCCATGCTGGACGACGTCTTCGAAGTCACCGACCGCGCCTGGCGCGGCATCGGGGTGATCCCCGACAGCGGCTGGCGGCTTTCCCCCCGCTACCGGGACTACGACGCCGAGCACCGCTTCTCGGTGACCGGCATCGACACCCGAGAACCGGCCGAGTGCCGCAGCGGCGAAGTCCTGCAAGGACTGCTGAAGCCCCACGAGTGCGAGGTCTTCGGCACCACCTGCACCCCGCGCACCCCGCTCGGCGCCACCATGGTCTCCAGCGAGGGCGCCTGCGCCGCCTACTACCTCTACCGGCGGCTCGACCTGGCCGCCGCCGCCCGGGAGGAAAGCCCCGTTGTCTGAGACGACCCAGTCCGCGACCACGCCTGCGCCGGACATGCTGGCGTGGACCTGTCCCGCCCCGCTGCGGGACCAGCCGCGTGTGGTGATGGGCCACGGCGGGGGCGGCGCCATGTCCGCCGAACTGGTCGAGGAGGTCTTCGCGCCCGCCTTCGGCGGCCCTGTGCTGGCCGGTCTCGGCGACTGCGCGGCACTCGAACTCGGCGGTGTGCGCCTCGCGTTCTCCACCGACTCGTTCGTCGTGCGGCCGCTCTTCTTCCCCGGCGGCAGCATCGGCGACCTCGCGGTCAACGGCACCGTCAACGACCTCGCCATGAGCGGAGCCCGGCCCGCGTACCTGTCCTGCGGCTTCATCCTCGAGGAGGGGGTCGAGCTCGCGGTCGTCGGTCGCGTGGCCGAAGCCCTCGGAGCCGCCGCCCGCACCGCAGGAGTGGAGGTCGCGACCGGCGACACGAAGGTCGTGGAGGCGGGCCACGGCGACGGCATCTTCATCAACACCTCCGGCATCGGCCTCATCCCGAAGGGCGTCGATCTGCGCCCTCAGCGCGTCGTCCCCGGTGACGTCGTCATCGTGAGCGGCCCGATCGGCGTCCACGGCGTGGCGATCCTGAGCGTGCGTGAGGGCCTGGAGTTCGGCGTGGAGATCGAGAGCGACTGTGCCGCGCTCTGCGGCCTGGTCGAGGCGATGCTCGCGGTCGGAGGGGCGCGCGCGGGCGGGTGTCCGCTCCATGTGCTGCGCGACCCGACGCGCGGCGGGCTCGCCGCTGCCCTCAACGAGCTCGCCGCGGCATCCGGCACGGGCGTCGTCGTCCAGGAGCGCGCGGTCCCGGTCCCATCGGCCGTGGCCAACGCCTGCGCAGTCCTGGGCCTGGACCCGATGTACGTCGCGAACGAGGGCAAGCTCGTCGCGTTCGTCGCCCGCGAGCACGCCGACGCGGTCCTGGCGGCCATGCGCGCACACCCGCTCGGCAGGGACGCGACGGTGATCGGAGAGACGGTCGCCGATCATCCCGGCATGGTGGTCGCGCGCACCGGACTCGGCGGCACGCGCGTCGTCGACATGCCGCTGGGGGAACAACTGCCCCGCATCTGCTGAGCGTCTCTGATCAGTTGAGCGATCCCATGCAAGGCGTGGGTTGTGCCCACCGTGGAGGGGTGGCGTGGGCGTGGAGGTGCAATCCCGTGCCCAGTGCTGCTCCGCGTGGCCGGTGTCGGCTGGTGGTGGGTGTGCTGATCGTCGTCACGCTCTGGTGCCGGTGGGCTGCGCGGGGCAGTCGGGTCCGGCCCGTTGGTGCGTGTCCCTCCGGACGCTGGCCGGCACCGCCCTGGAGCCGTGCCGGGGAGGGTGCCCTGCGTCGCCCGGGCGCGGAGCGTGTGGATCGCGGCCGGGTGGGTCCGGTCTTGGACCGGTCCCGGCTGGTCTCGGTGGCCGCGGTGACCACGGCTGTGGCCTCGAGTTTCTCGACCACCGAGCGGATGGCCATCGTGGCGGTGGCGTGGTCTGCGACGGTCTTGGTCTGGTGGGTGAGGCCGCGTGCGGCGATGCGTTTCCACGCGCCCTGGTCGCGGTTGCCCTGCCAGCCGCACGAGCGGCACAGGGCCCATTTCCAGCCGGGCGTGGTGGGCCGGTCGGGGGCTTTGCGGTGCCGCAGCGGGGCCAGGCATCCGGGGTTGTCCACCGTGGCGCAGGTCCTGGAACGATCGCTCACGGTCGTCCGTTGATCACACGGCGCTCGCGTTCCGAGTGAACTCCCTGATAATGGTCATTCGGGTCTATATCGGGACACGGTGCACGGCTTTACGCCTGCACGCCAGAGGAGGGCGTTATGAACCGGGACGACACCGGCGAGGAGTACGAGCTGGTCTTCTCGCACGGCGAGCCGACCGCGAAGGGCGAGGGCGAGGATGCCGTCGTGGTGCATCGCACCGATCGCAAGGGTCCCGGCGGCCATCCGGTCTACGCCGACGACACGGGCATCGTGCAGGCGGAGATCAGCGACCGCGGCGAAGTGCGGATGATCGCCAGCGGCGGCCACCAGCAGCCCCGGACGGGGGTCGAGGCCCGGCCGGTCGCCTGAGCCGGTCGGGCGCCTGAGCCGTCCGGGCGTCACCAGGCCAGTTCGTCGTCGAACATCATCATCGCCGACTCCTCGGCCAGCTCGCCCTCAGGCGCCAGCTCGGCCCAGATGACCTTGCCTCCGGTCACGTACCGGGTTCCCCAGCGCTGCGAGAACTGCGCCACCAGGAACAGTCCCCGCCCGCCCTCGTCGGTGGTCGCTGCCCGGCGCAGATGCGGCGACGTGCTGCTGCCGTCGGACACCTCGCAGACGAGCGTGCGGCCGTTCAGCAGCCGGGCCCGCACGGGCTCGGTGCCGTAGCGCAGCGCGTTCGTCAGCAGCTCGCTCAGCACGAGCTCGGTGACGAACGACGACTCCTCCAGCCCCCAGTCCACGAGCCTCCGGGTGGCCTCGGCGCGCACCCGGGAGACCTCCGCGACATCGAACGGCACGTCCCACACGGCGACGTTCTCCGCCGGGAGCAGCCGCGTGCGGGCGACGAGCAGCGCGATGTCGTCGCTCGACTGGCTCGGCGGCATCGCGTTCGTCACCGCCAGGCAGGTCTCCTCCGGAGTGAGACCGGGCGGGGCGATCGCTGCCCGCAGCCGCTCGAACCCCTCGTCGATGTCACGGCGGCGGTCCTCGATCAGCCCGTCCGTGAACAGGACGAGCCGGCTGCCCTCCGCGAGATCGACCTCGATCTCCTCGAAGGGATGCCCTCCGATGCCGAGCGGCGGCGACACCGGCATCTCGGGGTACGTCACCCCGCTGACCGGATCCACCAGTGCCGGCGGAGGGTGCCCGGCGTGCGCGAGCGTGCAGCGCCCGCTGACCGAGTCGTACACGGCGTACAGACACGTGGCGCCGGTCACCGGCGCGCGTTCGTGGTCCTCGGCCGTCTGGTCGGCGTCGATACGGATCACGAGGTCGTCGAGGTGCGCCAGGAGATCGGCCGGAGGCAGGTCGAGGGACGAGAAGTTGAGCACGGCGGTACGCAGCCGCCCCATCGTCGCGGCGGCGTACATGCCGTGCCCGACCACGTCGCCCACCACCAGGGCCACCCGGAACCCGGGCAGGGGAATGACGTCGAACCAGTCGCCCCCCACACCGGCCTGCGCGGGAAGGTAGCGCCAGGCCACCTCCAGCGCGTCCTGCTGCGGCAGATCACGGGGGAGCAGACTGCGCTGCAGGGTCACGGCCATCGCGTGCTCCCGGGTGAACCGGCGGGCGTTGTCGATCGCCACCGCCGCCCGCGCCGCCAGCTCCTCCGCGAACGACGCGTCGTCCTCGTCGAAGCGGGGCTGGACCTCGGTCCGCCAGAAGTTGGCCATGCCGAGGACCACGCCGCGGGCCTGCAGCGGCACGGTGATCAGCGAGCGGATCCCGTACTCCAGCGCCTGGTGTGCTCCCTCCTGGTCCTGGCTCCGCCAGCCCTGGAGCGTGGTGAGGTCCCGCGCGAGCACGGCCCGGCCGCTGTTCATGGCCGTGGCCATCGGGGTGGCGGGGATGACGAACCGGATCACGTCCCCGACCGGCTGGAGCGGCGGATCGTCACGGATGCCGTGCAGCGCCGTTCGGCGCATCTCGGTGGCCGCGCTGTTCGGCTCCTCACCGCGCAGCACATGATCGAGCAGTTCCACGGTGGTGAACTCGGCGAACCGGGGGACGGCCACCTCGGCGAGCTCCTCGGCCGTCCGCTGTACGTTCAGTGTGGTGCCGATCCGCATCCCCGCCTCGTACAGCAGGGTCAGACGTTCCCGGGCGATCTCCGCCCGGCCGGACAGCGCACGCAGTTCGGTGGTGTCGCGAAGGCTCGCGACCACGCCGGGGACGCCTCCGTACGGGGCGGTGGGCCGCGTGTTGACGGCGAGCAGCCGGTCGCCGGAGAGGAACACCTGGTCGGAGACCTCCTCGCCGGACACCAGCAACTGGGTCATGCCCGCGCCGAGGTTCATCTCGGACACGGGCTTCCGCTCCGCGTCGGGCGGCAGATCCAGGAGCCGTCGCGCCTCGTCGTTGGCCAGCACCAGCCGACCGTCGCCGCCGACGATCAGCACACCCTCGCGCACGGCGTGCAGCACCGCGTCGTGGTGCTCGTACATCCGGGTCATCTCCGCAGGGCCGAGGCCGTGCGTCTGCCGCCGCAGCCGTCGGCTGACGAGAGCCGCACCCCCGGTGGCGAGCGCCAGGGCACCGGCCACGGACGCCAGCATGACCGGCATCTGCCAGTCGAGGAGTTCGCCGATGCTCGCGACCTGCATCCCCGCGGTGACCAGGCCGACGACCCGTCTGTCGGCATCGGTGACCGGAACCACGGCCCGGACCGCCTCGCGCGGCGCACCCTCGAAGGTTTCCGTGAACGCCTCGCCCGCGACGGCCCGTGAGATGTCCCCCTCCACGCGCTCGCCGACCAGCGGCGCCTCGGGGTCCGTGTAGCGGACCCCGTCGAGGCTCAGTACGGAGATGAAGTCGACGCCCGCTCCGCGCTGGGCCTCGTCGGCGGCGGGCTGCAGGATCGCGCTCGGGTTCGGGGACTTGAGCGCCGGCGCCGTACCGGGTGCGTGCGCGAAGGTCTCGGCGGCGGCGAGCGAGCGGTTCTCCGCGTCGTCCAGGCTGTCGTTGCGCGCCTGCAGGACCAGGGCGACCGACGCGGCGATCACGACGAGGATCACCACGATCGCCTGGAGGAGGAAGACCTGGGTGGCGAGGCTCTGTACGCCGAGTGGATGCGGACGTCGTGAATGGGGACGTCGCTGTCGGTCCGCCGGGCGTTCGCGCTGATCGCGTGACCCCCGGCGGCTGAGCGGCCTGACCGCCGTCAGCCGGGACCGGCGGGAACGTCCGATCATGTCCCAGTTCTAACACTGGGCCGCCCTCAGGGGCGACTGCACGACGCGGACGGTGCGACGAGGAGCCGGCGGCCGTCATCTCCCCGCTTTCCCGCAGGACCACCCGGGCCGGAGACACCCGTTCGGCGGCGTGCGGGAGGGGTCATGGCACCCGGGCGGGTAGGCGAGCGCACATGCCCTTCAGATTCGGTGCGCCGGGCGACGACCCCGCGGCGCACCACGGCCGCTGGTTCCCGCGGCTCCACCGGTGGATGCTGACGTCCGTGGTCGGCCTCGCGTGGAGCCGGGGGCGCGAGATGGAGCTGATGCACCGCGCCATGGGTTTCGCGGCGCTCAGCTTCCTCACCCTCGTGCCGCTGTTGGTCGTCGTCGCGGCGGCCGACCTGGCGAGCGGCCAGGGGTTCGCCAAGTGGCTGGTGCAGGGCCTCGGCGTGTCGCAGGTGTCGCAGGAGCAGGTCGAGCAGCTGTTCGGCAAGCCGGGGCAGGCCCTGCAGCGCACCACCGCGCTCGGTCTCGCCGCGCTGGCTGCGTTCGGGGTGACCTTCGGCTCCGCCGTGCAGACCGGGTACGAGCGGGCGTGGGCCCTGCCGACGGCGCGTTGGCACACCATGTGGCGGCACGTCGTCTGGCTGGGCGTGCTCATCGCCGCACTGCTGGTGTTCGTCGCCACACCGGCCCCGGCGAACGCGTCCGCCCTGACGACGACGCTCGTCGCCAGTGCGGACCTGTTCGGGACCTTCCTCTTCTTCTGGTGGTCGCAATGGCTCCTGCTGTGCGGCCGCATCCGCTGGCGGGCCCTGGCGCCCGGTGCCGTGACGACCGCGCTGGGGCTGCTCGGGCTGCGGATCTTCTCGCAGTTCGTCTTCTCGCCGCTCATCGCGGCGAACGCGGTGACGTACGGTCACTTCGGGACCGTGCTGGTCCTGCAGTCCTGGCTGGTCGGTGTGGGCTTCGTCGTCTACGGCAGCGCACTGGTGGGGCGGCTCTTCCACGAGGACCGTGTTCGGCGCAGGCTCACCGAGGAAGGGCACATGCGGTCACCGGGTGGGTGAAGGGGGCCAGTTGGCCGAACGCTCCGGCACGGGCCCGCTCAGGCGTCCGGGCCGTCGAAGGAGGCCAGGTAGGTGGCGGCCATGTCGTCGTCGCCGTGACCGGTGCGTTCGGCGCGTTCGAAGCGGGCGAGGCCGGCCCGGGCGACGTCCATGCGGACGCCGGAGCGTTCGGCGGCTTCGGTGATGAGCCGCGTGTCCTTGAGGGCGTTGGTGACGGTGAAGGAGGGGGTGTAGTCACCGCTGAGGATCACCGCTGCCTTGGCGCGGAGATAGCCGTTGTCCAGGGCGCCGCCGGATACGGAGTCGAGGAAGGCCTGGGGATCGACGCCGAGGCCCCGGGCCAGCGCGAGGGTCTCGGCTGTGGCGTGCGTGAGCGCGGTGACCCAGTTGTTGAGGACCAGCTTGAGGCGGCTCGCCGCCGCCGTGCCGGCGTCCTCGCCCACCCAGGTCGTGCGGCGGCCGATCGCGTCGAAGACGGGGGCGAGGACGGCACGGGCCTTCGGCGGCCCCGCGGCCAGGACGAGAAGTTCGCCCGATTCGGCGGGCTGCCGGGATCCGAGGACCGGTGAGTCGACGAAGGTGAGGGCGTGTTCCCGCGCGAATGCGGCCAGTTCCGCCGTGGCGGTCTCGCCGACCGTGGCGGTCTGGGCCCACACCGTGCCGGGGGCGAGACCGGCGGCCGCCTCCCGCATAGCGCCCAGCACGCGCGGCCCGTCGTTCAGCACGGTCACCACCACGTCCGCGCCGGTGACCGCGTCGGCCGGCGAGTCCGCACAGTAGGCGCCGTCGGCCACCAGGGCCTCCGCCTTCGCGCCCGTACGGTTCCAGGCCCTGACGGGCAGTCCGGCGCGGAGCAGGCTCCGGGCCATCCCCGCCCCCATGATTCCCGTACCGAGCACCGCCACCGTGGGACGGGCCTCCGCGCTGTGGGTCCTGGGCGTGGTCACGTGAGCTGCCTCCCGGCTGTGTTGTTGCCCGCGGCTGGTGGGGAGATCGTAGGCGAGCGCCGTGCGCCGCCTCGGCAAGCGGCCTCCAGGACCCGGAAGTATGATGAACGTCGGTTCCGGCCGGCGCGAAACGGATGTACATCGGAGCGGTCAATGACGCGGCGTCGTCCACCGAGGTCGGCGAGCGCAGACGACCTCCTGATAACGCTCGGGCGTCTCACCGCACAGGCGCGGGAGAGCGCGGAGCTGCAGAGGGCCCGTGTGGATCTGGCCGAGGCGCTGCAGCGGGACATGCTCCCCGCGGCCCTGCCGTCGCTGCCGGGCCTGCGGACAGCGGCGCGGTACACGCCCGCGCGCGACGGACTCGACATCGGCGGCGACTGGTTCGACGGCTTCGTCATGCCCGACGGCTCGCTCGGGTTCTCCATAGGGGACGTCCAGGGTCACGACGTCGAGGCGGCCGCCTTCATGGGGCAGATCCGTATCGGGCTGCGCGCGGTCGCCACGGCCGCGACCGAACCCGGCGAAGTGCTGAGCCGGGCCAATGACCTGCTGGTCTCCGTGGCCCGCGAACTCTTCGCGACCTGCACCTTTGTCCGTTTCGATCCGGCGACCTGGGTCCTCGAGAGTGCCCGGGCCGGACATGTCCCCGCCGTCTGGGCCACGGCCGACGGCTGCTGCGGCGCCGCTCAGGACGACGGAGGGCTGCCGCTGGGCATCCAGCCGGGCGAGGGCTACCCGGTGACCAGACGCAGGCTGACGCAGGCGGGGGCGTTCGTCCTCCTCACGGACGGGGTGATCGAAGGCCCGACCGTCCCGATCGACACGGGCCTCGAGCGGGTGACCGGCCTGGTCGGTGCCGGGACGGGCGCCGGGGCCGGCGCCGACGAACTTGCCGCCGCGGTGATGACGGCGGCCGAGTTCACCGACCACACGGACGACGCCGCCGTCCTCGTCCTGTGCCACGACGCCTCCCCACCCGACGTCGTCGGCTGACGTCACGCCTGGAGAGTGTCTCGGCAGGCGGCCCTGCGGGGGACGTTGTGTGATGGCAGGTGTGGTCCGCACCAGGGAACTCCGGCACACCGGGGCAGTCGTCCTGCTCATGCTCTCCGTCGCTGCCGCCTACTACGTGGCGGGGCGCCTGGGGCTGACGCTGCAGGTGGTCGTCGAGGGTGCTGTGGTCACTCCGCTCTGGCCGCCCACGGGTATCGCCCTGGCCGCCCTGATCTGGTTCGGGCTGCGGATCTGGCCGGGGATCGCCCTCGGCACCTTCCTCCTCATCCTGGCTCTCGGCCCCTTCAGATCCTTCGCCATCGGCGTCCTCGCCGGGAACTGCCTCGCCCCGGTCTGTGCCTACCTGATGCTGCGCAGGGCGGGCTTCCGCGAGGAACTCGACCGACTCAGGGACGGGCTGTCGCTCGTGTTCCTGGGCGCCTTCGCCGGGATGCTGATCAGTGCGACCATCGGGACCGGCGCGCTGGTGGTCGCGGGCATGCTCGCACCGGGCAGCTTCTGGCCGATCTGGTCGGCGTGGTGGGCGGGCGACGCCATGGGCGTCCTCGTGGTCGCGCCGCTGCTGCTGGTGGCCCGGAAGGTGCGGTGGCCCTTGGACCTCCGTCCCGCGCGCTGCGCGGAGGCCGTGCTCCTCCTGCTCAGCGTCGCCGCCGTCACGTTCGTGACCACCACGAGCTCCCTCGCCGTGCTCTTCCTCGTCTTCCCGCTGCTGATCTGGTCGGCGCTGCGCTTCCAGCTCCCCGGCGCCGCCCCGTGCGTCCTGGTCGTGTCCGTGCTGGCCATCTCGGCGGCGACGGACCGGGCGGGGCCCTTCGCCGGGCACAGCCTCCTCGAGGTCATGGGAACTCTCCAGGCGCTCAACGCGTCCGCGGCCCTGACCGGGCTGCTGCTGTCGGCGATCGTGACCGAGCAGTACACCGTCCGCCGCAAGATCGAGCTGGCCTGTGCCGAGCTGGCCGAGGTGGTCGACCGGCTCTCGCCGGGCACGGCGGCCCGCAGACGGCCGCCGGACGACTCCCGCCGCTGAGCCCCCGCACCGGCGTGACCGCGGTCCCGCTCCGGTCCTGCCCGCCCGTCGCGCGCCCCGTCGCCTCGCGCTCGTCAGGCCCAGGGTGCGAAGCCCACCCCGCGCCCTTCCTCGTCCCGCTGGATCTCCAGCAGCCCTTCCACCGCTTCCCGGTCGATCGGCCCGTACACGTGCGGGAAGAGCGTGCCCGGGGCGACGCCCGGCGGTGGGGCGGAGCCGGCCGGCTCCAGGCGGACGGGACAGCGGAGTTTGGTCTCGTCGATGAGCAGGGCCATCAGCGGGCCGGGGGTTTCGCGGTGGTATGCGCTGACGACGGCGAGCGTCGTCGGCTCGTCGGGGGAGCAGTGGACGAACCCCTCGGCGACGAAGGACTTCGGTGCGTACGGCCGTTCGGGGATGGCGAGCCAGTCGTCGAGCGGGGCCACATGGATGATCACCGTTCAGTTATAGCCCGCATCGGACCGGCGCGGCCCGCGGGAGCCCCCGGCCCGGGGCGGGCCGGCCGTCGGGTCCCGTCGTGCGCTCGTCAGGCCCGGACCACGGCCACGCCTGCCTCCTCGAAGCGCGCGACCGTCTCGTCGGAGACGGCCGCGTCGGTCACCAGTGTGTCCACCTGGTCGGTGCCGCAGATACGGGCGAAGGCACGGGCCGCTAGCTTCGTCGAGTCGGCGGCGACCACGACCCGCTGGGCGCGCTCGCAGAGCAGCCGGTTGATCGCGGCCTCGTCCTCGTCGTGCGCCGCCGCACCGTGGACCACGTCGAAGGCGTCCACGCCCAGTACGGCGACATCCATGGTGATCTGGCTGAGCACTCCGTCGGCGAGCGGGCCGATGAGCTCGTACGACTGCGGGCGCGCCACCCCGCCCGTCACGACAATCTTGAACTGCGGCCGGATCGCCAGCTCGTTGGCGATGTTGAGGGCGTTGGTGACGATCGTGAGTGCGGGCGAGCCCGTGGCCAGGTCGGGTCGCGCGGCCAGCGCCCTGGCGACCTCCGTGGTCGTCGTGCCGCCCGTGAAGCCGACCGCTTCGCCGGGGGAGATGAGCCCGGCGACCGCCGCGCTGATGCGCTGCTTCTCCGCCGCGCGCCGGGACGTCTTGTAACGCAGGGGGAGTTCGTACGAGACCCCGTGGACGACCGCGCCCCCGCGGGTGCGTACGAGCATCTGCTGCTCGGCGAGCTGGTCGAAGTCGCGCCGGATCGTCGCGGCCGAGACGTCCAGCGCGGCCGCGGCCTCCTCGACGTCCAGCCGCCCCTGCTCGACCAGTAGCTCCAGCAGTGTTTTCCAGCGGGCGTCGCGGGACATCCACAGCTCCGTTCCTCGAATGCTCGACGTGACCTTAGCGCACGTCACTCTGCTCGAATGCTTGAAGCTGATTGAAATCTCGAGCTAAATTGCAGAAATACGCACGCAGTGTCGCGGGGCGTCGCACTCGAAAGGTGGAGCAGGGTATGAGTCATGTGGCGGAGGAGCTGGCGAGCCAGCCGGAGTGCTGGGAGCGGGCCGCGGAACTGGCGGCGAGCCGGGCGGGGATGCTCCCGGCGGCGGGCGAACGGGTGGCGTTCGTCGGCTGCGGGACCTCGCTGTTCATGAGCCAGGCGGCGGCCGCGCTGCGCGAGGGTGCGGGCCGGGGCGAGTCGGACGCCTTCGCGGCCTCCGAGTTCCCCGAGGGCCGCCACTACGACCGGGTGGTCGCCCTGACCCGCTCCGGCACCACCACCGAGGTGCTCGAACTCCTCGGCCGGCTGCGTGGAAGGACCCGCACCACCGCCCTCACCGCCGACCCGGCGACGCCTGTGACGTCCGCCGCCGACGACGTCGTCGTCCTCGACTTCGCCGACGAGAAGTCCGTGGTCCAGACGCGGTTCGCCACGTCGGTCCTCACGCTGCTGCGCGCGCACGCCGGACTGCACACCGACGCCGCCGTGGACGACGCCAGGGACGCGCTCGCCGAGCCCCTGCCCGACTGGCTCACCGGTTGCAAGCAGTTCACCTTCCTCGGCCGCGGCTGGACCGTCGGCCTCGCCAGCGAGGCGGCGCTCAAGGTGCGGGAGGCGTCGGCGTCCTGGGCCGAGGCGTACCCGGCGATGGAGTACCGGCACGGTCCGATCAGCGTCACCACCCGCGGCACGGCGACGTGGATGATCGGTGACGCGCCGTCGGGGCTGGCCGACGAGGTGCACGGCACCGGCGGGATGTGGGTGGCGGGCGGCCTCGACCCGCTGGCCGAGCTCGTACGGGCCCAGCGCCTCGCCGTCGCGGTCGCCGAGGCACGCGGCCTCGACCCGGACCGCCCGCGCCACCTCACCCGCTCCGTCATCCTCGCCGGGGCCTGACCGATGCCGCTGGCCGAAACCGGAACGCTGGTTGCCGAGGCCGCCGCGGAGCGCCGCGCGGTGGCCGCGTTCAACATCATCACGCTCGAGCACGCCGAGGCGGTCGTCGCGGGGGCGGAGTCCGCGGCCTCCCCGGTCATCCTGCAGATCAGCGAGAATGCGGTGAAGTACCGCTACGGACGCCTCCGCCCGCTCGCCAGGGCCGCGGTCGAGGCGGCCCGCGAGGCCGCCGTACCCGTCGCGCTCCACCTCGACCACGTCAAGAGCGGGAACCTGCTGCGCCAGGCCGCCGACGCCGGGTTCAGCTCGGTGATGTACGACGCGTCGCACCTGCCGTACGAGGAGAACCTCGCGGCGACCCGCGCCGCGGCCGAATGGGCGCACACCAACGGCCTCTGGGTCGAGGCCGAGCTGGGCGAGGTCGGCGGCAAGAACGGTGCGGCGCCCCTGGACGCCCACGCGCCGGGGGCCCGTACCGACCCGGACGAGGCGCGGGCCTTCGTCGAGGCGTCCGGCGTGGACGCACTGGCCGTCGCGATCGGCAGCTCCCATGCGATGACCTCCCGCACGGCCTCCCTCGACCACGAGTTGCTGGGCCGGCTCGACGGGGCGCTCGGCGTGCCGCTGGTGCTGCACGGCTCCTCGGGCGTCCCGGACGGGGAGCTGTCGGCCGCCGTGTCCGGCGGAATAGCGAAGGTCAACATCGGGACCGCGCTGAACATCGCGATGACGGCGGCCATCCGCGAGTATCTGGCGGCCCAACCCGACGCCGTGGACTCCCGGAAGTACCTGTCCGTCGGCAGGCGGGCGATGGCCGAGACGGTGACCGAGCTGATCGGGGTGCTGCGCGGAGCGGGGGAGCCGGTCGCCCCGTGACGGAGGCCTCCGGGCCCGGTGGCTCCGGTGACGGGAGGACTCGGGCCCGGTGAATCCGGTGACCGCCGACCGGGTGACCGCCGGCGGAAATTCGGTTGCCCGTCCCGCGGGGCGTCTGCTGCACTGCCGACACCAGCCGGGACCCGGCAACAGACCAAGGAGCGGGTAATGCGCACTGCGTTCATGTCCAACACGAAGGGAATTTCCGCCGATTCGAAGGACATGACACACAGTGCGCACACTGAACCTGGGAATTCTGGCGCATGTCGACGCCGGTAAGACGAGCCTGACCGAGCGGCTGCTGCACGCCGCCGGTGTCATCGACGAGATCGGCAGCGTCGACGACGGTAGTACCCAGACCGATTCACTGGAGCTGGAGCGGCAGCGCGGCATCACGATCAAGTCCGCCGTCGTCTCCTTCGCCATCGACGACATGACGGTCAATCTCATCGACACCCCTGGACACCCCGACTTCATCGCCGAGGTGGAGCGGGTGCTCAGTGTGCTCGACGGCGCCGTGCTGGTCGTGTCGGCCGTGGAGGGCGTGCAGGCACAGACGCGCGTGCTGATGCGGACGCTGCGGCGCCTCGGCATTCCGACGCTCGTGTTCGTGAACAAGATCGATCGCGGTGGGGCGCAGTACGTGGACGTGCTGCGGACCATGTCCACGGGACTGGACCCGGCGATCGTCGCGATGGGAGCGGCCGGCGGACTCGGCTCCGCCGACGCCCGGTTCACGCCGTACACCGGCGCCGACAGCGCGTTCACGGCCCGGCTCGCCGATGTGCTGGCCGACCACGACGACGCGTTCCTCGCCGCGTACGTGCGGGACGAGTCGGCCGTCTCGTACCGCAGGCTCCGCGACGAGCTCGCGGCGCAGACCCGGCAGGCCCTGGTGCACCCGGTGTTCTTCGGTTCGGCCATGACGGGCGCGGGCGTGGATGCGCTGATCGCAGGCATCAGGGAACTGCTGCCGGCGGCCGAGGGCGATGCGCAGGGTCCCGTGTCCGGCACGGTCTTCAAGGTCGAGCGGGGTCCGGCGGGGGAGAAGATCGCGTACGTGCGGATGTTCTCGGGCACGGTACGCACCCGGGACCGGCTGCCGCTGCGCGTCGGCGACGAGGGCAAGGTCACCGCGATCAGCGTCTTCGACCGCGGCTCGGCCGACCGGCGCGAGGCGGTGACGGCGGGGCGGATCGGCAAGCTGTGGGGGCTCGGCGGCATTCGAGTCGGCGACCCCGTCGGCGTGCCCCGCGCCTCGGACGCGGACCGGCGTCATTTCGCGCCGCCGACGCTGGAGACGGTGGTCGTGCCCTGCCGCCCCTGCGACAAAGGCGCGTTGCACACCGCGCTCACCCAACTCGCCGAGCAGGATCCGCTGATCGATCTGCGGCAGGACGACATCCGGCGGGAAGTGTCCGTCTCGCTCTACGGCGAGGTGCAGAAGGAAGTCATCCAGGCGACGCTCGCCAACGACTTCGGTGTCGACGTCACCTTCCGTGAGACGACGACCGTCTGTGTCGAGCGGCCGGTCGGTGTCGGTGCGGCCGTCGAGCTCAAGGAACAGAAGCCGGACAACCCCTTCCTCGCCACGGTCGGACTGCGGGTCGAGCCCGCGAAGGTCGGCGCCGGTGTGGAATTCCGGCTGGAGGTCGAGCTCGGGTCGATGCCGTACTCCTTCATCAAAGCGGTGGAGGAATCGGTCAGGGAGACCCTGCAGCAGGGTGTCTACGGATGGCAGGTTCCCGACTGCACGGTCACCATGACGCACTCGGGCTACTACGCGCGCCAGAGTCACGCACATGCCGTCTTCGACAAGAGCATGTCCAGCACTGCCGGCGACTTCCGCGGTCTCACCCCGCTGGTCCTGATGAGCGCGCTGCTCGAGGCCGGCACCTGCGTGCACGAGCCACTGCACCGCTTCCGGCTCGAAGTCCCCCCGGACACGCTCGGTCCGGTCCTCTCCGCACTGGCGCGAGACCGTGCCGTTCCGCAGGACACGGCGCTCCGCGGAGCGACGTACGTGCTGGAGGGAGAGGTTCCGGCGGGCCGGGTGCACGGCCTCGAACAGCGGCTGCCGGGTCTGACCCGCGGTGAGGCCGTACTGGAGTGCGCCTTCGAGCGGTACGCACCGGTCAGCGGCGCTCTTCCGGCCAGGCCGCGCACGGACCACAATCCGCTGGACCGCAAGGAGTACCTGCTGCATGTCGTACGGCGGGTGTGACAGCACGCGTCGTCCGCAGTCCCGTTCCGCCGAGACAGGAGACCGATGTCGAAGACCTCACCCACCACGCCGCACCGGATGGACCCCGCCGGAGGCTGCCCGCACGCGGACAACGCACGGCTGCTCGCGCGGGGAGCCGTGACCCCGGTCGTACTCCCCGGCGAGGTGGCGGGCATTGCCGTGCTCGGACACGACGCGCTAAGGGAGTTCCTCGCCCATCCGGACGTCGCCAAGGGCGCCGAGCACTTCACCGCCCTGCGCGAGGGGCACATTCCCGACGGCTGGCCCCTGATGACCTTCGCGACCGTGCAGGGCATGACGACGGCCGACGGCGCCGACCACCGGCGGTTGCGGGCGCTGGTGAGCAAGGCGTTCACCGCGCGCCGGGTCGACGAGCTGCGACCGCGCGTCGAGACGGTGACCGCCGAACTGCTCGACGGCCTGGAAGCGGCCGCGGCCGGGTCCGGCGGAACCGCGGATCTGCGGCGCCACTTCGCCATGCCGCTGCCGATGGGCGTGATCTGCGGGCTGCTCGGCGTGGACACCGAGTACGCGGACCGGCTGCACCGGCTGTCGCACAGGGTCGTCGCCACCGACATCGGACCCGAGGAGGCGATGGCGGCCAACAAGGAGCTCGTCGAGGTGCTCTCCGCGGTCGCCGCCGCCCGCGCCGCCGATCCGGGTGACGACCTCACCAGCGCACTGATCGCGGCGCGCGAGGAGGACGGCGACCGGCTCAGCCGCCACGAGCTGCTCGGCACCCTGCTGCTGGTGATCATCGCCGGGCACGAGACCACCCTGAACCTGATCACCAACGCCGTGCGCGCGCTGTGCGCCCACCGCGAACAGCTCGCCCTCGTGCAGGACGGGAAGGCGAGCTGGGCGGACGTGGTCGAGGAGACCCTGCGCTGGGACAGCCCGGTGAGCTACTTCCCGTTCCGCTATCCGACGAAGGACCTCACCCTCCACGGAACCGTCCTTCCCCGGGGCACACCGGTGCTCGCCGGATACTCGGCCGCCGGGCGCGACAAGGCCGCGCACGGCCCGGACGCGGACCGCTTCGACCTCACCCGCGGCACCGCGTCCCGCCACCTCTCGCTCGGCCACGGCCCGCACTACTGCCTGGGCGCCCCGCTGGCCCGGATGGAGGCGACCATCGCCCTGGAGCGGCTGTTCACCCGTTTCCCCGAGCTGGACCTGGCCGTTCCGGAGGCGGAACTGCCGCGTCACGCCAGCTTCGTGGGCAACAGCGTGGAGAAGCTGCCGGTGCGGCCACGCCCGTGAGCCGGCCATGACCCGGTCCCGGTACGCCGATGGCCGGCGCCGGCTCGCCCGGGCGCCGCGGCCCGGGGTCTGCGACCCTGAGGGGATGCCGGGGCACCGGCGCCGATCAGCAAGGAGAGACGATGGCTGGACAGTTCGAGGCGACCGTCGTGATCAACCGCTCTGTCGAGGAAGTCTTCGCCTTCCTCGCCGACGGCGAGAACGATCCGAAGTTCAGCCCGAGGGTGCAGAAGATGACGAAGACGACGGACGGCCCGACGGCCGTCGGGACCGTCTACCGCAGCAAGGTCAAGGACGCCGGGATGACGACGGACCGGGAGTTCCGGATCAGTGCCTTCGAGTCGCCGCGCAGGATCCGCTGGACCGAGATCTCGAAGAACCTCGTGACCGCTCCCGAGGGTGGTTACGACCTGGAGGCCGTCGACGCCGACCGGACCAGGCTGAGAGTGTTCAACACCCTGGAGGGCCACGGCCTGGGCAAGCTGCTCGTCGGGTTGGCCCTGAGCGCCGCGCGCAAGGACGCGGACGCCTTCGCGCACCGCATCAAGGCGGCCGTCGAGGCATCCTGACGCGGCCCCGGCCCAGGGCAGCCTGGTCGACGGCTGGATCGAGTTCGGCATCGTCATCGTCGTCGGCCTGGCGCGCAAGAAGTTGCTCGTCTGCGGAGCAGGGGAGCGGGACCGGGGCTGGGTCGCGGCGGCCCTCCCGAATCGAGGGCTCTGCCTCCGTGTCCGCTTCCCCCGCGCCCGGGCGGGCGCGGGGGAAGCGGACACGCGTTCGGCGCCACGGCGGCAGCGGCGGTCCGGGGATGTCGTGTCACCCCCACGCGGCTGAGCTGAGCCCCCTCACGCGTCCTGCTGCGGCGCGCCCGGGATCTCGGCCCCCGACGGCATGCCCGCCGCGACGTAGGCGTCGTAGTAGGGCTGCCACGGCTCGGCCGACTCGCTGTGGGGGCCGCCGGCCCCGGTCCCTGCGAGGTGCTTGTCGAGCTCGCCGAGGCAGACGCTCCAGCCCGCGGCGTTGCGGGCCGCGGTGTTCTCGGCGCCCAGGACGTTGGTCAGCGTCAGCCGGCACCCCGAGTCGCCCTCCGGCGCCACCTCCAGGTGGATCTCGTCGCCCTCCCAGGTGAAGGCGAGCCGGTGCGGCGGCTCGAAGACGAGCACGGTCCCCGTCGTCGCGTACATGTGGGGATCGTCGGAGAACTCGATCTTCCCTCCGGCATGCGGCTCCAGCCGCACCGTCGACGGGAACCAGTGGGCGAGGCCCTCCGGCTCGGAGACAGCGCCCCAGACCCGCTCGACGGGGTGCGCGTACGAGCGCTGGAACTGGACGGCCGGACGGCCGTCGAAGGTGATGAAGGTCCCGCGGTTCATGATGGCTCCTCTGTGCGTTCGCCGCCGCCGCCGTCGACCTGACCGACCTCGTCGAGGTAGCGGTCGAGTGCGTCGAGTCGTTCGTTCCACAGACGCCGGTACGGCGCGAGCCACGCGTCCAGCTCCGCGATCGGGCCGGGCTCGATCGCGTAGATGCGCTGCTGCGCCTGCTTGGTCACCCGGACGAGCCCGGCCTCCCGCAGCACCTTCAGATGTTTCGACACATTGGGCTGGGACTGCCCGAGCACCTCGACCAGCTCGCCGACCGCCCGGTCGCGGTCGCGCAGCAGATCGAGTACGGCCCGCCGGTGGGGATCCACCAGGGCCGCCCAGATGGCGTCTGTCATGGCTCGAATATGCGCCACTGGTTATATGTCTGTCAAGGCATGTAGGGGGGGCGCTCGCCCGCCGTCTCCTCCTCACGGCGGGCGAGCGCCCAGGTCAGGCGCCCTTGGCGGCAGGCGAATCGAGACGCAGTCGCAGCTGCTTCTCGCCGTCGCCCGAAACCTCGTGCTCCACCTCGACCGCGAAGCCCGAGGTGAGCGCCTTGGCCAGCCGGTCCACCGCCGGATACGAGCCGGACAGCTCAGCCGCCACGGGCTCGCCGAGCGCCGTGGGGGCCATCGGTCCTGCCGTGTCGGCGGGCGACACGTCATAGGTGGCCATCCAGATCGTGGGGTGGTCGCCCCGGCCCTGCCGGTGCGGGTGCTCCTCGGCGTCCCGATCGCAGGGGTACGCCGTGAGCAGCGCGCCGAAGACGGCGTCCGCGTCCTCCGGTGCGCCGCTGAGCTGCACCGATACTTCCTCGCCGTGCTTGTCCGTCGCGGTCACGCTGATCCCTGTCCTCTCATGCCCTGGGGCCTCACTCTCCAAGGTCCCACCTCGCGCGCCGCACAGCACGAGCAGAGCCTCGTCCGGGTGGCGGCGGCCCGGGACGGCTGCTCAGCGCTGCGCCGGCACCTCGCGGGTGCGCGTCCACCGCAGCAGCTCCTCCGCGGACCATGTGCTGATCACGCGCGCCTCGGGCACCCCGCACTCCTCCGCCCGTGCGCAGCCGTTGATCTGCCAGTCCAGCTGACCCGGAGCATGGGCGTCCGTGTCGATCGCGAAGAGCGTCCCCGCGTCGACCGCCCGCCGCAGCAGCTGCCGCGGCGGATCCAGCCGCTCCGGACGGCTGTTGATCTCCACCGCCGTCCCGTGCTCCGCACACGCGGCGAAGACCTCCTCGGCGTCGAACTCCGACTCCGGCCGGCCCTGTCCGCCGTCACGTCCCGTCAGCAGCCGCCCGGTGCAGTGCCCCAGCACGTCCACCAGCGGATTCACGACCGCGGTGATCATGCGCCGCGTCATCGGCCGTGCCGCCATGCGGAGTTTGGAGTGCGCGGATGCCACCACCACATCCAGCCGGTCCAGGAGTTCCGGCTCCTGGTCGAGCGAGCCGTCGGGCAGGATGTCGCACTCGATCCCGGTCAGCAACCGGAACGGCGCCCAGGTGCGGTTCAGTTCCGCCACGACGTCCAGTTGCTCCCGCAGCCGGTCCGCCGTCAGCCCGCGCGCGACCTTCAACCGCGGTGAGTGGTCGGTGAGCACGGCCCACTCGTGGCCGAGCGCCGCCGCGGTCCGGCCCATCGCCTCGATCGGACTGCCCCCGTCCGACCAGTCCGAGTGCAGATGGCAGTCGCCGCGCAGCGCGGCGCGGAGCCGCGTCCCGGCATCGCCGTGGACGGGCTCCGCGCCCGGCTCCTCCTCCAGCCGCCGCAGATACGCAGGCACCTCACCGGCCAGAGCCTCCCGCACCACCTGCGCGGTCTTCGGTCCGAGCCCTCGCACCGCCTCCAGCGATCCGGCCGTGGCACGCTCCCGCACCGCGTCCTCGCCCAGTGCCGTGACGGCCGCCGACGCCGTACGGAAGGCCCGTACCCGATAGGTCGGAGCCCCGGAGCGCTCCAGCAGGAACGCGATCCGGTCCAGTGCCTCCACAGGGTCCATGGCGGTTCGGTCTGCTACGTCCCGAGCACCGACAGGACGTTGCCCGCCGGGTCCTTGAACCAGGCGATCTCCGGGCCCCGGCCGCGATGGATGCCCTTCTCGTCCTGCTCGAAGCCCTCGTAGCGCTCGAATGTCACACCGCGCGCGACGAGTTCGCCGACGACCCGGTCGATGTCGTCCACCGGGAAGTCGAGAAGGGTGAACGCCGCGGGCGTGTGACCGTCCTTCGGGTACACCGGCACGTTCGTGTCCCCGGCGAGGTGCAGCGTCAGCAGTCCGTTGTCCTCGGAGACGCGCAGACCGAGTGTGCCGCCGTAGAACTGCTTCGCCTTCTCGAGGCCGTCGACCGAGAAGCCGCTGAATTCCCTGTTGTCACCCAGCACGGTCCGTCCCTCCGTCGTCCCTGCGGCACCGTGCTCCCATGGTCCTCCGGGGGCCGGTCATCAGCGACCGACGAAATCGCGCGCCAGCCGGTTGCCCAGGGCGACCGCGGCACTGTGGGACTCGACCGGTGAGACCTGCGAGTCGCGGAACACGATGTACGTGACACCGGAATTGACGCCGCCGGTCTGCGGATCGGGATCGATGCCCAGCGCGTCGGCCGTGGCCCACGAGGCCTCGCCGATGATCTTGCTCGGTCCGACGTCCCCGACAACCGCGTACACCACTCTGCCGCGGTAGATGACGGCCGCGACGCTGCCGGCGCGTATGCCGGAGTCGCGGTAGTCCCAGCGCGAGCTGGGTGTCGGGACCACGATGAACGGGATGAACTCGGAGCTGAGCGGATCACCCTCGGAGTCCAGGACCGCCGTCGCGTCCTGGAAGTAGGGGTCCGTGTCGCTGTTGCACTCCTCCGTGGGCCATCCGTCGCAGTCGATGTCCATGTCCGCCTTCCAGAACACGGCATCGCTCGTGCCGCACACCGGGACATCGGCGGGCTCGTCCGCGTCTATTCGGTACCGGCCGTCAGATATTCGGTCACAGTCGCCGACCTGGGCCAGTAGCTCTGCCGCGCTCACCGAACCCTCGTAGTACGCACGGGTGGAGGCGGAGGCGGAAGCGGGGAGAACGGTGGCGGCGAGCAGCGCCGCACAGGTGGCGGCGACCGCCTTGGAACGATGGGGCACGGGGTATGTCCTTCGCTTCGGGCGCGGCCGCTCTCAGCGGCCGTCGCGTATGTGGTCGCGTATGTGATGACCGAGGCGGTCCAGAAAGATCCGCTGTCCCGGGACGAGCAGCTCGGCCGCACGCTCCAGGGAGAACCAGCCGACCCGGTCGACCTCGGGGAACTCGCTCAGCACGCCGGACCGCGGCGGCCATTCCATGGTGAAAGTGCCGGGAACCACCCGGTCGGGGTCGAGGTCGCCCTCGACCGCCCAGACGGTGACGACCTTGCCGCCGGGCTGGCGGCTCTCGCCGAGCGCCACACGGTCCCCGTCGGGCACGGGCAGTCCGAGCTCCTCCTCGAACTCGCGGAGCGCGGCGGCCTCCGGCCCCTCGTCGGGGCCGTACTCCCCTTTGGGGATCGACCACGCGCCGGCGTCGCGGGCCGCCCAGAAAGGACCGCCCATGTGCCCGATCAGCACCTCGACGTCAGGACCTTCGACCCGGAAGAGGAGAAGACCAGCGCTCTGCTTGCCCGACATGCCGTCGAGTCTGCTGCCGGCCTTCCGCCGCCGCCATCGCTGCCGAGCGCTCCGATCGGCGGGAGCGGCTCAGTTCTCCTGCTCGGACACCCGGGAAATGTCCACGGACTTGTCCGCCGGGGGAGTGGCGGAGGGAACCGGCTCGTCGTACGCGGAAAGGGTGATGCTCGCCTTCGCCGATCCCGCTGTCGTCTCCAGCCGCACCGGATAGGGCTCGCCCTCGGTGGCGACGTACATCGTCGTCGTCCTCCCCTCCCGCTTCCCGGTGACCGTGATGACGTCGACGCCGTCGATCTTCGTGGTCCCGCCCTTGGTAAGTGGGACCTTCATGTCGGGGGAGTCGGCGATCGAGTTCAGCAGACGGTCGAGGTCGCACACGTCGGCCATGCTCTTGAGCATGCTGTCCTTCGTGCTTCCGCGCAGGTAGCGGTCCTTGAAGAGCTCCGCGGCCTGCTCACCGGCCCCGGGCACCTGACTCTTCCAGAAGAGCTCGTCCGGCTTCATCCACACGGTGTCGCCGCGCTTGATGATCTCGACGGAGCCCTTGGCGCCGGTGCTGACCGTGCCCGCGCAGTTCCCGTCGCGGTCCATCGTGAGATCGAGTTCGCTGGTGGAGCCCGCGGGGCGCAGATCGCCCTCCGTGCTGATGTGCACCGACGTGGCGCTCAGCATGGCCTCTTTCGCCCGGTCGGAGATCTGCTGGGCGCTGAGGGATTCGATGTCGTCCTCCGCGTGGGCCGGTGCGGTACCCGCGAGTGCCACCGCGACCATGACCGCCACGAGCGCCTGTACGGGCGTCCGTGCGGTGGGACGATGTCCGGTCACGCCGCTCGCCTCCCTGGCGTGTGATCCGTACCTGACGAGCGTACGTCGGCGGGCTGCGCCGCGCCCATCCGGGGGACGCTGCCGCCGTCGCACCCGTCCGTCCTCACCCGGCCCGCGCCCCGGCCACCGATGTCCGGGGTGCGCGCCTTCGGCGGAATCCCGCTGGGCTTCGACGGGAACCACCGCGGCCGCCGCAGCCGCGTTGCGCCACAGCCCTGGGCGCGGCAGGGTCGTAGGTGCGAGTCCAAGGAGGACACAGCCATGCCCATCGCCACGGTGAATCCCGCGACCGGCGAGACGCTCAAGACCTTCGAAGCACTCGGGCCCGAGGCGATCGAGAGCCGCCTGGCCGCCGCCCACGAGGCGTTTCTGCAGTACCGCACCACCGGATTCGGCGAGCGTGCGCTGCTGCTCAAGAAGGCCGCAGGGCTCCTGGAGAAGGACCAGGAGGACATTGCGCGGACCATGACCACCGAGATGGGGAAACCGATCACGGCCGCGCGGGCCGAGGCGGCCAAGTGCGTCAAGGCCATGCGCTGGTACGCCGACCACGCCGAGGAACTCCTCGCCGACGAGCCCGTCGCGGAGGCCGACGTGAAGGACTCGGGCGCCGCCGTCGCCCACGTCCACTACCGGCCGCTCGGCGTCGTCCTGGCCGTGATGCCGTGGAACTTCCCCCTCTGGCAGGTCGTGCGCTTCGCCGCCCCCGCGCTCATGGCGGGCAACACCGGACTGCTCAAACACGCGTCCAACGTCCCGCAGACCGCCCTCTACCTGGGCGATCTCTTCCACCGGGCCGGCTTCCCCGAAGGCTGCTTCCAGACTCTGCTGATCGGCTCCGCTGCGGTCGAGGGCGTCCTGCGCGACCCGCGGGTCGCCGCCGCCACGCTCACCGGCAGCGAGTCCGCCGGTCGGTCGGTCGCATCGGTCGCCGGCGACGAGGTGAAGAAGACCGTCCTGGAGCTCGGCGGCAGCGATCCGTACGTGGTGATGCCGTCCGCCGACGTCGACAAGGCCGCCAGGACCGCGGTCACCGCGCGCGTCCAGAACAACGGCCAGTCCTGCATCGCGGCCAAGCGCTTCATCGTCCACGAGGACGTGTACGACACGTTCGTCGAGCGGTTCACCGCACGTATGGAGGGGCTCACGGTGGGGGACCCCCTCGAGGAGTCCACCGACGTGGGCCCCCTCGCCAGCGAGCAGGGCCGTACCGACATCGAAGAGCTCGTCGACGACGCACTGCGCCTCGGCGCGCACGCGCTGTGCGGCGCCGGCCGGCCGGGGGAGCAGCCGCGCGGCTGGTTCTACCTCCCGACCGTCCTCACCGGGATCACCCCCGAGATGCGGATCCACCAGGAGGAGACCTTCGGTCCCGTGGCCACCGTGTACCGGGTCGGAGACCTGGACGAGGCGGTACAGGTCGCCAACGACTCACCCTTCGGGCTGAGTTCGAACGTCTGGACGCGCGACGAGAGCGAAGTGGGCCGATTCGTACGGGATCTGGAGGCGGGCGGCGTGTTCGTCAACGGGATGACGGCGTCGCATCCCGCCATGCCGTTCGGCGGCGTGAAGCGCTCCGGGTACGGCCGCGAGCTGTCCGGCCACGGCATCAAGGAGTTCTGCAACACCACGACGGTCTGGCGGGGCACGGCACCAGAGCCCGCCCGGGCCGGCTGACCCCGGGAGCGGCAGGTCCGCCGTTCGAGACTTCCGATCCTTGGGCAGGAAACCCCTCGCATCCACCAGTGGGCGAGGGGCAGGAGCACACGGATCATGGAGCGGCAGACGGACTGGCAGTTTCTCGACGACCGCGGCCACCTGGCGACGGCGCCCCGGTGGCCGCGCAGAGCCGTCGCGTACATACAGGCGGGAGCGAGCCTCTGGGACCACGGCGTACTGCCCGCCGGACTGTTCGGGTCGAACCACGACGGTGACGGACCCGACCCGGTGAAGGCGGGAGGACTTCCGCTCGACGACATCGCGTACCTCGGCTCCGGCACCGCGCTCGACGCCGATGCGCTGCTCGGCGCCGACGCCGATCTCGTCGTCGCCGTCAGCTACGGCGGGGCGCAGGTCTACGGGCTCGACCCCGACGCGGCCAAGCACCTCGAGGAGCGCGTGCCCCTGGTCGTACTCGACGTGGGACAGGGCCGCTCGCTCGCCTCGGTCCGCGCCCGCTTCGCCGAACTCGCCCACGCGCTGGGGGCCGACGGGGAGCTCGCCATGGCCGGCCCCCTCGCCCGGGCGGAGGCCCGGCTGCGCGACCTGGCGGCGGCCGGGGCTCCCGATGCGCGTCCTGTGCTGCTCGCGCTGTCGCCCTCATCCGCGGACAGCGCGTATCTCGCGAAGCCCTACTCCTGGCCGGACCTGCGGGAACTCGCCGGCTTCGGCCTCGATCTGGTCGACCCGCAGGGCGGTCCGAGCACCAACTGGTGCACGGCCGACTGGTCCGGCGTCGCCGCACTCGGCCCCCAGGTCCTCCTCGTGGACGTGCGAGCCAACGCCTATCCGCTCGCATCCCTGCGCACCGAAGCGGCCTGGCGGTCCGCCGCCTCCGGGGCCCGCATCGTGCCGTGGAACCCGGAGGCCCCGTGCAGCGCGGGCGCGCACGTCCGGTTCTACGACCAGGTCGCGGACGCGGTCGAGGCGGCACGCGACGCGCGTCCCTGAGCCCGTACCGGACGGGCCCGTCTGACATGATCGCGTCCCATGGAGCAGCAGTCGGCACCCTCGCTCGCCACGGCCCAGCGGTCCCTGTACGACCCCCGGGTACGCCATCCGCTGCGGCCGCCGCTGACCAGCGGGTGCCCGCGCACGTCCACCGGCGACACCGCCTACCCGCTGGACATCGACTACGCCTACGACAGCACCCCGGCCGATCTCTTCCGCCGCCCTGCCGCGCACGGCCTCGAACGCTGGGCCCCGCTGCTTCCGCCGCTCGTCGCACCCGGCCTCGGCGAGGGCCACACCCCGCTCGTGACACTGTCCGACGGTGTCCTCGTCAAGGACGAGTCCCGCAACCCGACATGGAGCCACAAGGACCGCCTGAACCGCGTCGCCGTCAGCGCCGCGGTCTTCTCCGGCGCCCGGGGCATCGTGGCCTCGTCGTCCGGCAACCACGGCGCGGCAGCGGCCGCGTACGCGGCCCGCGCCGGGCTGCCGTGCGTCGTGTTCACGTCCCCGTACGTGCCGCCGGCCGTCGCGTCCTTCGTGCGGGCGTACGGGGCGACCGTGCTCACCGTTCCCGTCGACACCGTACGACCGCTGATGCGCCGGATCATCGACGAGTTCGGTTACCAGCCCGTGAGCAACCTCACCGAAACCGGCCACACAGGCCACCCGTTCGGGCCGGAGGGCTACAAGACGATCGCTTACGAGATCTTCGTCGAGCTGGGCGCGGTCCCCGGCGCGGTGTTCGTGCCCACCGGCTACGGCGAGCTCCTCTTCGGCGTCTGGAAGGGCTTCCACGAGCTGACCCTGCTGGGCCTCGCTGAGCGCACGCCGCGCCTCTACAGCTGCGAGCCCGCGGCCGCCGGAGCGCTCGCCGCGGCGCTCCGCAGCGGCCTGCCCGCCACCCGGGTCCCCGTCGGCCCGACGGACGCGTACGCCATCGACTGCGAGACGGGCGGCTACCGCGGAGTCGTCGCCGTCCGCGAGAGCGGCGGCGCCGCCCTGACGGTCACCGACGCCCGGATGAGCGAGGCCCGTGCCGAACTCGCCGCTCAGGGACTGTGGGTGGAGCTGTCCGCCGCGGCGGGACTCGCGGCCCTCCGCGCCCTGCGGGAGCCCGTCGAGGGCCCGGTGGTGTGCGTCGCGACGTCCAGCGGTTTCAAGGACATCGCCACGGGGGCGCGAGACCACGCGCCCATGGACCCGGACTGGAAGCAGATCGCGGGCATGCTGCGCTCGGCCACCTGACCTGGTCCCGCTCAGCAGGGGCTCCCACCGACGACGAGTGCCGGTGCTCGAGCTGAGCCGTTGGCTGCGAGGAGCGACAACCGGTGCGGTCGGTGGCGGACCACCCGCAGGCCGTCCACGCACTCCCCTTCGGGCCCCGTCCGTGCTCTCGTCCGGATGTGCGGGGGTGGCAGTCGGCCGACGGTGCCGGTGGAACAGCCAGGCTGCGAGGTCGGTCCGAGGCTGCCGGTCACTGCGACGCGTGACGGACCAGGCAGAACGGATGCCCGGCCGGGTCGGCAAAGACGCGCCAGCCCCGCCCGTCGGGTCCGCGGTCCAGAACCGTCGCACCCTGGGCCAGGACTTGCTCCTGGGCCCGATCCAGGTCCGACACGCCGAAGTCCAGGTGGAACTGCTGGGGTCTGGCGGGGTCCCGCCACCGTGGCGGCCGGTAGTCCGCTGCCCGTTGGAAAGCGATCACCAGTCCGGTCGGCGTGTGCAGCGTGGCCCAGTCGTCGCCGAGCGCCCACCGGCGGTCCTGCCGATCGACGGTCCCGCCGAGCAACTGGTGGTAGAACCCGCGGAGTTCCCTGGGCTCGGCACAGTCCAGCACCACGCACTGCAGGTCAGCGATCACGGGTAGATCCTAGGCAGCCGCCGGCGTGTACTCGCCCTTGGGGCTGCCCAGGGTCAGGGCCGTGTCACCGGGGCTTCGACAATCCGTGCGACCGCGACCGCGACCGCGACCGCCACCGCGACCGCGGCCGTGACCGCGCCCGTGCTGTCAGCCCTCGCGCGGCGTCGGCCCGCTCGTCGGCTCGCGTGTCATCGGGGGCTCGACGGGTGCCTGCGCGGCAGGACGGAGGAGCACGGCCCGCACCACCTCCGGAGCGAACAGCGAGGTGAGCGGTGAGGCCAGGGTCAGTACGGAGCGGAAGGCGGCGCCCACGACGGGGTCGGTGGGGTAGCGCTCCTGGACGCGGCGCAGATACCAGCCGACCGGCCGGTCCAGGGTGCCGCTGGCGAATGCGTTCCCGACGGCCCCCGGCATCTTCCTGTCCGCGCCCGACGAGATGTCCCACGCCTGGCGCGACGCATCGAAGAGTGCCTGCTGGACCCGGCGTGTCGTGGGTGTACGGCGTGGGTCGGCCAGCGCGTCGCGCAATGCGACGGCGCTCATCGCGGCGACGGCCATGCCCTGCCCGTAGACCGGGTTGAACGTGCACAGCGCGTCGCCGATCGCGAGGAAGCCCGCGGGACGGCGGCCCGGACGGTCGTACCGGCGGCGGAGGTTCGTGGCCGACCGATAGCCGAAGAGCGGTGTCAACGGTTCCGCCTGGAGCAGCCAGTCATGGATGAAGGGATGCGGCAGCCGGGCCGCGAAGGCGATGAACCCCTCCTCGTCCGTGGGCGGTTCCAGACCACGCACCCCTGACAGGACCACGAGATGGGTGCCGTCCTCCAGGGGGATCACTCCGCCGCCGTACACCTGCGAGGGGTTCGGGATGACGTAGTAGGCGAGCGCATGGGTGCCGAGCTGCTCACCCTTGTCGCGGTAGATGCGCGAGGCGTAGGCGAGACCGGTGTCGATGGTCTCCTCCTCCGGGGCCTCGGCGCCGATCGCGCTCAGCCACTGGCCGGCGCGCGAGCCGCGGCCGGACGCGTCCACGACCATGTCGGCTTCCAGGGTGCGAGGTTGCCCCTGGGCCGTCCTCGCAGCCTCACCCCGCTCGCGCAGCAGCACTCCCCGAACGCGTGAGGCGTCACCGGTCAGTCCGACGGCCTCCGTCGACGTGACGGTCGTGACGGCGGGGTTGGCCAGCACCCGCTGCCGCACCAGATGCTCGATCTGGGCCCGGGAGCCGGTGTAGAGGTACGTCGTCGGGTCCGTGCGGCGAAACCAGCGGCCCAGTTGCCACTGCACCATGTCCGACGGCATCCCCACCCGGGGCGCCCCCGCGGCCCTCAGCTCGGCCATGAATCCCGGCAGCAGGGAGTCCAGGGCCAGCTGGCCCCCCTCCAGCAGCACATGGGCGTGGCGGCCCTGCGGCACGCCGGGGCGCGGCTGTGGGTCCTTGGGGAAGCGGTCGCGCTCGACGATCGTCACCTTGTCGGCGTGTCCGGCGAGAACATGGGCCGCGAGCAGTCCCGCGAGGCTTCCCCCGATGACGACGGCGTGGCGCCCGGAGGCTCCGCTGTGCTGCCAACTACCCGTCCCTTGTGCGTGGTTCACGATGTCCGCCCCTCGTGGTCAGCGAGTCGATCCAGGCCGACCAGTATCTCCGGCCCGCACCGGCAGATCACGGGCGCCGAGCCGTAGGTGCTCGATGTGGTGGACGGCCTCGTCCAGGAGTTGGGCGACGTGCTTGTCGTGGAACCTGTACTCGATCCGGCGCCCCTGGCGCGTGCCGGTGACGGGCGGGTGGCGGGGCTCCTTCTGAGACCGTCCGGCGTCCGAGGACGGACGCTCCTGCCGGCCGGGCGGTGTGGGGTCGGCCAGAAGCCGGTCCGGCGTTTCCGGACGGACGTCCGGGCCCACCCGGCGCTACCGGGCGGGCCCCGTCAACCCCCCAGTTCCCGCAGCGCCTGCGTCAGCCATTCGATCCAGAACCGCTCGAGATCGATCCCGCCCCGCAGCACGACATGCCGCAGCCGGTCCTCGACCGAGTCCCGCTCCGGCGGGAAGTGGCGCTTCTCGATGTCGAGGTACTCGGTCAACTGGCGCTCGTGCAGGGAGAGATGACGTCGCAGCTCGGCCTCCAGGCCCTCCGTCCCGACCACGGCCGCCGCCCGCATCCGCAGCAGCAGCGCGTCCCGGATCGGTTTGGGATCCTCGGTCCTGCCCACCCACGCGGTGAGCTCCGCGCGGCCCGCGGGCAGGACCTCGTACTCCTTCTTCTGTCCGCGCGTGGGCTGCGCGGCGGGCAGGGCGCGGATGTGCCCCGCCTCCTCCAGCTTCCCCAGCTCCCGGTAGATCTGCTGGTGCGTGGCCGACCAGAAGTATCCGATGGACCGGTCGAAGCGACGGGTCAGCTCCAGTCCCGACGACGGCTTTTCCAGCAGGGCGGTGAGGATGGCGTGCGGGAGTGACATGACCGCATCCTAAGGACGGGCGACCGGGGCGATCAGATCGCCGCCGCCAGCCGTGTGCCCTGGTCGATGGCGCGCTTCGCGTCCAGCTCCGCCGCGACGTCGGCGCCGCCGATGAGGTGCACGGTGTGTCCCGCCGCGCTCAGCTCCTCGTACAGATCGCGCCGCGGCTCCTGTCCCGCGCACAGCACGATCGTGTCCACGGCGAGCGTCGCGGGTGTGCCGTCGACGGTGATGTGCAGACCGTCGTCGTCGATCCGGTCGTACGTCGCCCCGGCGACCATCGTGACCCCGCGGTGCTTGAGTTCGGTGCGGTGGATCCAGCCGGTCGTCTTGCCGAGCCCCGCGCCGACCTTGGTCGCCTTGCGCTGCAGCAGATGCACCGTGCGCGGCGGCTCCGGCCGCTCGGGGGTCCGCAGCCCGCCCGGCGTGGCGTAGGCGGTGTCCACGCCCCACTGCCGGAAGTACGTCTCGGGATCCAGACTCGCCCCCTCGCCGCCGTCGGTGAGGAACTCCGCGACGTCGAAGCCGATCCCGCCCGCGCCGACGATGGCCACGCGCTCGCCGACCTTCGCCCCGTCGCGCAGGACATCGAGGTAGCTGACGACGCTCGGATGGTCGGCACCCTCGATCGCGGGCGTGCGGGGCGTGACCCCGGTGGCGACGACGATCTCGTCGTACCCGGTGACCAGCTCCGGCGTGACCGGCGTCCTCAGCCGCACCTCCACACCGCGCAGCTCCAGCTGCGTACGGAAGTAGCGGAGCGTCTCCTCGAACTCCTCCTTGCCCGGCACCCGCTTGGCGATGTTGAGCTGTCCGCCGATCTCGTCCGCGGCGTCGAAGAGCGTCACCTCGTGCCCGCGTTCGGCGGCCGACACCGCGAAGGCGAGTCCCGCCGGTCCTGCGCCGACGACGGCGAGGCGCTTGCGCAGCCGGGTGGGGGCGAGGACCAGCTCGGTCTCGTGGCAGGCACGCGGGTTGACCAGGCAGGAGGTGATCCTGCCGCTGAAGGTGTGGTCCAGGCAGGCCTGGTTGCAGCCGATACAGGTGTTGATCGTCTCGGCGCGGTCCTCGCGCGCCTTCGCCACGAAGTCCGGGTCGGCCAGGAAGGGCCGCGCCATCGACACCATGTCGGCGCGTCCCTCGGCGAGCAGCCGTTCGGCCACCTCGGGCGTGTTGATGCGGTTGCTGGTGACGAGCGGTACCGACACCGAGCCCATGAGCTTCTGCGTCACCCAGGTGTAGGCGCCGCGCGGCACCGAGGTCGCGATCGTCGGGATGCGGGCCTCGTGCCAGCCGATACCGGTGTTGATGATCGTCGCGCCGGCCTCCTCGATCTCCTCGGCGAGGGCGACGACCTCCTCCAGCGACGAGCCGCCCGGCACCAGGTCGAGCATCGAGAGGCGGTAGATGATGATGAAGTCCTCGCCGACGCGCTCGCGCGTGCGGCGGACGATCTCGCGCGGGAAGCGGGTGCGGTCGGCGTACGAGCCGCCCCAGCGGTCGTCCCGGCGGTTGGTGGCGCTCGCGATGAACTCGTTGATGAGATAGCCCTCGGAGCCCATGATCTCGACGCCGTCGTACCCGGCGGACTTCGCGAGCTCCGCCGCCCGCACATAGTCCTCGACCGTCCGCTCGACGTCCTCGTCGGTGAGGGCACGCGGGACGAACGGGCTGATGGGGGCCTGGAGCGCGCTGGGCGCGACCAGCTGGGGGTGGTATGCGTACCGGCCGAAGTGCAGGATCTGCATCGCGATCCGCCCGCCCGCCGTATGCACCGCCTCGGTGATGGTGCGGTGCTGCGCCGCCTCCTCCTCGGTGGTGAGCTTGGCGCCGCCGTCGTACGGACGCCCCTCCTCGTTGGGGGCGATACCGCCGGTGACGATCAGGCCGACCCCGCCGCGTGCGCGGGCGGCGTAGAAGGCGGCCATCCGCGCGAAGCCGTTCTCCGCCTCCTCCAGGCCGATGTGCATCGAGCCCATCAGCACCCGGTTGGGGAGCGTCGTGAACCCGAGGTCGAGCGGGCTCAGCAAGTGCGGGTACAGGGTCATCCGGCGCCTCCTCGCGCATGTCGTCGCCCCCTTTGTAGACGCCGGCAGCCCGTTGTGCAACAAGTTGCACAACGGGCTGGGCGTGATGTGCGCTACGCCGGCACCGCCCAGCGGTCCAGTTCCTCCGGGGTGCGCGGCCCCGGAGTGTCCCCGGTCAGCAGGCCGTGCGCGCGCAGGACCTCCGCCGCCGCCAGCGCCCACGGCCTGCGCAGCCGTGCCGCGTCGAGCAGCTCCCGGTCGGCGAGGAGCGCGGAGACCGCTCCCGTGCGCAGGCCCGCGGGCGACAGGACGGCCGCGTCGTCCGCCCAGCGCAGGGCGAGATCCACGTCGTGCGTGGCCATCACCACGGTCGTGCCCGCTTTCCGGAGCCGGTCCAGCACCTCCAGGAGCCGCTCCTGGCCGTGCGGGTCGAGGCCCGCGGTGGGCTCGTCCAGGATCAGCACCCGCGGCCGCATCGCCACCGCACCCGCGATCGCGGCCCGTTTGCGCTGGCCGTACGAGAGGAGATGCGTCGGCCGGTCCTCGAGCGCCGTGATGTCCAGGGCCTCCAGCGACTCGGCGACCCGCGCCCGTACCTCGTCCTCCGGCAGCCCCAGATTCATCGGCCCGAAGGACACGTCCTGACCGACGGACGCCGCGAACAACTGGTCGTCCGGGTCCTGCACGACGAGCTGCACGGCCGTCCTGAGCCGGGTCAGCCCGGCGCGGTCGTACGACACCGGCTCGCCGTCCAGCAGCAGCCGGTCCCGCCCGCACCGCAGCCCGCCGCTCAGCAGCCGCAGCAGCGTCGTCTTGCCGCTGCCGTTGCGGCCGAGCAGCGCGAGCGATCGCCCGGCTGCCACGGCGAAGTCCACTCCGGCGAGCACCTGCGGTCCCTCGGCGTACGCGTACCCGGCGTCGACCAGCTCCACCACGGGAGACTCGCTCATAGGACGGACCTTTCCAGTACGAGGGTGAGGGCGACGATCCCCGCGAGGAGCCCGCCGGTCGCGGCCAGGAATCGCGCGGACACCGACGCCTGCGGCACCAGGACCCGCAGCGTCCCGTCGTAGCCGCGTCCTGCGAGCCCCGTCTGGAGCCGCTGGGCCCGGTCGAAGGCGCGGACGAACGCGGTCGCCCCGAGACCCGCGAGGGAACGCCACGTCGCCGCGCGGGAGGTGTGGCCGAGCCGGGCCGCCTGAGCCTCGCGGATCCGGCGCAGCGAGTCGAGGAGCAGAAAGCTGATCCGGTACATGACCAGCGCCACATCGACCACCGGTGCCGGCACGCCCGCGCGCACCAGCCGGGGCAGTACGTCGGACACCGGCGTGGTGAACGCGAACAGCAGCACCCCGAGCGACGCCGCCGACGTCCGCAGCAGCAGCCGCCCCGCGTGCAGCGCCCCGTCCGGCGCGAGCGCGACGAACCCCTCGGGCCCGCCCACCGCGAACAGCAGCGGCACCGCCCCCGTCGCACAGAACCCGAGCGGAATGCGCCACGCCCGCCACAGCAGCCGCGGCGTGACCCCGGCCGGGCCGAGCAGTACGGTGACGGCGGCGGCCGCGACCAGCACGGCGCCCGGCCACGGCGGCAGCGAGATCGCACAGACCGTCAGCCCGAGCCCGAGCACCGCCTTCTCGCACGGATGGCGGCGGCGCCAGCGACTGCTGTGCGCCGCCGCGTCGATCGGCAGCATCCGCGCCTACGCCTCGGTCTCCGTGGCGGAGGAGCCGGCGTCCTGGGAGGCGCGCTCCGCCGCACGGGCCTCGCCCTGCCGCCGCCCCCTGTGCAGCCCGAAGTAGTACGCCAGGACGCCGGCGCCGATCGCGGCCTGCAGTGAGAACAGCGCCGACTCGATCTCGCCCGACGGCGGTTCGTACAGAGGGCTGAACCAGGGCTCGTAATCCGGCTCGAGCTCGGTGATCGCCGCCTCCGCCTGCGCGTCGGCACCGGCGAACGGCTCCTCCTCGCCGTCCCCGAGGCCCAGGGCGAGCGGCAGTACGGCCAGCGCCGCCACGATCGACAGCAGCAGCGTGTTGACCTTCGCGTTTCGGCTCATCGGACGACCGCCTCCGTCTTGTTCCCGCCCTGCAGCAGCACACCGAGCCGGGTCAGCTCACCCGTGCTCGACTGCACCAGCAGCCGCATCACCAGCACGGTGAGCAGCCCCTCGCTGACCGCCAGCGGGAGCTGGGTGACCGCGAAGATGCCGCCGAACTTGCCGAGCGCGCCGAGGAAGCCGCTGCTCGGGTCGGGGAACGCCAGGGCCAGCTGCACGCTGGTGACGCAGTACGTGGACAGGTCCGCCACGAACGCGCCGAAGAACACGCTCACCATCAGCGGCAGTCCGGACCGCCGCAGCAACCGGTACACCGCATATCCGGCCCACGGTCCGACGACCGCCATGGAGAAGACGTTGGCGCCGAGTGTGGTGAGCCCGCCGTGCGCGAGCAACAATGCCTGGAACAGCAGGGTGATGGTGCCCAGCACCGCCATGATCGGCGGCCGGAACAGGATCGCGCCCAGACCGGTCCCCGTGGGATGGGAGCAACTGCCCGTCACCGAGGGAATCTTGAGCGCCGAAAGAACAAAGGTGAACGCACCCGACGCGCCGAGCAGCAGAGTCGACTCGGGATGGGCCTTGACCTCGCGGGTGAGCGCCCGCACGCCGTGAACGACGAACGGGGCGGACGCGGCGCCCCAGGCGGCCGCGTGCAACGGGGGCAGATACCCCTCGGCTATATGCATGGTTGGGAGACCTCTCCAGCACCTCGTGGATGGACGACGCGCCTTGGCCGGTCTCCTGGCTGACGGGAGGGGCCCGGGGGTCTCTCCCCCAGATAACACAGGCTGCCGCCCAGGCTCCGCCTTCCCGGACGCCGCGGTCTCCCGCGGCGGTCCAGTGGCTTCCTTGCGGATGGAGCCGGACTTCCCGATCACAGTGGCGAGGGCCGCACCGGTACCGCACCGGTTTCCCGTTCACCAAGGCGGTGCGACATTAGTGCTTTGACCAGGTACATCACAAGTCGCGCACGGATGCGCACGGTCACACCTTGCGGTACCCGTACGCCTCCGTGGCCGCCGCCTCCACCGCGTCGAGGTCGCCGCCGGCGGACGCCGTGACGGCCGCGGCGATCGCGCCCTCGACGAACGGCGCATCCACCAGCCGGGTGCCCTGGGGCAGCTCGTCGCCCTCGGCGAGCAGCGCCTTCACCGTCAGCACGGCGCTGCCGAGGTCGGCCAGGACGGCGATGCCGGCCCCCTGGTCCACGGCCTCCGCGGCCGTCGTGATCAGCTCCGAGCTGGTGCCGAGCCCCCCGTCGGGCGTGCCGCCGGCGGGCGCGACCGGGGCCGCCGCGCCGCCGCCCGCGAGCTCGCGGGCGAGTTCGGCGACGGAAGCGGCGACCTGTGCGCTGTGTGAGACGAGGACGATCCCGACGAGGCTCACGACGCCTCCGCCGCAGCCGCCCCGTCCCCCGACTCCGCCTGGCCGAGGGCGGCGATCAGCAGCGCCGAGGACGTGGCGCCGGGATCCTGGTGCCCGATGCTGCGCTCGCCCAGGTAGCTGGCCCTGCCCTTGCGCGCCAGCATCGGCACGGTTGCGAGCGCCCCCTGCTCGGCGGCCTCCCTGGCGGCGGCGAACGACTCGCCCAGCGCTGCCACGGCCGGCTCCAGCGCATCCAGCATCGTCTTGTCACCCGCCTTCGCGCCGCCGAGCTGCGCGACCGCGGCGACGCCCGTGCGCAGTGCGTCGGCGAGCTGTTCCTGCGACACCTCGGCCGCGTCGCCGAGCGCCTTGCCCGCACGCCTCAGCAGGGTCCCGTAGAGCGGCCCGGAGGCTCCGCCGACCGTCGAGATCAGATGCCGCCCCGACAGGACGAGTACGGCCCCCGGGGTGTCGGGTGCCTCCTTGTCCAGAACGGCCGTGACGGCGGTGAACCCGCGCTGCATGTTGGTGCCGTGGTCGGCGTCGCCGATCGCCGAGTCCAGCTCGGTGAGGTGCGCGGCCTCACGGTCCACGGCGGCGGAGGTGGCGGACATCCAGCGGCGGAAGAACCCGGTGTCCAGTACGCGTGCTCCCCGACCCTCTGCCATGGTCAGCGCCCCCAGCGCAGCGCCGGGGTCTGCACGGGCGCGTCCCACAGCCGCAGCAGTTCCTCGTTCATCGCGCAGATCGTCACCGAGCAGCCGGCCATGTCGAGCGAGGTGACGTAGTTCCCGACGAGCGTGCGGGCCACGGGTACGCCCCGCTCGCCGAGCACCCGGTGCACCTCCGCGTTGAAGCCGTACAGCTCCAGCAGCGGTGTCGCGCCCATGCCGTTGACGAGCAGGAGGACCGGGCTGGACGGCTCGAGGTCCTCCAGGACCGCGTTCACCGCGAAGTCCGCGATCTCCCGCGACGTCATCATGGGCCGACGCTCCCGGCCCGGCTCGCCGTGGATACCGATGCCCAACTCCAGTTCTCCGGGCGGCAGGTCGAACGTCGGACTTCCCTTGGCCGGTGTCGTGACCGCGCTCAGCGCCACGCCGAGGCTCCGCGACCGCGCGTTCACGTCGCGGGCGATCGACTCGACGCGCTCCAGCGGCGCGCCCTCCTCGGCCGCCGCACCCGCGATCTTCTCCACGAACAGCGTCGCGCCGGTTCCGCGGCGGCCCGCCGTGTACAGACTGTCCGTCACCGCCACGTCGTCGTTCACCAGCACCTTGGCGACCTGGACACCCTCGTCCTCGGCGAGCTCGGCCGCCATGTCGAAGTTGAGGACGTCGCCGGTGTAGTTCTTGACGACGAACAGCACTCCGGCCCCGCTGTCCACGGCGGCGGCGGCCCGTGTCATCTGGTCGGGCACCGGGGACGTGAACACCTCGCCCGGGCATGCCGCGGACAGCATCCCCGGACCGACGAACCCCCCGTGCAAGGGCTCGTGTCCGGACCCGCCCCCGGACACCAGCGCCACCTTTCCGGCGACGGGCGCGTCACCCCGCAGCACGACCCGGTTCTCGACGTCGACGGTCAGCTCGGGATGCGCGGCGGCCAGTCCCCGCAGGCCGTCGGCGACGACCGTCTCGGGCACATTGATGAGCATCCTCATGGGAACCTCCTGATGAGACTGGTAACGATCACTCCGGTCGGGGGCTGCTCAGGTTCGCACCGTGCCGGCGCCGGGTTGCACGCCTCGGTCCTGTCAGTATCGGCGCAAACGGCGCGCAGGGCGCAGGACCCGTCCGGCCCGGTTCGGGCGTCCACCCCCGATCGCCGTCCGAAGGCGTACTACGGCGGGGTCACACGGGGGGAGACCGCGGCGGTCTCCTCGCCGGAGAGCTCGTCGAGCGAGCGGCCGGCCGGCTCGATGCGGAAGGCCAGGGTGACCGCGAACGCCAGCGCACTGGTCGCCGCGATCAGGGACCAGATGTCCCATGCGCAGGCGCACAGCACCGAGAAGACGACGAACAGCCACAGGTCGATCCGGAAGATCCGGCTCCGGCCGATGCGGTCGCCGAGCGGACCCAGCAGCGCGGCGCCGAGGGCGGCCCCCACGATCGCCGCGGCCGACAGCAGGCCCTGCTCGGCCGAACTCCCGCCGAACTCCCTCGCGATGAGGGGATTGGCGACGCCGATGATGAAGAAGTCGAAGCCGTCGAGGAGGATCCCCAGTCCGGCCAGCCACCAGAATTTCAGATGCAGACGCGACATCGGTGCGCTGTCGAGCGCAGCACCCAGCGAAGGCGATCCGCCGGGATCTCCGTTGGACACCACGGGCACAGTGGACGACCCCCGTAGCCGGTCGGGTGCGGTGACGACGACTCGCAGGCTGATCGCGCAGGACTGCGGCCACGGCCGGTACCGAGTGAAGGCCACCGGCTGCGGCGGATCAACGTGCCACGCTGGTATCCCACCCGGGCGCTGTCCGCGTGGGGGCCGGTGCGGCGACGGGAGGCGGGTGTCAGTAGCGCTGGGCCTTGGCGACGGTGGGGGTCAGGTTCATGTCGGCGGGCTTCCGGCTGATGGCGAGGGGCTGCGCCTGCTCCCCGGGGTCGAGATCCTCCGCTCCGACGATGCGGCTCTCCACCACCTTGCCGGAGGAGTCGGTGAAGTCGACCTGCACGGCGTACGACGCCTGCTGCTGGGTGCGGTTGGTGATGGTGACCACGACGACCTGGAGCCCGGCCGTCTCGGCCCTCGGCTTCCCGGTGAGCGAGACGTCGGACCGTGCGTTGCCGCCGCCCTGCACGTCCTTCAGCGCTTCCGCGGCCGCCGCGTTCGCGCGGGCCACCTCGGCCGAGATCGATGCCTCGAGCGAGGACGCGGCAGCGGAGGCGGACGACGCCGCGGCGGAGGCCCTCGCGCGAGCGGAGGCCTCGGCGGAGGCCAGGGCGGCGGGCGGGCTGCCCGTGAACGAGGCGGTGTGGGGCGGCGTCGGGCGGGGGCTGACCGGCGTGGTGCCGCTGGAATCGCCGCCCGTGTCGCACGAGGCCAGGGCGGCCGTGCCCGTGGTGACGGCGACCAGCGTCAGCACCGCGGCCGCCAACCGCCGGCCGCCCGACGGGCTCTTCCGGCAAGAGGTCATGAGGTTCTGTCCTTTCCCCTGTGGTGATCGGGCCACCCCCGGTGCGGCCGCGTTCAGTAGCGCAGGGTGCTCGCGATGCCGCCCATCTCGGCGAGCGTGCCGTCCGGTACGAAGCGGACCTCCGCACCCGTCTCCAGGGACTGCTCGACGATGTCGTCGACGATGTCGTCGACGGCGTCCAGGTCACCCGCCTCCGCGGGAAGGAGATGCCCGCCGGAGTCGCGTACGGTCTCGCGGTAGTTCTCCTCGACGGCGAGCAGCGAGACCCGGCCGTCCTTCACGTTCTGCCGGATCTCGTCGACGCCCGCGGCGAACGTCCTGCGGCCGCGGGCCTTGTCCAGCTCCTCCAGCACCCCTGCGACGTCCTTCTCGGCCTGGGCCTCGACGTACGGCCGCATCGCCTGCCACACGGCGTCCGCCGGACCCGACGCGAGACCGCCGTGCGGGACCTGGGCGGTGGCGCCCCTGGCCACATTGCCCACGTCGCCGAGAAGTGAGAGCGCGGCCGCCTCACCGGCCACGTACAGCGGCCGGGGGTCGGCCTTGAGCACGCCGCTCATGGCGTGGTCCGCCTCCCGCAGGAAGTGGCGGGTCTCCTCGTCGGTGAACGCGCTGGGCACGTTGCCGATGCGCTCCTCGCGCTCGACGTCCTCGTTCTCGCGGACCCGTGTCATCGGGAAGGGGCCCGCGCTTTCCTCGGTGACACGGTCCGGTCCACCGTTCCAGAGGGAGACCCGGTCCGAGGACACGGCCAGCACCCAGAAGGGTCGCTCGGCGGCCTGCGCAGAGACGAGATTGCGGGTCAGGTACGTGTCGGAGAGCACGACGCGCTCCGGCACGGTGCGGCCCAGCGTCCACACCTCGTGTTCTCCCGGCGCGGCGAAAACGACCAGGCCGTCCTCGGAGTGCACCAGGTCGATCTCGGACAGTGCCTGGTCGAGCTGCTTGATCACGTCGATCCGGGTGTCCCGGGTGACGGCAGGATCGGCCTCCAACTGCTCCTTGGCCTCCGCCATCAGATTCCGCAGGCGGACGGGATCCTGAGCGCTGTCCGGCTCACGTCGGTGCGTGGGCATCAGGACCGACACCGCCGGATAGGGGCGCTGCCGGCGCAGCCGGGCGAGAGTATCGGAGCTGAGAACGGGGTGCATCGGGACCCTTCCAGAGCTTGCGGGGAACGCTGAAGAGGCGGGCGTGCGCCGTATGGGAACCACGCCCTGCAGGGAGGCCACGCCCGGAGGGGGCCATGTCCTGCACGGAGCCGCGGACGGCCCTAGTCGGAGCGGGCCCCCGAGCGGGGCGCCGACCAGGCCGAGGCCCGGGGTGGCGAGAAAGATGCCGATGACGAGGGCCCACAGGGCACACCGGCGGTGGCCGGCATGGCCACCGTCTCCTCCCTGCGGGGCGTGTCGACGTGCGTCCCGCCCTTCTCGTCGACCCTGAGGACGGCGAGCCCGGTGAGGTCGACGACCTTGTCCTTCTCCAGCCGCTGAACCGCCCGGAAGGCCTTCTCCGCCGCGGCGTGGTCGTCGTACCCGATCACGATGAGTTCGGACATCAGCGCCTCCTTGGCCGCCAAACCGGCACTTATGCACCATATGTCTGATTCTCGGCGTGCGCGCCCGGATGTATGGCGCAGCTATTGCGCGGGTGAGGTCAGCCGGTCCGCAACGGTCTTCGCCGGAGCGCCCATCAGCACCGTGTAGTGGTTGCAGTCCGGAACGAACTCGTCGGACAACAACGGCACCCGGGCGGCCCAGCTCTCGACGAGGACGGCCGGGAGCATGCCGGGCTCCGTGCCCATCAGGCCCCGGGGCGCGTAGAGCAGGCGAGCCGGTACGGACAGGGCGGCGAGGTCCGCGCCGAAGGACTCCGCCGATGTGAGCAGTTCCCGGCCGTCGTGGCGGACGGGACCCTCCTGCGCGCGGGAGCCAAGCGCGCCGTGGGGGCCCGTGATGTCGTAGCGGACGTAGGCCTCGATGTCGTCGTTCCAGTGAGGACCGAGCGCGGGGTGGTCGCGGAAGAGGGCCATGTACGCCTCGTCGCTCTTGTACCTCTGCGACAGCCGGGCGATCACCGGGCCCAGGGTCGCGTCGAGGAGGGCGTCGGGGTCGGCGTCCGCCGGCACCGGCAGCGGCAGGCCGCCGTCGACGAGGAGCAGCCGGTCGAAGAGCTCTGGGCGGCGGGCCGCGGCGCGCAGCGCGACGTACGCGCCCATCGAGTGGCCGGTGAGGGCGACGGGCAGACCGCCGCCCCACCGCTCCGCGGCCGCGCACAGGTCGGCGGCGTGACTGTCGAAACCATACGGGCCCGGGGCGGACGCGCTGTGGCCCCGGCCCCGCAGGTCGAGGGCGAACAGGGACCAGTCCGGCGGCAGATGGCGGGCGACGGCGGCGAAGGACATCGCGGATGCGGTGATTCCGTGCGCCGCGACGGCGACGCGCGCTCCCTCGCCGAAACGCAGGACACGCAGCGTCCCGCCGTCCACCGGGAGGTCGAGCTCGGCCGGCTTGGTCATCTGTTGTTCCCTTCGGGTACTGCGGCGGGGTCAGCCGCCGAGTGCGTGGATCTGGTTGACGATGGCGCGCATCTGCGGTGCGGACTTCTGGGCGTAGTCACTGCCCGTGTAGCCCCACCAGTCCCAGCAGCCCTGCGGGTTGAGCCGGGCGATGCTGATGTCGGTCTGCGGATAGAGGATCACGAGGTTGTTGGTGTCGGCGTACTCGTTGAGGTGGGACTCGCGGGCGAAACGACTGCCGACGAACTTGTTGTCGCTGAGGCAGCCGTGCAGGGCGACGACCAGTTTGCACTCCGCACCCCGGGCACAGGACTTGGGGGTGTAGAGGAAGTTCTTGGTGCCCAGGCTGTACCACTGCGCCCAGCCGCCCGGCGTGTAGCGGTCCTGGTCGTGCTCGGTGAGCGTGCCCGTCTGGGTCGCCGCGGGCGCCTTGACGTTGCCGTCGCCGAGCCAGTGCCGCAGCATCTCGCCCTGCGGGTCGTTCCCGCAGTTGATGAGGAACGGATAGAAGGTCCACCCGCACGGAAGCGGGGCGTACGGGGTCGGCCAGCCGTGCCCCGCCGGATCCGTGTCGTGGTACAGCGTCCGGGCCCCGAAGTCCCGGTAGAACTGCACCCCTTCATCGCTGACACGGTCCTGGACCAGCGGGTCCTTGGTGCCGTGGTACGTGTAGACGGGCTTGCCCGCGAGATTCGCGACCGGGTCGATCTTCCCCTCCCTCGACCAGCGCCGGGCTATCTGCTCGATGCCTTCGGGGTCGGTGGAGATCAGGCCGGTACCGCAGGCGATCAGACCGGTGACGATGCCTCCCTTGCCGCAGTAGTAAGGGCCGGCGGCGAAGACGCCCGCGCCCTTGAAGGTGCCGGAGTAGGCCACCTGCAGCTGGGACGCCATGAAACCGCCGGAGGAGATTCCGGTGATGTAGGTGTCGGTGATGTTGAGTCGGGGCAGGGCGGGCTCGAAGGCCGCCTGGGCAGGCGTGGCGAGCCCCAAGCACGCGGCCAGGGCGACGGCGAGGGTGACGACGGCGGCTCTCAGGTTCTTCGGTCGCTTCGCTGGCTTGAGTCGCTTGGGCGAGCGGAACCTCATCGTTCGTGCTCCTTCGGCTTGTCGTGGGGGGCCGAAGGGACCTGGGGCCCGTACAGGCCCTAGGGGATCGGCAGAGGCGGAGGAGTGATCTCCCGCTTGAGAATCTTGCCGGTGGGTCCCTTCGGCAGCGCGTCGGTGATCCGCACCAGACGCGGGTACTTGTACGGAGCGACGCGCGCCTTGACGAACTCCCGCAGTTCGTCGGCGGCGACGGCCGCTGCGTGTCCCGGTTTGAGCGCGACCACGGCGGTCACTTCCTCGCCCAGCTCGGGATGCGGGGTGCCGAGCACCGCGGCCTCGGCGACCGCCGGATGCTCGTACAGCACCTCCTCGATCTCGCGCGGGTAGACGTTGAACCCGCCGCGGATGATCATCTCCTTCTTGCGGCCGACGATCCGGAACGGCCCGTCAGGGTCCCGCACGCCAAGGTCACCGGTGCGGAACCAGCCGTCCTGGATCACCTCCGCGGTGGCATCGGGGCGGTTCCAGTAGCCCTTCATGATGTTGTGGCCGCTGATCGCCACCTCGCCCGGCTGCCCGTCGGGCACCTCCCGCCCCGTCTCGTCCTGGATCCGCATGCGGACGCCGTCGATCGGCACACCGATCGTCCCGGCCCGGCGCGGGCCCTCGGGCCGGTTGAAGGCGGCGACCGGCGACGTCTCCGACAGGCCGTAGCCCTCCAGCAGCGGGCAGTCGAACGCCTCCTCGAAGGCGTTCAGGATCTCCACGGGCATCGCCGCGCCCCCCGACGCGGCGAGCCGCAGATGCTCGCGGTGCGCGGTGGTCCGCGAGGGGTGGGCGAGCAGCGCCGCGTACATCGTCGGTACGCCCTCGAAGACGGTGACCCGGTCCCGCACCAGCAGCTCCAGCGCCCGGCCCGCGTCGAAGCGCGGCAGCAGAGTGAGGCACGCGCCCGCCGCCACCGCGCAGTTGAGGGCGCAGGTCTGGCCGAAGGAGTGGAAGAGGGGGAGCCCACCGAAGAGCACGTCGTGCTCGCTGAGACGCAGCAGCGAGGTGTTGGTGGCCGTGACGTTCCGGAGCAGATTGCCGTGGGTGAGCTCTGCGCCCTTCGGACGGCCCGTGGTGCCCGAGGTGTAGATGATGACTGCGGTGTCGTCCGGGGAGCGGTCGACGACATCGTCGGACGCCTCGTGCCCGTTCAAGACGGCCGGCCAGTCCCGGTCCGCGCCCAGCAGGTGCTCCGCGCCCGAGTCCGCCAGGTAGTAGTCCGTCTCCCGCACCTTGAGCAGCGGGTTCATCGGCACGACGACACCCCCGGCCCGCAGGATGCCGTAGTACAGCACCGCGAACGCGGGCACGTTGGGCAGGCACAGCCCGACCCGGTCGCCCGGGCGGACACCGAGGGAGCGCACACAGGACGCGGCGCGTGCGGCGTCCCGCTCCAGCCGTGCGTACGACACCACCTCGTCGTCCAGACGCAGGGCGGGACGGTCGGGGTGCCGGGCCGCGGTGTCCGACAACAGACGCGCGAGATTCACGAAGCCCTCCGGTGCGGGGTAATCGTGCGGCGGTACGAGGGCACGGAAACCTCCAGGAAGCATGGTGGTGACTACCGGGTAACGACCGACATCGTTCGCCTCCGGACGTGCAGGGCGCCATGGAGCGGTCCCACGCCGTCGCGTCCGCATGAGTGGAGACTTTCTCCGTCGCCGTACGACGCCGCTCGTTCCTACGGTCTGAGCCACGCCGGCGACCGCCGGTGTCGAACCGGAAAACTCGAGGTCGGCATGACCCTGATCAGCCGCCCCGTGCTGGAAACCCGGGCGCTCACCAAGGACTACGGGGGTTTCACCGCCGTGGGCCCGGTCGATCTGCGGATCGCCGAAGGCACGGTGCACGCACTGGTGGGACCCAACGGCGCGGGCAAGACCACGCTCTTCCATCTCCTCACCGGCCATGCGAAACCCAGCGCCGGCCGGATCCTCCTCGGCGGAAACGACATCACCGGCCGCCCGCCCGAGCGCATCGCACGCCTCGGCGTGGCCCGCTCCTTCCAGGTCACCAGCCTCTTCGAACACGCGAGTGCCGTGGAGCACCTGGAACTGGCGCTGATGTCCGGCAGCCCGCTCGGCCGTGCCTTCTGGCGCTCGGACCGGGCCCTTGCCCGGCACCGCGAGCGGGCGCGGGAACTCCTCGACCAGGTGGGCCTCGGCCGCTGGGCGGACGAACCCGCGGGACGGCTCCCGTACGGGCGGGGACGTGCCCTGGAACTCGCCCTCGCACTCGCCCTCGAGCCGCGGTTGCTCCTGCTCGACGAACCGACCGCGGGGATGGGCGTCGAGGACGTGGAGCGGACGGTGGAGCTGATCGGCCGCGTCAGGGAAGGCCGTACGGTCGTGCTCGTCGAGCACAACATGCAGGTCGTCGCCTCGCTCGCGGACCGCGTCAGCGTGCTGCAGCGCGGCCGGATCCTGGCCGAAGGCCCGTACGACGAGGTGCGCTCCGACGAGCGCGTCGTCGAGGCGTATCTGGGGGCGGGCCATGAGTGACCTCGCCACGGACCGGCCCGAACCGACCGCGCCCGTGCCGGCGCTGAGCGTCGAGGCCCTCGACGCCTTCTACGGCCAGGCCCAGGCCCTGCACCAGGTGTCCCTCGCCGTCGCTCCCGGCGAGATCGCCACCCTCGTCGGCCGCAACGGCGCAGGCAAGACGACCCTCCTGCGCTGCGTCATGGGCCTGCACCGGCAGGCCACCGGCTGCATCGCCCTCGCCGGCCGGAGCGTCGACCGCCTCCCCGCCCACCGCCGTGCCCGCCTCGGCCTCGGTCATGTCCCCGACGACCGCGGCATCTACGCAGGGCTCAGCGTCGAGGAGCACCTCGCCCTCCCGTACAGCGACCGTGCGCACGGCTGGCCGCTGGAGCGCGTGCACGACACCTTCCCCGTGCTCGCCGAGCGCCGTCGTACTCCGGCCGCCCGGCTCTCGGGCGGGGAGCAGCAACTCCTCGCGCTGGCCCGGGTGTTGCGGATGGGCTCGCGAATCATGCTGTGCGACGAGCCGACCGAGGGCCTGGCCCCCGTCATGGTCCAGCGCATCGGCGACGTCCTTCGCGAGGCCAAACGGCACGGGGTCACCGTGCTCCTCGTCGAGCAGAACCTCCGCTTCGCCGTCACCGTCGCCGACCGGCACCACCTCCTCGACCGCGGCCGTGTCGTCGAGTCCCTGGACAACTCCGCCGTACGGGACCGGGAGCACGAACTCCTCGACCGCCTCGGCCTGTAGGGCCTGATCCACAGGACAGGCCCCAGCACCCCCTTGCGCACCACCCTCGAAAGGAAAGCCATGACCCACCTTCGGCATGCCCTCACCGCCTCGGCCGCGGCGACCGTGCTCCTCGCCACCCTGGCCGGCTGCGGCGGAGGCGGCCCCTCGTCCTCCGGCGGAAAGGTCAGCGGCGGCAAGGTCACCCTCGGCGTCGTCACCGACCTGTCCGGCGTCTACGCCTCGCTGTCCGGCCCCGGCTCCGTCGAGGCCGTGAAGATGGCCGTCGACGACTACCGCAGGAAGTACGGCGACAAGGCCGTCGCCAAGGACATCGAGGTCCTCTCCGCCGACCACCAGAACAAGCCCGAGACGGCCTCGACAAAGGCCCGGGAGCTGTACGAACGCAAGGGCGCCGACGCGCTCTTCGACGTCCCGACCTCGTCCGCCGCACTCGCCGTGCAGACCGTCGCCGGCCAGGCGAAGAAGCTGTACTTCAACGTCGGCGCCGCGACGCCCGAACTCACCGGCAAGGCCTGCAACCCGTACACCTACGCCTGGGCGTACGACGCGTACATGCTCGCCCACGGCACGGGCGCGACCGTCACCGCCGAGGGCGGCAGGACCTGGTACCTGCTCTACCCCGACTACGCCTTCGGCGAGGCGATGAGCGCCGGGTTCGAGGCGGCGGTCAAGGGCGCGGGCGGCACGGTGGTGCGGAAGGACCCGACCCCCTTCCCCAACGACAACTTCTCCACGTTCCTCCTCAAGGCGTCGTCGATGAAGCCGAAACCGCAGGTCCTCGGCGTCCTCCAGGCGGGGGGCGACCTCGTCAACGTCGTCAAGCAGTACGACCAGTTCAAGCTGAAGGACAAGGGCATCGGGCTCGCCATAGGGCTGATCTCCGACACCGACATCCAGGCGATCGGCGCCGACAAGCTGGCCGGCGCGCAGTTCACCAGCGCCTGGTGGTGGAACATGGACGCGAAGGCCAAGGCCTGGTCGAAGGGCTTCACGGAGCGCACCGGCAAGGTGCCCAGCTTCGACCACGCCGGCAACTACTCCGCGGCCACCCAGTACCTGGAGGCGATCCAGCGGGCCGGGACCGACGACCCCGCCGCCGTGCGCAAGGAGCTCGACGGCATGGAGTTCGAGGACGTCTTCGCCCGCCATGCCACGGTCCGCGCCGCCGACCACCGGGTCACGCACGACGCCTACCTCGCCCGCGTGAAGAAGCCCGGCGGCGACCCGGCCGACACCACCGAACTGGTCAGCACGATCCCGGCCGCGCAGGCCTTCGCACCCGCCGACCCGGCGTGCAAGCTGTGACGGCCCAACTCACCTTGACAGGCAGCCTTCAGCAGGCGTTCAACGGGCTGGTCAGCGGCGGCTTCTACGCGCTGCTGGCCCTCGGCCTCGCCGTCATCTTCGGCATGCTCCGGGTCATCAACTTCGCCCACGGCGCCGTCTACACCCTCGGCGCCTTCGGCGCGGTGTGGCTCGCGGACGCTGCCGGGCTCGGCTTCTGGTGGGCGCTGCTGCTCGTCCCGCTCGCGCTCGGTGCGGCCGGGATCGCCGTGGAGCGGCTGCTGATCCGGCGGATCGCCGATCTCGATCCGCTCTACGGCTTCCTGCTCACCTTCGGCATCGCACTGGTCTGCCAGGACCTGCTGAGGTCGGAGTACGGCTCGGCGTCCCGGCCCTACGCGAGCGGGCCGTTCCCCGGGTCGCTCGACCTCGGTGCCTTCACCTTCCCCGCCTACCAGGTCTTCGCCCTCGGCGTCTCGGCGGTGACCTGCTGCGCGGTGTGGCTGCTCCTCGCCCGGACGAAGGCGGGCACCATCGTGCGGGCCGCCACCGAACGCCCCGAACTCACCCGCTCGCTCGGCATCGACACGGGCCGCTGGGTCACTCCCGTCTTCGGCTTCGGGATCGCGCTGGCCGCCTTCGCCGGGGTCCTCGCCGCGCCGATGCGCGCCGTCAACTCGCAGATGGGCGCGGACCTCGTCATCACCGTCTTCGCCGTCGTCGTCATCGGCGGCCTCGGCTCGGTGCCCGGCGCGGTCGCCGCCGGCTTCGCCATCGGCATGCTCCAGGCGCTCGGCAACCTCTATGTCCCCGCGCTGTCCCAGACCTCGGTGTTCCTGCTGATGGCCGTCGTACTGCTGGCCCGCCCGGCCGGACTGTTCGGCAAGGAAGGGCTCACGTGATCGTCAAGTACGTCGTGGAGCGCGGTGGCCTGCCGCTGCTCGTCGCCGGGCTCATGGGCGCGCTCGCACTGCCCTGGCTGCTGTATCCGCCCGTTGCCACCGACATCCTGTGCTGGGCGTTGTTCGCCGTGGCGCTGGATCTGCTCATCGGCTACGCCGGACTGCTCTCCTTCGGGCACGCCGCCTTCTGGGGCTCGTCGGCGTACGCGACCGGGCTCATCGCGATCCACACCGGTCTGCCGTTCCCGGTGGCCGTCCTCGGCGGGGCGCTGGTCGCGGCCGCGCTCGCCCTGCCGATCGGCTGCCTCGCCGTGCGCCGCACCGGCATCTACTTCGCGATGGTCACCCTCGCCTTCGCCCAGCTCGTCTACTTCACCGCCAACCAGTGGAAGGACGTGACCGGAGGCGAGAACGGACTGCAGGCCATCCCGCGCGACCTGCCCGGCGTCGACCTCGACGACGGCTTCGTCTTCTACTACGCCGCCCTGCCGCTGGTGCTGCTCGGCCTCTTCGCGGCGTGGCGGACCGTGCGCTCACCCTTCGGCCGGGTCCTCACCGCCGTACGCGACAACCCCGAGCGGACGCGCGCCCTCGGCTACGGCGTGGACCGCTACCGGCTCGCCGCCTTCACCGGCTCCGCCTTCCTCACCGGGATCGCCGGCGGACTGTATGCGATCAACCACGGCTTCGCCTCGCTCCAGGAGGTGTACTGGACCACCTCCGGCAAGGCCGTGGTGATGGTGCTGCTCGGCGGCATCGGCACGCTGTGGGGTCCGGTCGTCGGCGCCGCCGTCGTCGTACGGCTGGAGGACTGGCTGTCCACGGCCGGCTTCGAGTCCGTCCAGCTCGTCACCGGCGCGGTCTTCATCGCCGCGGTGCTGCTGCTGAGGCGCGGAGCGTGGGGCACGGTGGCGGGACTCCTGACGCGGTTCATGGAGAAAACCTCCACCGCCACGCCGTCAGTGATGGAGGACGCATCCATATCGGAGAAACAGCGGGTGTGAGGTATCACTGGCCGTGTGACGACGACGCGCACGGCCACCCGGTCCCTGCTCCGACTCCTGCGGGAGGAGGCGGACGAATCGGCGTTCCACGCCGTCGAGGCGGAAGCCCCGCTGGTCGACGACGCCCTGGAGATACGCTCCCGGCTCGCCGCCCACCGCCGCCGCGAGGCTGCCCTTGCCGGGCTCTACGAGACGGCGGGCGACCTCGCCTCGCTGCGCGACCTGGAGGACGTCCTGCAGGCGATCGTGCGCCGGGCACGCACGCTCGTCGGCACGGACGTCGCGTATCTGCTGCTCTCCGACCCGGAGGCGGGGGACACCTACGTCCGGGTCACCGACGGCATCACGACCGAGCCGTTCAAGAACGGCCGGCTCGCGGTCGGCACCGGTCTCGGCGGGCTCGTCGCCGAGACCGCCCAGCCCTACCACACGGCCGACTACCCCAACGACGAGCGATTCGCCCACTCCGACTACGTGGACGGAGTCATCGCCGCCGAGGGACTGGTGGCCATCCAGGGCGTGCCGCTGAAGTTCGGAGACCAGGTGTACGGCGTGCTGTTCGTCGCCAACCGGCGCGTACGGCCGTTCTCGCCCGAGGAGGTCGAGCTGCTCATCTCGCTGGCCAACCATGCCGCGCTGGCCATCGAGAACGCCACACTCTTCGAGGAGGTGCGCAAGGCCGCCGCCGTCCACGAGCGGCTGACCGCCGTCGCCCTGGAGGGCGGCGGTGCCGCCGGGCTCGCGCAGGCCCTCGCCGAGGTGCTGCACGGCAGTGTCCTGGTCCTCGACGCGCACGACCGCCCGTTGGCGGCCGCAGGCGAGGAGCCGCCCGAACCAGCGACGTGGAAGCGGGAGTTGGGCGATGTGCGCGCCCGGCGGACCTCCGTGACCCGCGGCGGCACGTGCGTCACCCCCATCGTCGCGGTCGGCGAACACCTGGGCACGCTCTTCTTCGTACGCGGCGGACTCGACGCCACCGATGTCCACGCTCTCGAACGGGCCGCCCAGTCAGCCGCGTTGATGCTGCTCGGAGAGCGGTCGGTCGCCGAGGCCGAGCAGCGGCTGCGCGGCGAGATCCTCGACGACCTGCTGGGCGCGCCGCACCGCGACCCCGACGGGCTGCGCCGTCGGGCCGCTCTGGTCGGTCTCGACCTGGAGGACGCGCACATCGTGCTGGCGGCGCGTGGCGAGGACCCCGACCGCAGGCGCCGGATCACGGAACTGGCGAGCGCTCACGCCGGGCGCCTGGGCGGGATCGCGGGCGAGTACGGAGGCAACACCGTCGTCGTCCTGCCCGGCGCCGAGGACCCGGGCAGGGCCGCCCGTACCCTCGCCGAAGTCCTGACCGCCGGGAGCGGCGGGGGCAGGGTGACCGTGGGCGCGGAGGCGGCCGTGCCGGGCGCGGCGGCCGTGGTCGAGGCGCACCGCGACGCCGCCCGCTGCCTGGACGTGCTGCTCGCTCTCGACCGGGCTGGAGAGGGCGCCTGCCGCGACGAGTTGGGCATCCACGGCATCCTCCTCGGTCAGGCGGACCGCCGCGAGCTGGACCGATTCGTGGCCCGGACGATCGGGCCGCTCGTGGAGCACGACGCGGCGCGCGGCAGCGAACTCGTCCGTACGGCGCTGGAGTACTTCGCCTGCGACGGCAGTCTGTCGCGTACCGCTGCCGCCTTGTACGTCCACGTCAACACGCTCTACCAGCGCATCGACCGGATCTCGGCGCTGGTCGGGAAGCAGTGGCGGCACGGCGACCAGGCGTTGCAGGTGCATCTTGCGCTGAAGACCTATGTGACGCGCCCTGTCAGGCCATTGACTTCGTAAACCCCTATTGGTTGAGTGGCTCATCCACTGAGCCACTAGGAGGAACGGCGTGGAGGCACTGCCCCGCGAGAGCATCGTCGACGTGCTGGAGAGCCGGCTGCGCGAGGACATCCTCGCCGGGCGCCACCCGGCGGGCAGCTATCTGCCGCCGGAGCGTCAACTGGCCGACGGCTACGGTGTCACCAGGACCACCCTCAAGCACGCCTTCGGCCGACTCGTCCAGGCCGGACTGCTGGAGACCCGGCACGGCGTCGGCACGCGGGTGCGCGACTACGCACGGCTCGGCGGGGCCGATCTGCTGCCCATGCTCGTGCGCCACAGCCCCGACTGGATCGGCGAGATCTTCGAAGTGCGGCGCAGCGTCGGCGCGTTGATCGCCGAACGGGCCGCCGTCCGGGCGACTCCCGGGCACCGCGGCGAGCTGCGGACCCTGCTGGACGCGGTGCGCCGGGCCGAGGGCGGGGACGCCGTGCAGCTCGCCGACATCGAGGTGCACCGGGCGCTGGCCCGCGCCACCGGCAACCGGGTCTACGTCCTGCTCACCAACACCCTTTTCAACGCCTATCTACCGGTGCGAGGCGCGCTCGTCGGCCCCTTCCTCGACGCCGACGTCGCGCACGGGCGGCTGGAGCCGGTGGTCGACGCGGTGGCGGCCGGTGACGAGAGCGGCGCGCGGCGCGCGGCCGAGGCGTATCTGACGGCGACCGAGCGGATCATGCTGGAGGGACTCGCATGAGCAGGAGCGACAGTACGGGCAGGGGCACGGGCACGGGCACACGAGGCACCTCGTTCAGCGAGACCATGCTCGGCACGGTCCGCCTCGACGGCGAGGACCGGACCCGCCGGGTCCGACTCGATCTGCGCGTCCGTGCGGACCGTGTGATGCGCCCTCTCGGCACGATCGAGGCGCGGACCACCGGCCGGATGCGCATCGCGGGCTGGGCCGACGACGCCCACGCCCAGGGGGAGTTGGAGATCTCGCCGCTGGCCAGACGCCGCATCCGCTACCGCATCTCCTTCGCCGCCGACGGCCGCCGCCTCACCCTCGACGGCTGGAAGTCCGTGACCCCGCTCAGGCCACTCGCGTCGATGACCGTGCTGCCGTACACGCTCTACGAGGACGGGGCCCAGGTCGGCACAGGCACCCTGCGCTTCCCTCTCGCCACGCAGCTGCTGCCCTTCCTGGCGAGCTTCCGCTTCCCGCGCCACGACGACCCGGACGCACTGATGGCGCCCCGCTGGAACGGCGAAGCAGGCCGCACCGAGGTCTGGTACACCACGCTCACCGACCCGGCGACCGGCGCCGGTCTCTGGCTCCACCACGAACTCACCGCGCCCGCCGACGGATCCGAGCCCTACGCGCACGGCTGGGCCGCGGTGTTCCCGAAGGACGCACCCGTACGGCACGCCCGCTTCGGCCCCGCCAAGTGGACCGGAGGCACGCCGGGCTTCGCCGCGGACGGGGTGTCGGCCGTGCCCGGCCGGCTCACCGGCTCGGCCGGCACCCTGCGGTGGGACCTCACCGAACAGCCCACGGACACACCGCTGTTCACCTTCCCCCGCTGGTCCTGGCGCCGCCCCCTGCTGCCGGCCGCCCAGATCCTGCCGGCCGCGCGCGCCTCGTACGACGGGACGTTCACGTACGACGACGCGCCTCTGACGCTGGCCGCCGCGCCCGGAGCCTCTGCCCGGATCTACGGCCACGGCAACGCCCGCCGCTGGGCCTGGCTGCACGCGGACCTGGGCGGCGGAGACGTCCTGGAGATCGTCGCCGCGGTTTCCATGCGCCCCGGCCTGCGGCGCCTGCCGCCGCTGGTCTTCCTGCGCCTGCGTCGCGGCGGCCGCACCTGGCCGCGCCGGGCGGAGCGCACGGCCCTCGGCTGGGCGGGGCTCGGTCGTTTCCGCGCCGCCATCGGGCTGCCCGTGTGGACGGTGACCGGGCGGGCGGGACTGCGCCGCATCCGGGTCGAGGTCACCCAGCCGGAGGAGGGCACCCTCGCCCTCGACTACACCGACCCGGACGGTGCGCAGGCGGTCTGCCGCAACAGCGAGAGCGCGGACGCGCTGGTGCTGCTGGAGCGCTGGTGGTGGCCGGGCGGCTGGCGTACGGAGGCGAAATGGGCCCTGGACGGCACGGCACACGCGGAGGTGGGCACCCGATGAGCCTCGGTGGACTGGTGGCCGCCCTCATCGCCGACGAGGGCACGGCCGGCGGCAGCGGCGACTGGCCCGCACGCGTACCCGGCAGGCTGGACGCGGTCCTCGACTCGATGCCGTATCCCGCCCGGGCAGGCGTACGGGCCGCGGCCCACGCCATCGACGCGTACGCCGTGGCCCGCACCGGCCGCAGGCTCGCCGCACTCACCGGCCCCGAGCGGGAGGCCGTGCTGGGCGGGCTGGGCGCGCGCCCCGCGCTCCTGCCCCTGCTCGACGTGCTCAAAGTGCCCGTCCTGCTCGCCGCCGGAACCGAGCGGATGCTCCAACAAGGGTTCCGGAAAAGCTCGTTGTCGCGAACAGATCCTCCGCTCGACTGCACCCCCGCCGATGCCTGGCCCGCACGCTCCACCGCGGACGCCGTCGTCATCGGCTCCGGCGCGGGCGGGGCCATGGCCGCACGTACGCTGGCGCGCGCCGGACTGCGTGTCGTCGTCCTGGAGGAAGGGCAGCACCACTCCACCGAGTCGTTCGGCCGACGCACCCCGCTCGACCGGTTCGCCGAGCTGTACCGCGACGGCGGCGCCACCGTCGCCCTGGGAAGTCCGCCGATGCTGCTGCCCGTGGGCCGGGCCGTCGGCGGCACCACCGTCGTCAACTCCGGCACCTGCTACCGCACTCCGGACCATGTACTCGCACGCTGGTCGAAGGACTTCGGCTTCGCGCTCGCCGACCGCTTCGGCCCGTACCTCGACGAGGCCGAGCGCACCCTGCGCGTGGCCCCCCAGCCCCTCGACGTCCTCGGCGACAACGGCCGGATCGCCCTCGCCGGAGCCGAACGCCTCGGCTGGCGGGCCGCACCCCTGCGCCGCAACGCGCCCGGCTGCAGGGGCTCCTGCCAGTGCGTCGTGGGCTGCCCGACCGGCGCGAAACAGAGCGTGCAGCTCTCCGTGCTGCCCGACGCCTGCGCCGCGGGCGCCCGGATCGTCACCGGCGCGCAGGTGCGGCGGATCATCGTGGACGGCGACCGCCCGGGAGGTCCCCGGGCAGCGGGCGTACGCGTACGACGCGAGGGCGGCGGCGAGTTCGAGATCCTCGCCCCGCTGGTCGTCGTCGCCGCGGGCGCCCTGCAGTCACCGCCCCTGCTGCGCCGCTCGGGCCTCGGCGGACACCCGCGCCTCGGACGGAACCTCAGCGTCCATCCGGCCACCAGCGTCGCCGGTCGCTTCCCCGAGCCGGTCACCGCCTGGGAGGGAGTCCTGCAGAGCGTGGGCGTGGAGGAGCACCACGAAGGCGGCGTACTGATCGAGGCCACCGCGACCCCACCCGGCATGGGTTCCTTCGTCCTGCCCGGCCTCGGCAGCGAGCTGCGGCGCGAACTGGAGGACGCCGAGCGGCTCGCCACCCTCGGCGCCATGATCGCCGACCGTCCGTCGGGCCGCGTGCTCGGCCGCGACCGCACACTGGTCCGCTACGACCTGGACCGCCGTGACGCCGGCCGTCTGATGCGGGCCGTGCGCGCCATGGGCGAGCTGCTGTTCGCCGCCGGCGCCGAGGAGGTCCTCACCGGCATCCCCACAGCCCCGCGCGCTCGCACCCTTGCCGCACTGGACGACATCCTGGCCCGCGTCGGTCCCCGGCACCTGCACCTCTCCGCCTACCACCCCACTGGCACGGTCGCCGCCGGCGTCGACCCCGAGCGGTTCCCGGCCGATGCCGTGGGACGGCTCCGGGGGGTGCACGGAGTGCTCGTCGCGGACGCGTCGGTGCTGCCAGGCTGCCCCGAGGTCAATCCACAGCTGAGCATCATGGCCGCGGCGCTCGCGGTCGGCGAGGCGTGTCTGGAGCGGTGAGGTCGGGGGCGGGAGCGGGTAAGAAGGTGCTGTCCGCGGATTCGGCCGAGGCCACCCTTCTGGATCAGCTCGGCGGCGCGGTGCCGGAGGCAGGGCTGTGGGACCACATCGCGGGGATGGACGCGGAGAAGAGCCTCATCGAGCGGCGGCTCGTGCTGCCGTTGGAACATCCGCAGGCCGCGGAACGATTCCAGCTCGCTCCGCCCCGATGTCGGCGGGCGTGAACCGGCCGCTGGCCTCGACGAGGGCGTCCAGATCTTCGACCGCGACCTGAGGGCCGCGGCCCGCGTGTGAGTCACGGGCCGTCGCCGGTGCCGTCGCTGCCCGGTGCGGCGCGGCGGGGCGCACCCGTCGAGTACGTGCGTCGCGGAGCCCCACAGAGCGGAGAGCCGCGTGCGCAACGACCACGGCCCCGGTGGTCCGCAGCGCGCTCGCGAGCGATCGCAGACCCGTTCGGGCCCGCGGGTCGAGCCGAACGGCCCATGCCCGCGGCGCACCGCGGGCGCAGGCTGGAGCGAGAACGGCCGGTAGCCCCTGCGGACTCGCCGCCCGGTCCCGGCCCTTGGGAGGACAGTCCATGACCGGCACATTTCTCTATGGCCTTCCGTCGGACGAGTGCGACCGCCTGATGACGTGCTCCCACGAGGTCGTGATCCCGGCAGGCACACGGATCTTCGACGAGGGCGACCCCGCGGACCGGTTCTGGATCATCCGTACCGGCGCGGCCACCCTCGACCTCCAGGCCCCTGGCAGCCGAGCCGCCACGGTCGACACGCTGGGCCACGGTGATCTGCTCGGATGGTCGTGGCTGGTCCCTCCGTACACCTGGCGGCTGGGCGCCGAGGCGTTCAGCCTGGTACGGGCCCATGAGTTCGATGCCCGGGCGGTGCGGGCGCTGTGCGAGGCGGAGCCCGCGCTCGGCCTGGCCCTCACGCGGCGCGTTCTCGACGTGGTCGCACACCGGCTGCAGACCACCCGGATCCGGCTTCTGGATCTCTACGCACCCCACGGCAGCGGAACGATGCAGGTGCCGCAGTGAGCCTGCGGCGCGCGGACGGAGCGGGCGTCATGACACGAACGGCGGAGTGGAAGATCCGGCTGTATCTGTTCGAGGAGGACGGGACCACCAAGGCACGCGTGGACCTGGACACCGGGACCACGGTGCTCACCGGCCACGGAGTCGCGCGGTGCAGGCCCGACGACACGGATGTTCCGGAGATCGGCGACGAACTGGCCGCGAGCCGCGCCGTCCAGGACCTCGGGCGCCGCCTGATGATCGCGGCCTACGGCGACATCGAGACCCTGCGCGGCGCCCACCTGCCGCCGACGGCGGATGCGCCCGGCAGCATCGGCTGAGCGCCGGCCGCCGCACGGGCCGTACGGTCCCCATCGGAGCCCGTCCGCCCTCCCCGGGCCCCGGCCGAGCGCCGGACCGGGGCACGGAGGGCGTTTCCCGTCGGTGTCGTGCCCTGGGGGAGTGAGGCCGGTGCCGCGACTGCTCCGTCCGCGACTACTCCGCCTGCTCGATCAGGCGTGCCGCATGGTCGGGAACGTAGGACTGCAGATCCCTGGGAGGCCGCTGGTACCCGGTGCCCGGCGGCCGTGCCGGCAATTCGATCACCGGCAGCCGGACCGCCTCGTACGGAACCGTCGACAGCAGATGCGCGATCATGTTCAGCCGCGCCCTCCGCTTGTCGTCGCTCTCGACGACGTACCAGGGGGCCTCCGGGATGTCGGTGTGGACGAACATGTCGTCCTTCGCCCGGGAGTACGCCTCCCATCGGGTGAGCGACTCGAGGTCCATCCCGGAGATCTTCCAGCGGCGGGTGGGGTCGGCCAGCCGCCGGCGGAACCTCTCCTCCTGGACCGCGTCGCTCACCGAGAACCAGTACTTGCGCAGCAGGATGCCGTCCTCGACCAGCATCCGCTCGAAGATCGGGCACTGGTGAAGGAAGCGCTGGTGCTCCTCCTTGGTGCAGAAACCCATGACGCGTTCGACACCCGCGCGGTTGTACCAGCTCCGGTCGAACAGGACGATCTCTCCTGAGGCGGGAAGGTGCTCCGTGTAGCGCTGGAAGTACCACTGCGTGCGTTCACGCTCGGTGGGCGCCGGGAGGGCGACGATCCGCGCGACCCTGGGATTGAGGTGTTCGGTGACCCGTTTGATCGTGCCGCCCTTGCCGGCCGCGTCCCGCCCTTCGAACACCACGACCAGACGGGCGCCCTCGGCACGTACCCATTCCTGCAGCTTCACCAGCTCCGTCTGCAGGCGCAGCAGCTCCCGCTCGTACAACGAGCGCGACATCGCCGCCTGCCGGCCGGTGTGTTTCTTGTCTGCCATGCAACGACGTTACGGAGGGTCTGATGGTCACGGTCAAGCGTCACGGCCGGACGGCTTTGAGCCGGAAGGAACTGCGCGACCTGGACGCGCACTGGCGGGCGGCGAACTTCCTGGCCGCGGGGCAGATCTATCTGATGGGCAACGCGCTGCTGACCGAGCCGTTGCGACCTGAGCACATCAAACCGCGCCTCCTCGGGCACTGGGGCACGTCACCCGGACTCAATTTCGTCCACACCCATCTCAACCGTGTGATCAAGGCACGTGACCTGCAGGCCCTATGCGTCTGGGGCCCCGGCCACGGCGGGCCCGCCGTGCTGGCCAACTCCTGGCTGGAGGGCAGCTACAGCGAGACGTACCCGGACGTGAGCCGGGACGAGGCCGGCATGAACCGGCTCTTCCGCCAGTTCTCGTTCCCCGGCGGGGTGCCCAGCCATGTCGCCCCCGAGACACCCGGCTCCATCCACGAAGGCGGTGAGCTGGGCTACGCCCTCGCACACGCCTACGGGGCCGCCCTGGACAATCCCGGGCTGCTGGTCGCCTGTGTGATCGGCGACGGAGAGGCCGAAACCGGGCCGCTGGCCGCCTCCTGGCACTCCAACAAGTTCCTCGACCCCGTTCACGACGGGGCGGTACTGCCGATCCTGCACCTCAACGGCTACAAGATCGCGAACCCGACCGTGCCGGCCCGGCTGCCGCAGAACGAACTCGACGATCTGCTGCGCGGCTACGGCCACGAGCCCCTGCACGTCACCGGGGACGACCCCATGGACGTGCACCGGGCCATGGCCGCCGCGATGGACCGGGCAGTGGAGCGCATCGCCGGCATCCAGCGGACCGCCCGTGCCGGAAAGAGCAGCGAACGGCCGCGATGGCCCCTGATCGTCCTGCGCACCCCCAAGGGCTGGACCGGACCCGCACGCGTCGACGGCCAACCCGTCGAGGGCACCTGGCGGGCCCACCAGGTCCCGCTGGCGGGCGTCCGTGACAATCCCCGGCATCTCGCCCAACTCGAGGCGTGGCTGCGCTCGTACCGTCCGGAGGAACTCTTCGACGAGACCGGTGGGCCCCGCCCCCACGTGCTCGCCTGCGTCCCGGAAGGAGACCGCAGGCTCGGTGCCACCCCGCACGCCAACGGCGGCCTTCTCCTGCGCGACCTGCCCGTCGCGCCGCTGGAGCGTTTCGCCGTGCCCGTCGACAGCCCGGGAGCGACGCTGCACGAGCCCACCCGCGTGCTCGGCGACCTCATCGCCCAGATCATGCGGGACTCCGCAGAGCACCGGAACTTCCGCCTGGTCGGGCCGGACGAGACCGCCTCCAACCGGCTGCAGGCCGTCTTCGACGCAACGGGAAAGGCGTGGCAGGCCGAAATCGTCCCGACCGACGAGCATCTGAGCCGGGACGGCCGGGTGATGGAGATCCTCTCCGAGCACTGCTGCCAGGGCTGGCTGGAGGGCTACCTGCTCACCGGACGGCACGGGCTGTTCTCCTGCTACGAGGCCTTCGTCCACATCGTCGACTCGATGGTCAACCAGCACATCAAATGGCTCAGGACCTCGCGGCAGCTGTCGTGGCGGGCACCGGTCGCCTCCCTCAACTATCTGCTCACGTCACACGTCTGGCGCCAGGACCACAACGGCTTCTCGCACCAGGACCCCGGATTCGTCGACCACGTCCTCAACAAGAGCCCCGAAGTGGTGCGCGTCTATCTGCCACCGGACGCCAACACCCTGCTCTGCGTGGCCGACCACGCGCTGCGCAGCCGGGACTACGTGAACGTGATCGTCGCCGGCAAACAGCCCTGTTTCGACTGGCTCACCCTCGACGAGGCCCGTACTCACTGCGCCCGCGGCGCCGGCGCATGGGAGTGGGCCGGGACCGAGACCGCGGGGCGCGCCCCCGACGCCGTACTGGCCTGCGCCGGGGACGTGCCGACGCAGGAGGTCCTGGCCGCTGCCGGACTGCTGCGGCAGCACCTCCCGGACCTCGCCGTCCGCGTCGTGAACGTCGTCGACATGACGCGGCTGCTGCCCCAGGGGGAGCACCCGCACGGGATGCCGGACTCCGAGTACGACTCCCTCTTCACCCGCGACAAGCCCGTGATCTTCGCCTACCACGGCTACCCCTGGCTGGTGCACCGCCTCGCCTACCGCCGTGCCGGGCACCCGAACCTGCACGTGCGCGGCTACAAGGAGTTCGGGACGACCACGACGCCGTTCGACATGGTCGTCCGCAACGACCTGGACCGCTACCGCCTGGTGATGGACGTCATCGACCGCGTCCCCGGTCTGGGCGTCCGGGCGGTGGCCGTGCGCCAGAGGATGGCCGACGCCCGGACCCGGCACCATGCGTGGATCCGGGAGCACGGAGTCGACATGCCGGACGTCGCCGACTGGACCTGGGAGAGCTGAAAGGCGCCCCCGTCCGCTCCTGGAGGCGCTCCTCACGGCGGCCCTTGCCTGGCGGAATACCCAGGAGACGCGCAGCGTGGAAGACGGGATCTGTGAGAGAGGTGGAACAGCATGGGCACGAGCGAACCGGCTCCGCGCATCGTCGTGGGCGTCGACGGCTCGCCCTCGTCCTACGGGGCGCTGCGCTGGGCCGTCCGGCACGCCGCTCTGATCGGGGCGACGGTTGACGCGGTGGCGGCGTACGAGCTGCCGGGGGCTCACGGGTGGTCGGCTCCCGCGGTGGATGCCGATTTCGACGCGGAGGCCGCCCAGGAAGGTCTCGTCCGCGAGGTACGCGAGGTGCTCGGCGAGACCGGTGAGACCCGGGTGCACGAGCGTCTGGTACGGGGCAACCCGGCCGAGGTGCTGCTGAACGCGTCTGAAGGAGCCGAACTGCTGGTGGTCGGCCACCGCGGCCGTGGCGGGTTCACCCGCATGCTGCTCGGTTCGGTGAGCCAGCAGGTCACACAGCACGCGCCGTGTCCGGTCGTCATCGTCCGCCCGGAGGTCGTGAAGGGCGCCGGGAACGAAGCGGCCTGACGCGCTGAAAGGTGCTCGGGCCCTGGGGCTGATCCTGGTCATGACGTCGTTCACGGTGTACGGGCGGCCGACCATGGCGGGATTCCTCTCCGACGCGCGGAAGCGGCGCCGGCACGGTGCCGAGCGCTCCGCATGACGGTCACGGGTGGCTCGTCACCTCAGCCTCCGGCGGTGACCCGGCGTGCGGACAGGGCCTGGTGGGCCCACCCACAGGACCGAACGGCTCAGATCGGACGCCGTCACCTGCGCTGCCGGTTGAGACGCTGCCGGTGGCGGCGCCGCAGCGCGGCCCGACCCTGGGAGGAGCCGCCCTCCGGCAAGGAGGCGTTCGTGGTCGCGCCGCCCGAAAGGGCCGACAGGGCCTGCCGGAGGCCCGTCCGGCCCAAGCGGCCGCCCCGCCCGCCGGGACAACCTGACGGTGACCGCCGATTCGGGCAGCGGGGCCGTCCCGGCAGCAGGTGAACAGGGCAGCACCGAGAGAGGCCACCTCATGAAGGCACTGGTCTTCCAGGGACCGGGCAGGACCGCGTGGCAGGATGTACCGGACCCGGGCATCAAGGACGCGGCGGACGCGATCGTCCGCGTCGACGCTGCCACCATCTGCGGCACCGACCTGCACATCATCAAAGGCGACGTGCCCGAGGTGGCCCCGGGCACGATCCTCGGACACGAAGCCGTCGGCGAGGTCATGGAGACCGGCGGGGACGTCCGCACGGTGCGCGCGGGCGACCGGGTGCTGGTCTCCTGCATCTCCGCGTGCGGCCGCTGCCGGTTCTGCCGGGAGAACAGGTACGGCCAGTGCCGCGGAGGCTGGGTCCTGGGACACCTCATCGACGGCACCCAAGCCGCATACGTACGCGTGCCCTTCGCCGACCTGTCGGTGCACCCGTTGCCCAGCAGCGTCGACAGCCACGACGCCGTCCTGCTCGCCGACATCTTCCCCACGGCCTACGAGGTAGGTGTCCTGAACGGCAACGTCAGGCCCGGTGACACGGTCGTCGTGGTCGGTGCCGGGCCGATCGGGCTCGCGGCGATCGTCACCGCCCGCCTCTACACCCCGGGGCGGATCATCGCGATCGACCTCGCCGAGTCGCGTCTGGCGGCCGCCCGCGCACTGGGCGCCGACGCCACGGCAAACGCCGGCGAGCGGCCGGAGCAGCTGGTCGACGACCTGACCGAAGGGCTCGGAGCCGATGTCGTCATGGAGGCCGTGGGCGTGCCCGAGTCCTTCGAAATGTGCACCCGGATGGTGTGTCCCGGAGGCCGCGTCGCCAACATCGGTGTGCACGGCAAACCCGCGGCGCTGCACCTCGAGGATTTGTGGATCAAGGACGTGACCATCACCACGGGCCTCGTCGACACACACTCCGCACCGCTGCTGCTGCGCATGATGGCTACCAACCGGCTGCCCGCGTCCTCACTGGTCACCCATCGCTTCGCGCTGGGGCAGATGGAGGAGGCCTACGACGTCTTCTCCCGCGCCGCCGAGACCGGCGCGCTCAAGGTGGCGCTGGGCGGACCCGGGCACGACGCCGTCGCCCGCTCCGCGGCAGAGCCGCCGGCGGCATCGTGAAGGAGGTGAGAAACGTGCCGAGGAACGTGCCGAGGGAGACCTCCGGGAATGCGGGCGCCGACACCGTGCACGGCCGGCGCACCGATCTCGGGCGACGGATCGCGGCCCGGCGTGAGGAACTCGGGCTGACCCGGGACGAACTGGCGGACCGCAGCGGAGCCGCCACCGCCTACGTCGAGTACATCGAGGAGCGTGCGGCAACGCCCGGGATCGGCGTCATGCTGCGGCTCGCCGACGCGCTGGGGACCACGGTCGCCGAACTGACCGGAGGCACGTTCGACCGGCCGCCGGGCAGAAGCGGCGCCGCCCGCAACGCACAACTGCGCGAACTCGACGAAGAGGAGTGCCACCGGCTGCTGTCCATGCACGGGGTGGGAAGAGTGGCCGTGTTCACGCCGGACGGTCCGTCGGTCGTACCGGTCAACTACCTGTTCAGCGATGCCGGGATCGCCTTCCGCACCGCCATGGGCTCCGTCCCTGCCTGCGCCGACGGTGCCGACGTCGCCTTCGAGGTGGACCACATCGACGATGCCTTCAGCCAGGGCTGGAGCGTGCTCGTCGTGGGACGCGGCCGAGCCGTCACCGACGAGGACGAGGTGCGACGGCTGGAGGCCGAAGCGCACTCCCTGCCCTGGGCCGGAGGAGAGCGGGACCTCTGGCTGGTGATCGCTCCCACTCGGATCACCGGCCGCCGGGTCGTCGATCCCGAAGGAGGTCCCCGGGGAGGTCCCGCGGAAGATCCGGAGGCATCGGGGGGCGGCGGCAGCCCGGCCGGCCGGCAGCCGCCGGACTGAGCGCAGCGGCACCGGTACCGGCCGGCGCGGACGGGCCGAACGGCCCCACAACGGGACTGAACGCCCCAAGACACCGGTCGGGCCGAGGAGGGACGGTGACAGGGACGGGGCTCCCTGTGGAGGGATCCGAGGCGGAGCGGATCCCGTGCAGGGCAGCGCCGGGGACGCAAGGAAGGACGCGTCATGACCGCCAAGCGCGTGCTCGTGGCCTGCGGCAGCACACACGGTGCCACCGCCGGCATCGCAGGCGAGATCGGCCGGGGCCCTGAGCGACGACGGCTACGGGACGGCCGTGCCCCCGGCCTGCTGCGTCAGGGACGTCAGCGGCTACGACGCCGTGGTGCTCGGCAGCTCGCTCCACGCGGGACACTGGCACCGCGACGCCCGGCGCCGTGCCGAGCCCAACGCGCGGTAGCTCTGCGCGAGCGGCCCGTCCGGCTCTTCAGCGGCGGCCCCGTGGACAGCTCCGCCGAGCAGGGCGACACTCCGCCGGTGCCCGGTGCCCGGTGCCCGGTGCCCGGTGCCCGGTGCCCGGTGCCCGGTGCCCGGTGCCCGGTGCCCGGTGCCGCCAAGGTCATGGACCGGGTGCACGCCCGCGGGCACGTCCCCTTCGGCGGCAGCGCCACCACGCCCGGCTGGATCGCGCGATACCTCGTACGCCACGGGGAGGGCGGCGACTTCCGGAATCCCGAACGCATCCAGCACTGGGCCCACCGGATCGGAACTCACCACGGCCCCGTGAAGCGGAGCCTCGCGCGCCGGAGGTCCCCATGTCCCCGACCCCTTCGCAGTCCGGGGAGAACCCGCACCGCACCACCCTGCGCCGGCATCTGCGGCGTGCTGCGGGCCGTGATCCCAGCCCGCTCACCCGCCGGGCCGACCGGTCACGCAGCAGAGCGGTCCTCGCCCTCGTCGCGTCCCTGCCGCTCGCCCTGGCCGTCGGCTCCGCCGCCGGGGTGGCCACGTGGGAGACGATAAGCAGCGAGGCCGGCGTCGAAGCACCGCACCGGCATCACATCAGTGCGAGGACCGTGACCGCGGCCGAACGGGACCCCGGCGAGACCCGGAGTGAAGCGGGCTCGGAGGCCACGGCCCGCGTGGTCTGGCGTTTCCCGCCGTCCCGTCAGCACACGGGCACGCTCCACGTTCCGTCCGGCACCCCGGCAGGTACCACCGTCAAGGTCTGGGTGGACGACGCCGGCGACCGGGCCTCGCCGCCCCGCTCCGACCGGGATGTCGCCGTGAGCGCGGCCGCTGCGGGCCTGGTCGTCGGCGGCGGGCTCTCCCTCGCGGCCTGCGGCGTCGTGTCGCTGCGCCTGCGTGTTCTGGAGAGCAGGACGCTCGCGCAGTGGGAGCGCGAGTGGGAGAAGGTGGAACCGCTCTGGACCGCTTCGGGTCGCTGAAACCTCTGTGCGTCTGCAGTCGCATCCGCCGCACGACGGCGGTGTCCGTGAGCGACGGCGGTGTCCCCACGGGACCGTCATGACACGCGGTTCCCACGGGACCGTCAGGCCACGCGCGGGGACGCGTCACACGATGTCGAGGACCTCACCCACCGGACGGCGTGGGGTCGCCGGGCCCGTGGGACCGTATCCGAGGCGGATCACCATCTGCACGTGGCCCATCGCCGATCCCGGATCGCGCACGGCCCACCGCAGTTCGGGCCATTCGAGGGCCTGCGACGTCAGGGACGTGACCAGCCCGTCCGCAGTGGCCTGGAGCAGGACCCGCTCCATGGCCTGGCCGGCCCGCAGCCAGTCCACGGGAGTGTCGGTCGCCGTGCCCAGCAGGGCGAGACGGGGCAGCTTCTCGAAGGTGGCGGAGTCGCGGTCCGGAACCGGCCGCCGGCCGGCGAAGTCCCGCACGGGCGCGGTGACGTCATGCTGCCGGGGGCCGAACGCATAGGCGGTGATTCCCTCCGGGCGGGGCGCGCCCTCCCCGGTGTCCGTGTGCGTCCAGCGGTCCGTCTCGGCGCGCGCGGCCGCGTCCATCGCCTCGCGGCCCTCCGCGTCGTGGACCAGGTCCAGTACCGACTGCACATGCCAGGCGTCGGGCACGTACAGATGGGCGCCTTCCAGGAGCGCGGCGCCGCACAGCCCGGCCAGGATGCCGTCGGGGATCTCCTCGTCCGTGAAGGGGAGCCTGCTGGTGTGCCGCCTGCGGATGGCGGGGTGGAGGACGGCGAGATCGTCGTCGGGGCGCACGGGTCCGGCAAGACTCACCTCGGCGAGCAGCCAGGCGTCGGCGGGGTCGGGGAGCAGCGTGGTGAGGGGTTCCCTGCCCGCGTGCGCGGCCGCCACCCGCAGGTTGAACAGCGCGGCGCCGCAGCCCAGATGGAGGGCACGGTGTTCCGGGTCCGTCCTGGGCATGGCACGCTCGGGATCGCCGCGCACCTGCAACAGGCCGCTGTCGCGCACGAACCGGAATGCCCAGGGCTGGGCGTTGTGCATGGAGGGGGCCGACGTGGCGTCCTCCACGAGGCCGGTCACTGCTGCGGTGTCGAGTGGTGGTGAAGGCACGGAAATCTCCTGCCGGACGAAGCGGTCAGTCATGGGCCACGACCGCGATCGGTGCGGCGCAGTGGTGCATCACCCCGTGGGCGACGGGGCCGATGTGCGCACCCAGGGGAGTTCTGCGGATGCGCCGGCCGACGACGACCAGATCCGCGTCGGCGGCGGACTCCACCAGCTGCTGCGCGGGAGCGCCGATGAGTGTTCTCTCGACGGCCTTCACCGACGGGAACCTCTCCCGCCAGGGCGTCAGCAGGTCGCCGAGCGCCCCCGCGACCTGCCGCGCAATCTCCCGCTCGATTCCGGGGTCCGCGTTCGGGGCGTAGCGGAGAAGAGGCGCGACCTTCCAGGCGTACACGGCCTGCAGGGCGCAGTCCCGCCGTGCGGCCTCGTCGAAGGCGAAGGCCAGGAGCTTGTCGCAGGACTGGTGGATGTCGACGCCGACGACCAGGTCGCGGTAGTGGCCGGTGTGGACGGGCGGCGGCTCGTCCGGCTGCCGTGGTGCCCGGACGAGAACGACCGGCTGCTCGGTGGCACCGATCGTGGCCACGCCGACCGAGCCGATGAGAAAGCCCGTGAACCCGCTCAGCCCGCGGGAACCGAGCACCAGCATGTCCGCCCGGCCCGCCTCGACGGACAGGGCGGCCGCGGGCCTCCCGCACAGCCGCCGGGTGGTGATCTCCAGCGTGGGCCGGCGTCGCCGCAGATCGTCGGCCGCCTCGTCGAGCATCCTGTCCACCCAGCGGAGCTGCTCGGTCGGGCCGGCGACAGGAACGGCCGCGGACATGGGCCACTCGTCCGAGTTGACGAGGCACAAGGGCACCTTGCGCAGCAGGGCCTCGTCGGCGGCCCACTCGGCTGCGGCCAGGCCTTCGGGCGACCCGTCCACGCCGACGGTCACGTGGCTCGTCATGGTGCGGACCTCCTCGGGGCCGCGGGCGCGGTGACGCCTCCAGCGTCACGGCGGGGAGCGGACGGCAGCAGGGGGCGAGGGTCTCTCGCCGGCGCCGAACGGCCCCTCGACCGATTCTCGCCCACGCGGCCGTACGCAGCAGCCCGCACACGGCCCGCGGACCCCGGCCCCAGGAGCCACCGGTCCGTCCCGACGATCGCCTCGCTCACCGGAGAACCCCGTCAGCGGTCCGCTCGCTCGGTGCCCGGGAGTCCTCGACACGCGCGGTGAGGCGGTCGGTCACCGACACCACTCCGTCCAGCTGCTCCGTCAGGCGCAGCAGGACGGGGATCTCACTGCGCTTCTCCAGCAGCCCCTCCAACGTGACCACGCCGTCGACGACATGAACGCCCACGGCGTCGGGCGCGAGACCCAGGGTGTCCACGAGGACCTCTGCGATCACCCGGCGGCGGATCTCCGGGTCGGGGCGCAGAAACACCTGGAGCAGGTCGCGCCGGGTGACGATGCCCACGAGGCGGTCCTCCTCGTCGACCACGGGCAGGCGCTCGACACTGCGCCGGAGCATGGTCCTGGCGGCCTCCGCGACCGTGTCGTCGGCATGCACGGTGACGGCGGGCCCGGTCATCAGCTCTGCGGCGGTGAGCGCGTCGCGTTTGTCGCTGTCCGGGACGGGACCGGCACCGTGCGCGGGAGGCCGGCGTCCCCGCCCGGCGGACCCGGCCGATGCCTGCCGCACCAGGAGATCGCTCTCGGAAACGACGCCGAGCACCCTGTCGTCCTCGTCGAGCACGGGCAGGCCGCTGATGTCGTGTTCCGCGAGCTGCTTGGCGACATCCTTGAACGGCGTCGACGGGACGACCGAAACGACCTCGCCCACCATCAGGTTCCCGACCTTGCTGTGCTTCATCCCGGCCACTCCTGTCGTTGTGGTCCCAGGACCACCATGCACCGGTCGGGGCGTCCCGTTCGAGGGCCGAAAGGGCCGGGTGCCGGGACCGACAGGGCCCGGACCTGCCGCCACGCGGCGACGTGTGCCCCGCCGCGTCCGGCCGGCCCGACGAGGGTGGAGCGCTCGACACGCAGGCCCACCCTCGGCCGACGGTTCCGCAGGCGCGCCGGCGGAACCGCCCGGCACGGCCGCAGCGCTGCCGCGCGGGGCCGGCCGGGGACTGTTGGGCCCTGGTGGTGTCCCGCTTCGGGTGCTTCCATGGAAGTGACGGAAAGGGTCTCTGCAGAGGACGCGGAGAAGCGGTCGGCGACCGTGCACCGTGCAATCAGGATCCGCGAGAAGCGGATGGGCCCTTTCCGCCGTTTGTCGTGCGGAACCGGTCCTGGCCGGGGTTTCCCGCACGGTCTTCCGGCTCTCTCCGCGGCGGCTCGACGTCCGGGCCGGCGGAGGCTGTCCTACGCGTAGCCGATCATCTGGTGCACGGTGACCACGGGGACCACGGGGACCACGGGGACCACGGTGACCACGGAGCGGCGGAGGCGCTCGACAACGGGGATGCCCGCCCCGCTCCTCGACCTCGCCGGTCAGGGGCACCACTCCCACGCTCACGACGATCCGCGCCCATTCGGGGGCCGGCCCCGGTGTCCGGCCCAGTGCGTCCCTGCCGATCTCGTCGCCGATGGCCTCGATCCCGACGCAGGAAGGCCCGCAGCAGGTCGCTCCGGCCGACCATGCCGATGAGCTTTCCCGCCCTCTTCGACCATCGGAAGCCGCTTCACCTTGCTGCGGCCCATCGTTCCGGCCGTCTCGACGATGTTCCACGCCGGCCGTGCCGTGATCGCGGGAGCGGTCGTCAGGGCCTTCGCCGCCTACGGGAGAACGCAGAGCCGAACGGCCCCGGAACCGGGCTGGTCGCCCCAGCTCCGCGGCTCCGGACCAGCGGCACCTGAGAGAACTCACCGGACACGGGCAGGAGCGGGCGCGCCCGGCGCGAGGGCTTGCGTCGAGCTACCGTGAGATTGCGCGAAGCGCATCGTGATCGTCGACACCCGCGGAGGAGTCATGGGCGGGGACGTCCCGAGCGGCTCTGGCCAGGCTCCCCGGCTGCGGCTCGACCAGCTCCTCGAAGAGCTCCAGGTGCGCATCGACGAGGTCCGCGGCACCAGGGACCGACTCAACGGGCTGCTGGAGGCCGTCATCTCCGTGGGCAGGGGACTGGACCTGGCGCAGGTGCTCCGCGAGATCGTGGAGGCCGCCGTCGTCCTCGTGGACGCCGAGTACGGCGCGCTCGGGGTGATCGGCGACGACAAGAGGCTGTCCCAGTTCCTCCCGGTGGGCATCAGCGACCGGCTCCGCGAGCAGATCGGCGATCTGCCGTCCGGACACGGGCTGCTCGGGGAACTGATCAGGCACCCCCATCCGCTGCGTCTGCCGGAGCTGTCCGAGCACGCGGCCTCGTCCGGCTTCCCCGAACATCATCCGCCGATGCACTCGTTCCTCGGAGTGCCCATCCGCGTGCGGGAAGACGTGTTCGGGAACCTCTATCTGACGGAGAAGCGCGGTGGGGTCGAGTTCGACGCCGAGGACGAGTCGGTGCTCTCCACGCTGGCCGTCGCGGCGGGCATCGCGGTCGACAACGCGCGGCTCTTCGAGGAGGTCCGCCTCAGGGAGCAATGGCTCGCCGCCAGCGCCGAGTTCAGCAGCGCCCTGCTCTCCGGATCCTCCGAGGCCCACGTGCTGGAGATGATGCTGGGCAGTGCCCGGCGGATCACGGGGGCCGAGCTGGGCGTCGTCTATCTGGTGGAGCGGGGCGGAGAACTGCGCGCGGCCCTCGCGCTCGGCGAGGGTGCCGAGCGACACCGGGGCGTGACGCTGCCGAGGCGCGAGGGCACGCTCGCCACGGCCGCGCTGCACAGCGAGGAGGGCTTGATCGCCACCCCTGACGTGGCCAACGACCCCCGCGTCACCTTCCAGCCGGGTCGCTGGAAGGACTGCGGACCCGCGGTGGCCGTCCTGGTGGGTGACAAGGACAGCCTGCGCGGCGTGCTGATGCTCGCCCGCGGTGTCGGCCGCCCCGCCTTCACCGATACGGAGACCGCGCCCCTGTGCGGTTTCACCGGCCAGGCCGCCCTCGCCCTCGAACTGGCCGACCGGCGACGGGACGCCGAGCAGATGGTTCTCCTCGCCGATCACGACCGGATCGCCCGGGACCTGCACGACCTTGCGATTCAACGGCTGTTCGCGACCGGCATGACGCTCCAGAGCGCCCAGCGCTTCGTGCAGCACCCCGAGGCATCCGAGCGCCTGGGGCGTGCCATCGACGACCTCGACGCCACCATCAAGATCATCCGCTCGACCATCTTCGGGCTCCGCGAACACGAGGCGCCCGCTGCGTCACCCGGACTCAGAGTCCGAGCCGTACGGTGCGTCGAGGATGCCACCCGGACGCTCGGCTTCGCCCCGGCGCTGAGCATGGAGGGCCTGATCGACACCGACGTGACGCGCCCGATCGTCGACGAGGTCATCGCCGTGCTCGGTGAGGCCCTCGCCAACGTGGCCCGCCATGCCAGGGCCTCCAGGGCCGAGGTCTCGATCGTCGCGAACGCCGGGACGCTCACCGTGTCCGTGACCGACGACGGTGTCGGCATCGCGCCCGACGGCAGGCGAAGCGGGCTGCGCAATCTGGTGGAACGCGCCGAGTCGCTGGGCGGCGGGCTGGGCGTGGCGCCGGGGGCCTGCGGCGGTACCCGACTGGTGTGGCGGGTACCGCTGCCTGGAAGGCAGTGAGAGGAGGACATCGGTGAGCACCGGACTCACCGAGGCTCCGGAGCGTCCCGGGTGACCGTCCGTCAGTGATGCGGTTCCTCGTGCTCGTGGAACTGTGCCGCGATGACGGCGGCCTGGACACGGCGTTCCACACCGAGCTTCGACAGCAGCCGCGAGATGTGGTTCTTGACGGTCTTCTCCGACAGATAGAGCTTCTTGCCGATCTGACGGTTGGTCAGTCCCTCGCCGATCAGATCGAGTACGGCCCGTTCCCGGTCCGTGAGGACGGCGAGCCGTTCGTCCTCGGCCGGATGGGCGGCTTCGGGGTCGCGCAGCGTATGCATCAGCCGTGCGGTCGTGGCGGGATCGAGCATCGACTGCCCCGTCGCGACGGTGCGTACGGCGGAGACCAGGTCCGATCCCTTGATCTGCTTGAGCACGTATCCGGCTGCCCCGGCCATGATCGCGTCCAGCAGAGCGTCCTCGTCGTCGAAGGACGTCAGCATGAGGCAGGCGAGATCCGGCATGCGTGAGCGCAGGTCGCGGCAGACGGTGATGCCGTCTCCGTCGGGTAGCCGGACGTCGAGAACCGCGACATGGGGGCGCAGCGCCGGACCCCGGGCCAGGGCCTGCTCGGCCGTCCCGGCCTCGCCCACCACCTCGATGTCGGATTCGCCGTCGAGCAGGTCGTGCAGGCCACGCCGGACGACCTCGTGGTCGTCGAGGAGGAACACCCGGATGGGCGCCTCCGCCGAGAAGACCGGTGCCTCGGACATGTGAGCCTCTTGCAGGTCTGGTGATCCCTCTTGATCATGTCGCCCCGGGCGTACGGCGCAACAGGGCCGAACGGTCCCCATCATCCGCCCACGGTCAGGGTTCGCGCGCAGTGGGCGGCTCGGATTCGGCCGAACGTCCGCCACGCCCTCGACCGCGGACACACCCCGCGCCGGCAGCGGGATCAGGGCCCCGTCCCGGAGCTCGCCCTCCGATCACCTCTTCGTCGCTCACGGAGACTTCCGTCCGTCCGCCCGGCGGGCGGCAGCCCCTCGATGACGCTGCGTCGGATCTCGTCGGCGATCTCCTGATCGGGGCGCAGGAACGACCTTCAGCAGCTCGCTGCGGTTGTCGACGCCGTCCAGCATGCCGACGCCGTCGACGACGGGCATCCGCTTCACTCGCCTGCGCGCCATGACCCGGGCGTCATCGGCGATGGTGACGCTCGCGTGGACCATGACGGCAGGGGCCGACACCGGCTCACCGGCGGTGACGGCCCCGCCTCGGCGGCATCGGACAGCGGCCGGTCGAGCCGGGTCAGGTCGTTGTGGCGGTGTTCCTCCTCGGCCGGCGGATGGGGCTCCGGGACCACACCGATCACGCGGCCTTCGCCCTCCCCGACGGGCAGGGCGCTGACCGTCCACCGCTCCATCGCTGACCGTCCACCGCTCCATCGGCGTGACGAACTCCTCAGGCTCCTCAGGCTCCTCAGGCACCTTAGGCTCCTCAGGGCCGACTTCGCGCCCCACGGCGACGGCGGTGTGCGTCATGACCTCGCTCACGGTGCGTGAGGGGAATCGGCATGGCTGCTCCTCAACTGTTCCCACTCTGTTCCGGGCTCGACGCGCGCTCGCCCGCCGATCCAGCCAGAGGACGGGTGGCCCCTGGCACGGCCCGTTCGGCGCGCCGGGCCCGTCAGACCCCGCGGCGGCTCCACTCCGGTTCGGTGCGGGCCCATTCCCGCTCCCACTCGGCCATCCGGTGTCTGTCGGCCGTCCGGCGTACCGCCGTCCGTGTCCCGGCGACGCCGAGCGCGCTGAGGGCCGCCGCCACACTGCCGGCGGCGAAGCTCTCCAGCCAGATGTCCGCGTCAGACTTGGGAGCAGCGGTCACACGGCCTCGCCCGTCCAGCCAGACATCGGCGCGCTCTCCGCGCCTCGAGCCCGCGGACACCGGTGCGACGCCCTCTCGCACACCGCCCTCCGGAGTGGTCCAGCGGACGGGGACCGGGTACGACTCCACCTCCACGGCCCCTTCGGCCGCGGGGACCGGCAGGGGCGCGTCCTGGAGGAGCACGGCCCGTACGCGTTCCCGGCCCGATGCCTGCTCCGCCGCGGTCGTCCGTCCCTCGTGATGCACCGACCAGCCGACGGCCAGCCCCGCCGCGGGAGCACCGAGGACCAGCACGGTCCCGAGAGCGAGCGCGGTCCACCTCTCGACGTCATCCGACCTGCGGCGCAGCGGATTGTCGCGCCGACGGCCGTGGGACCGCAACCGGTGAAGCATGGGATCACCACCGTTCCGGTTCGATCGCCACCAGGTCGGCGGCGATCCGCTCGGCCCACTCGGCGATCCGATGGAAGTCGCGGAAGTCCCCGCCGCGGCCCTGCTCGAGGATCATCCGGGCGATGCGCCCCCGCGCACCCTCCTGCAGCCGGCCACCGAACGTGGCATGCTCCTCCGCCCCCAGCCGGCGCTCCGCCCGACGGGCACCCGGCACCGGCGCGATCTCCCGTTCCGATGCGGACGGGTCCAGCGGGCCGCTGCTGAACAGCCACACCCGCCGCTCGGCGAGGGCGTGGCGGTGGCGCCGGGCGAAGCGCCGCGCGTCCCGGTGCCAGCGCCCCGCATAGAGCGCGCCGCCGAGCACGACGACGTCGTACGGGCCGACGTCCCCCACCTCGGCCGCGGGCCGCACGTCGACCCGCAGCCCTTCGTCGCGCAGCACGGAACCGATGAACCGGGCTATCTCCGCCGTGGAGCCGTTCCTGGTGCCGTATGCCACAAGGGCCGTACGCGCCATCCGGATCCACACCCTTCGTCAGAGTCCGGGAGGCCGCTCGAGCGGCATGTCCGCCGAGCCCGGGACCGAGCGCTGGGGATGCGCGTCGTCGACACGGAAGGAAAGGCGATCGACGACGTCGATCACTCCGTCGACCTGGCGGGTCATGCGCAGGACCACGGGCATCTCGCTGCGGCGTTCGAGCTGACCGGACAGGGTCACGACGCCGTCGCGCACCTCGACGCCCACGGTCGCGGGAGCGAGCCGGAGCGCGCGGACCAGGACCTCGTCGATCACCTCCCCGCGGATCTCGGCGTCCGGCCGCAGAAAGACCTGGAGCAGATCGCGCCGGGTGACGATGCCGACGAGGCGGTCCTCCTCGTCCACCACGGGAAGTCGTTCGACACGGCGCTCGGCCATGGTCCGTGCGGCCTGGGCGATCGACTGTTCGGCGTGGACGGTGATGGCCGGGTGGGTCATCAGCTGACCCGCGTTGCGGGCGAGCGCCCCGGACTCCCGGGCCCGTGCCTTTCCGGTGCGGGCGGGCCGGCGGAACCGGTGGGCGGACTCAGGGTCGTCGTCCCCGGACCGATGGAGCATCAGGTCGGTCTCGGAGACCACCCCGAGCACCTGCTCGTCGTCGTCGACCACGGGAAGGCCGCTGATCCGGTACTGCTTCAGCAGCTGGGAGACCTCCGTGAACGGGGTCTCGTACGTGGCCCGGACAACCTCACTCGTCATCACGGAGCCGACCATGTCGTGCTTCACGGCCTGTCCTTCCTTCAGCGGAGCCGGCGCAGATAGGGGTCGGACATCCACCGCGGACAGATAGGTCTCGTCCTCGGTGAGCCGGACCGTGCAGCGCACCTCGGGCCCCTCGAAGTGCCGTGAGACGCCGAGCCCGAGGTCGCCGAAGACCTTCAGCACCTCGTGGTTCTCCGACAGCGCGTCGGCGCTGAACGCGGTGATCCCGTCGGACCGCGCCAGGGACACGAGGTGCTCCAGCAGCAGCGTGCCGACCCCTCGGTGGTGCCAGCCGTCCGAGACGGCCAGACCCACGTCCGCCTCGGTGCCCTCGGTGAGCCGCTCGTACTCGCCCAGCCCCACGACCTCGTCGCCCGATTCGGCCAGCAGCGCCCGGCGCCGGGAAGCGGCGGGGGCGCACATCCGGTCGGCATCGTGCCGGGGGTTGTCGCGGTTCATGGTGAAGAACCGCAGCCGCAGGTTCTCCGGGGACATCCCCTCGTACAGCCGCAGCACCTGCGGACGGTCCCCGGGCAGGACCGTGCGGATGCGCACGGTCGTGCCGTCCGCGAGGAGGGCGTGAGCCTGTGGTGGCGCCGGCGACGTGTCGGTCATGATCAACCTCTCGGGGGCGGGGCGGTCCTGGTGCTCCGCGCCGCTCACGGGACGTGCATCGCGGGTTGCCGGTCGTACGCGACCGCGCACCGGTGCAGGGCGACGTCGTCCTCGATGCGCTCGGCCACCCGCTCGACCTCGGCGGCGATCGTCGGTGAGAGTCCGCTGCCCAGCGAGGAGTCGACCCCCTGGACGGCGTACACGACGAGCCGTCCGGGCAGGCGTCCGAAGATCCGGGAGAGCTCGATGCCCTCGGCGAGCACATGTCCGTGGGAGTGGGCACGCGAGGGACCCGCGAGCTGCCGGCCGTCCAGTTCCAGCCGGACCACCCTGCCCGGCTGATCCGGGTACGCGTGCGCTGAGTCCACGACGACGGCGAGATCCGCTTCGTGCCACAGAGCGATGAGCCGGCCCGGGTCTCCGTCGCAGGTACTGAGCGCCGTGCCGCGTGGCAGCGGCCGGTGGGCCGCGCGTGTCCGCAAGGCGTCGACGACCGCCAGGCCCACCCCGTCGTCGTGCCTGAAGTCGTTGCCGAGGCCGATGAGCGCGATTCGCGTCCGGGGTTCCATGGCGGTTCCTCCCGTCCGTACACCGCCCACGCTCGTTGATCGCCGACCTTCCGCGCATGGGCCGAACGGCCCTGGCACCCGGGCCGCCCCGTCCCTCCCGTCCCGACTCCGCGCGGTGAGGACGCCGAATCCGGGATCACCGGCACCAGGCGACCATCGACTGGACCCGCGCCTTCGTCGCCGCGCTCCGGCCCCACTCCCTGGCCGGCGGCTACGTCAATTTCATGGACCACGACGACCAGGGCCAGGACCGCGTACGGACCAACTACCGCCAGAAATACGACCGGCTGGCGCACTTCAAGCGGCGCTACGACCCCGGCAACCTGTTCCGCCTGAACCACAACATCACGCCCTGAGGACCGTCTTCGCTCCGACGGCTCGGGCGGTGAGCCGCTCGACCGCCTTCACGACCCGGCCCGACCCGTTCTCCGTAGCCGTCTCCTTCGCCGAGGCGGGCCTCAGCGGGCACTTCAGGGGGCTCCTGATCGCCCGCACGCTGCGTGGCCGGGGTGCGACCGTTGGTGCGACCCGTCAGCCGGCGGGCCGTGCGGGTGAGATGCGCCTGGTCGCCGAAGCCCCCAGGGCCGCCACGCCGGCTGTCCCTTCCGGCGACCGTGGTCCTCTCTCATCCGTTCGTTCCACCCCAGAGTCCGTCGTGCCGGTCATCGGGTCCGGCGGGTTCGGACATCGAGATCAGGGGCTCAGCCGAGGCCCCAGCCATGGCCGAGCCGGTACGCCGCGCACAGATTCACATCCAGCGCGTACGCCCCGGTCGTTCCGCACTGCGTCGCCGCGGCACCCGGATCGACCGGCTGACCGTGACCCATGCCGGTGATGCCGTACGTCTCCACGACCGCCTTCCCCGACGGGGCCCGGTACACCCGGTGCGGGTACCCGGCGACGGTGTCGCTCGTGTCGGCGGTCTGGTCGGCGCCGTGGACGTCCGTCCACTGGCGCATCAGATCGTCCATGTTGACCGGCTTCACGGTGTAGTCCGCCGTCCCGTGCACGACCGTCATAGCGGGCCACGGACCGGTGTATCCCGGCCGGGCCGCCCGCACCCGGTCGCCCCATTGGCGGGGCGTCTGCGTCGCGCCGACGTACATGCACACGTACGGGGAACCGGCCGCCTGCGCGCAGCCGTACGGCAGCCCCGCGACGACCCCGCCCGCGGCGAACTTCTCGGGGTACGCGGCCATCATCACCGCCGTCATGCCGCCACCGGCCGACAGCCCGGTGACGTACATGCGGGCCGGGTCGCCGGACACGTCCGCGAGCTGGCGGTCGGTCATCTGGGCGATGGAGGCGGCCTCGCCCTGGCCGCGGGCGATGTCGCCCGCCTGGAACCAGTTGAAGCACGAGCTCGCGTTGTTGGCGGACGTCTGCTGCGGCAGGACGAGCGAGAAGCCCCAGCGGTCGGCGAGTTCCGTCCAGCCGCTGCCGGTGCCGTAGCCGGCGGCGTTCTGGGTGCAGCCGTGCAGCACCACGACGACGGGGCGGCCGGCGGGCAGGCCGTCGGGGACGTAACGGAACATGCGCAGGGCACCGGGATTGGAGCCGAAGCCGGTGACTTCCTGGACGACCGGAGCGGCGGCGGCCGACGGAAGCGGTAACACGGGGAGGAAGGCGAGCGCGGCGAGCAGGGCCGGCAGCCGGCTGCGAAGACGCTGTGATGTGGCTCTCAGTGAGTTCATGGGGCCGGACGGTAGAGGCGGAGCCCGCGGTGCGGACATGGCCCGGGACCCCACAAGCAGGGCCATCGGCATGTCTCCCGGCACCGCAGCGTCCGGCACCGCAGCGTCCGGCACCGCAGCGATTCGGGACCGGCGGGAGAATGGCCGGGTGACCTACCGCTACCGCATCCTCGGCGCCACGCAGGTGCTCCGCCCCGACGGGAGCGAGGTGCCGCTCAGCGGCGCCCGGCTGCGCGCGCTGCTGACCGCACTGGCGGCCGTCGGCGGGCGGCCGCTGCGGGCCGGTGAACTCGTCGACGAGGTGTGGGCCGACGACGAGCAGCCTGCGGACGCCGCCGCCGCGCTCCAGGCCCTGATCGGCCGGCTGCGGCGCACGCTGGGCCGCGACGCGATCACCTCGGTACCCGGCGGCTACCGGCTCACGGCCGAGCCGGACACGATCGACCTGTACGGCTTCGAGCGGCTGACCGAGCAGGGCACACAGGCGCTGCGCGCGGACGACCCCGCGCGTGCCGCCTCCCTCCTCGACGAGGCCCTGGCCCTGTGGCGCGGCCCCGCCCTCGCGGATCTCCCGATCCGTGACGGCGACCCCGTGGCCGTCCGTGCCCAACGCCGCCACGCCGAGGCGCGCAGAGCGCGCCTGGCCGCCGACGTCGCCCTCGGCCACTCGGAGGCCGCCCTCGCGGGCCTCGCCGAACTCACCACCGCGCACCCGCTCGACGAAGCCGTCCACGCCCTGCACGTCCGAGCTCTCCGCGCCGCCGGCCGCCCCGCCGAGGCCCTCCAGGCCTACGAGCAGATCCGCGCCGCCCTGGCCGAGCACCTGGGCACGGATCCGGGCCCGGAACTGCGCGCGCTGTACCAGGACTTGCTCCGTCCGGCCGTCTCCACCGCGGCGCACACGACGTTTCCCCGCCACGGCAACCTGCGCAGCCGCCTCACCTCCTTCGTGGGCCGCGACCGGGAACTCGGCGCGCTCCGCGACCAGTTGGCCACCTGCCGCCTCGTGACGCTCGTCGGGACCGGCGGGGTCGGGAAGACGCGGCTGGCACTGGAGACGGCCGACGCGGCACCCGGCGCCGCCGACGGCACATGGGTGGTCGAGCTCGCCGCCGTACGGGACGGTGCGAGCGTGGCCGAGGCCGTACTGACGGTGCTCGGGGCGCGCGAGCCCCACGTACGTGGGGCGGCCCAGCCGCAGGGCCCGGCGCCGGAGCCGTTCGCCCAGCTCGTGGAGGTGTGCGGGGCACGGCGGATGCTGCTCGTCCTCGACAACTGCGAACACGTCGTCGGTGCCGCCGCCGAACTCGTGGAGGCCGTGCTCACCGGCTGCCCCGGCGTGTCCGTGCTGGCCACGAGCCGCGAACCCCTGGGCGTGCCGGGGGAGACCGTACGGGCCGTGGAACCGCTGCCCCGGGACGGAGCCCTGCGCCTGCTCGCCGAGCGCGGCGCGGCGGCCCGCACCGGCTTCCGCACGGACGAGGACCCGGAGGCCTGCGACGAGATCTGCCGCCGCCTCGACGGGCTGCCGCTCGCCATCGAGCTCGCCGCCGCCCGCCTGCGGGCCCTCTCGCCGCGCCAGATCGCCGACCGCCTGGACGACCGCTTCCGGCTGCTCAGCACCGGCGGCAGGACCAGCAGGACCGCGCTGCCCAGGCAGCAGACCCTGCGGGCCGTCGTCGACTGGTCCTGGGACCTGCTCGACGCGCCCGAACGCACCGCGCTGCGCCGCCTCTCCGTTTTCTCCGGCGGCTGCGCCCCCGAGCAGGCCGATGCGGTGTGCGGGGACGCGGACGTACTCGCCTCCCTCGTCGACAAGTCACTCGTCGTCGCCCGGCCCGACGGAACGGCCGGACGGATGCGGTACCGGCTCCTCGACACCATCGCCGCGTACGCGGCCCGCCGCCTCGACGAGTCCGGTGAGCGCGACGCCGTCGAACGCCGCCACCTCGTCGCGTACCGGGAACTCGCACGGACCGGCGAAGCCCAGCTGCGGGGCCCGGACCAGGCGGAGTGGCTGGAGCGCTTCGAGACCGAGCACGACAACGTGCGGGCCGCCCTGCGCACGGCGACCGTGCGCCGCGACGAGCAGGACGCCCTCTGCCTCACGCTGTCGATGAGCTGGTTCTGGCAGCTGCGCAATCATCAGGCGGACGCGCGCCACTGGGCCGCCACCGTCGCCGCGCTCGGGCCCGACCCGTTCGCGGCCCCGGCGCGACACGCCGTGCCGCTGCCCGAGCGGTGCACGGACACGCCGCCGCCCTGGGGCGAGGAGCAGCTGTGGGAAGCGCGCAGAGGCGTACGGCTGCTCATGATCGCGGCGGGAGACGAGGGACCGGACCTGCCCGGGATCGTCGCCGCATACGGCCCCGGCCTGCCGCAGAACTGCCGTCAGCCCGGGTCAATGTGGTACTTCGTGCGGCTGATGACGGGCGAGTTCACCGGGCTCCGCGAGAGCGTCGACGCCCTGGTGCACGCCTGTCGCGTGCACGGATACGACGGCTGGGATCTGGGCCTCGCCCTCCTCATGCGGGCGAAGCTCCTCGACGACGGCCCCGGCGACGCCGACGAGGCCCTCGCCGTGTTCGAGCGCGCCGGTGATCTGTGGGGTGTCGCGGAGTCGCTGGCCGCACGCGGTGAGGCGCACGAGAGCCGCGGCGCGTCCGAGAAGGCCGCGCGGGACTTCCAACGGGCCATGGAGACGTCCGCCCGGCTCGGCGCGCACGCCCAGGTGCCGATGTTCAGGGCCCGCCTCGCGTCCGTACGGCTGGAAGCCGGTGACGAGGCCGCCGAGGAGATGCTGCGGGAGGCGGTGGAGGAGTCGCGGGCCCACGCCGGAAAGGCGGTCAGCACGGCCGGTCTGATGCTGGCGCGGCACTACGGCGGCACCGGGCGCACGGACGCCGCTCGTGAGCAACTGCGGCTCACCGCCGAGGAGTTCCCCGTGGGTACGCCCCCGCTGTTCACCGGGACGGTGGCCGGGATGCACGCCTGGCTGGACTGCCTCGAGGGCGCGTACGGGCCCGCACGGGACCACATCCGCGACGCGGTCCGCGAGCTGGCGAGCCTGGCGTACCTGGTGGCGCCCGAGATGATCGTCGCCCAGTTCCCCGTCGCCGCCTGGGCCGGCGCCCACCTCGGACACGCCGAGGACGCCGCACGGCTCCTCGGCGCCTACGATGCCCACCGCGCCGCCGCGCCGGGCGGGGGCTTCTCGGGCTTCCGCCCGCTCCGGCCCGCCGCGGAGGGGGCGCTTCGGCGCCGCGCGGAGACGGAGGTGCGCGCGGCACTCGCCCCGGCCGACTACGCGCGAGCGTACGCGGAGGGCGACGGCCTCACGATCGAGGAGGCCGCTGCCCTGGTCTGACCGGGAGCGCGCACGCACCGGCGTCAGCCCTCACGGGTACGCACAACGGAAGTACAGCTTCACCTGCTGGTCGGGCGCGTCCAGGGTGAACCCGGCGAGATCCGGTCCGCCGAAGGTGATCCGCGCCATGCGCGGGGTGAGCCGGCGGACGCCGGTGACCTGGATGAAGCGGAGCGGAAGGGCGTGATCCATGGGTCCTCCACAAGGCGAGGGACAGGGGAGCCTCGACCCTGCCGGCCCTTGCCGACATGCCACCTGCACGCCACCGACACGGCCCCCACAGGCTGCCGACGCGCTCCGACACGCCGTCCGCGACGCCGAGCGGCCGCTCACGGCCTGGGCCCGCACCCTTCCGAATTACTGCAACACGTTCTACTGTGTCCGCGCGGCAGTGACCGCAGCGACCGCAACGACCGCAACGAACGCGGGACCGCGACGAACGCCGCGACCGAAGCGACCGCAGCACCCGAAGCGAGCATGCGCGAGACCGCGAGACCCGAGAGCCTGGAGGGGCCGTGCACCTCGAATACACGCCTGAGCAGCAGCAGTTGCGCGCCGAGCTGCGTGCGTACTTCGACGGTCTCGTGCCGGACAACGCCTACGCCCGCTACGCCGACCCCGCCGCCCAGAAGCGCTTCTACCGTGAGACGATCCGCCGGCTGGGCACTGACGGCTGGCTCGGCGTCGGCTGGCCGGAGGAGTACGGCGGCCGCGGGCTGACCCCCATGGAGCAGTTCATCTTCTTCGACGAGGCCGCCCAGTCGGGCGTGCCACTGCCGTTGATGGCGCTCAACACCGTCGGGCCGACGATCATGCAGTACGGCACCGATGAGCAGAAGGCATACTTCCTGCCGAAGATCCTCTCCGGCGAGATCGACTTCGCCATCGGCTACAGCGAGCCCGACGCCGGCACCGACCTCGCCGCGCTCAGGACGCGGGCCGTGCGCGACGGGGACGAGTACGTCGTCAACGGCCAGAAGATCTGGACAACCAACGGGGACACCGCCGACTGGGTGTGGCTCGCCGTCCGCACCGACCCGGAAGCCCCGCCGCACAAGGGCATCACCATGCTCCTCGTGCCGACCTCCGACCCGGGCTACTCCTGCACCGTGATCAACACCCTCGCGTCCCACGACACGACCGCCAGCTACTACGAGAACATCCGCGTGCCCGTCTCCCGCCGCGTCGGGGAGGAGAACAAGGGCTGGCGGCTGATCACCAACCAGCTCAACCACGAGCGCGTCACCCTCGCCGCCCACGGGACCATGGCCATCCGCGCCCTCCACGACGTCCAGCGCTGGGCGTCCGAGACCAAGCTCGCCGACGGCCGTCGCGTCATCGACCTGGGCTGGGTCCGCGGCCGCCTCGCCCGTACGCACACCAGGCTCGACGCGATGAAGCTGCTCAACTGGCAGATGGTGAACGCCGTCCAGGAAGGCAGCCTCACCCCGCAGGACGCGTCCGCCGTCAAGGTGTACGGCTCCGAGGCGCGCCGTGACGCCTACGCCTGGCTGATGGAGGTCGTCGGGGCCGCGGGCCCGCTCAAGGAGGGCTCGGCCGGCGCCGTCCTCCACGGTGAGCTGGAGCGCGGCTACCGCTCCGCCGTGATCTTCACGTTCGGCGGCGGCAACAACGAGATCCAGCGCGAGATCATCTCCTGGATCGGGCTCGGGATGCCGCGGGTGCGGCGATGACCGTCTGTGACCACCTAGTTGTCATATGCCGTCGATGGTCGGCACCGGGATTCAGTGGGATCGTGGCCCAGCCGGTTGCCTTCCGGCCAGGTCAGAGCCTGGCGGGTGGGCCGATACTGGTGAGACGTTGCGTTTCGGATGGCGGGTTTGCAGTCGATTTGGCGCGTTGAGCACGAGGGCCGGACCGGCACGTCGACCCACACGAAGCCAACACGTCTGTCCGAGCACAGAGCCCGCTTACCCCGATCCGCGCTGGATCGCGTGGCTCATGCCTTCTCGGCGCGGATCGAGTAGGTGAGGGGAATACGCGGAGCCCCGCTCGTCCGGATCCCAAGGGTGCCAGAGACAGAGCGCGCCGTCCTCCGGCCGTATGACGTGATCGACGCCACCCAGCCTGGGTCGGCTGATCGCCTCTGGACTCTTGACGCTACCGCCGGGTACGGCGTGGGCCGGCTGACACCATGGGGTACATCGCCGCCAGGTCGAAGGGATCCGGAATGTTCCGCAAGGTGCTGGTCGCCAACCGCGGCGAGATTGCGATTCGCGCGTTCCGCGCCAGTTACGAACTGGGCGCGCGCACAGTTGCCGTCTTCCCGTACGAGGACCGCAACTCGCTGCACCGGCTGAAGGCCGACGAGGCCTACGAGATCGGTGAGCCGGGGCACCCCGTCCGGGCCTATCTCTCCGTCCAGGAGATCGTTCGTGCCGCGCGCCGGGCAGGCGCGGACGCCGTCTACCCAGGCTACGGATTCCTGTCCGAGAACCCGGAACTGGCCCGCGCCTGCGAGGAGGCGGGCATCACTTTCGTCGGGCCGAACGCCGAAACCCTCGAGTTGACCGGGAACAAGGCCCGCGCGGTGACCGCCGCCCGCGCGGCCGGCGTGCCGGTACTCGGCTCCTCCGCCCCCTCCACCGACGTCGACGAACTCGTCCGTGCCGCCGAGGACATCGGCTTCCCCGTGTTCGTCAAAGCGGTCGCCGGTGGAGGAGGACGCGGTATGCGCCGCGTCGAGGACCCGGCCGCCCTGCGCGAGTCCATCGAGGCGGCGTCGCGCGAAGCGGCGTCCGCTTTCGGTGATCCCACCGTGTTCCTGGAAAAAGCCGTCGTCGATCCGCGCCACATCGAGGTACAGATCCTCGCCGACGGGGATGGCAACGTCATCCACCTGTTCGAGCGGGACTGCTCGCTCCAGCGCCGCCACCAGAAGGTGATCGAACTGTCACCCGCGCCGAACCTCGATCCGACGCTGCGGGACCGGATCTGTGCCGATGCAGTGCGGTTCGCCCGCGAGATCGGCTACCGCAACGCGGGCACCGTGGAGTTCCTGCTCGACCGCGAGGGCAACCATGTCTTCATCGAGATGAACCCGCGCATCCAGGTCGAGCACACGGTGACGGAGGAGGTCACCGACGTCGACCTGGTCCAGTCGCAGCTGCGCATCGCGGCCGGCGAGACACTGGCCGACCTCGGGCTGTCGCAGGAGACCGTCACTCTCCGCGGCGCCGCGCTGCAGTGCCGCATCACCACCGAGGACCCGGCCAACGGCTTCCGCCCGGACACCGGCAGGATCAGCGCCTACCGCTCGCCGGGAGGCTCCGGCATCCGCCTGGACGGCGGCACCACCCACGCGGGTACGGAGATCAGTGCCCACTTCGACTCGATGCTGGTCAAGCTCACCTGCCGGGGCCGGGACTTCGAGACAGCCATCGGCCGCGCCCGGCGGGCCGTGGCCGAGTTCCGCATCCGCGGCGTGGCCACGAACATCCCGTTCCTGCAGGCCGTCCTGGACGACCCGGACTTCCGGTCCGGGCGAGTCACGACGTCGTTCATCGAACAGCGGCCCCACCTGCTCACCGCACGCCACTCCGCCGACCGCGGCACCAAGCTCCTCACCTACCTCGCCGACGTCACGGTCAACAAGCCCCATGGCGAACGGCCCGAGCTGATCGACCCGGTCACCAAGCTGCCACCGCTTCCGGCCGGCGAGCCGCCCGCGGGCTCCCGGAGGCGACTCGTCGAACTCGGCCCGCAGGGCTTCGCCCGATGGCTGCGCGAATCGCCGACCATCGGGGTCACCGACACCACCTTCCGCGACGCCCACCAGTCGCTGCTCGCCACCCGGGTCCGCACCAAGGACCTGCTGGCCATCGCCCCGACGGTGGCGCGGACTCTGCCCCAGCTGCTGTCGCTGGAGTGCTGGGGCGGTGCCACCTACGACGTCGCCCTGCGCTTCCTCGCCGAGGACCCCTGGGAGCGCCTGGCGGCACTTCGCGAGGCCGTTCCCAATATCTGCCTCCAGATGCTGCTGCGCGGCCGTAACACCGTGGGCTACACGCCGTACCCGACCCAGGTCACCGACGCCTTCGTCCACGAGGCCGCCGCCACCGGCATCGACGTCTTCCGGATCTTCGACGCGCTCAACGACGTGGGCCAGATGCGGCCCGCCATCGATGCCGTACGGAAGACCGGTACGGCCGTCGCGGAGGTCGCCCTGTGCTACACCTCCGACCTGTCCGACCCCTCGGAGCGGCTGTACACGCTGGACTACTACCTCCGCCTGGCCGAGCAGATCGTGGACGCCGGTGCCCATGTCCTGGCCGTCAAGGACATGGCCGGTCTGCTGCGCGCCCCGGCCGCGGCCACGCTCGTGTCGGCACTGCGTCGCGAGTTCGACCTGCCGGTGCACCTGCACACCCACGACACCGCGGGCGGTCAGCTCGCGACCTACCTCGCCGCGATCCAGGCCGGCGTGGACGCCGTGGACGGCGCGGTCGCGTCCATGGCGGGTACGACCTCGCAGCCGTCGCTGTCGGCGATCGTGGCCGCGACCGACCACTCCCAGCGCCCCACTGGCCTGGACCTCCAGGCCGTCGGCGACCTGGAGCCCTACTGGGAGAGCGTCCGCAGGATCTACGCACCGTTCGAGGCCGGCCTGGCCTCACCGACCGGACGCGTCTACCACCACGAGATCCCCGGCGGACAGCTGTCCAACCTGCGCACTCAGGCAGTCGCCCTCGGCCTGGGGGACCGCTTCGAGGAGATCGAGGCGATGTACGCCGCCGCCGACCGGATCCTCGGCCGGCTGGTGAAAGTCACTCCGTCGTCCAAGGTGGTCGGCGACCTGGCCCTGCACCTGGTCGGTGCCGGGGTGGCGCCGGAGGAGTTCGAGGCCACTCCCGACAGGTTCGACATCCCCGACTCCGTCATCGGCTTCCTGCGCGGCGAGCTCGGCACCCCGCCCGGCGGCTGGCCGGAGCCGTTCCGCAGCAAGGCGCTGGAGGGCCGCGCCGAGGCCAAGCCGGTGCAGGAGCTGACGGCCGAGGACCGCGCGGAGCTCGAGAAGAACCGGCGGGCCACGCTCAACCGGCTGCTGTTCCCCGGCCCGACGCGCGACTTCGACACCCACCGCCAGGCGTACGGCGACACCAGCGTGCTGGACAGCAAGGACTTCTTCTACGGGCTGCGGCAGTCGAAGGAGTACGGCGTCGACCTCGAGCCCGGCGTGCGTCTCCTCATCGAATTGCAGGCCGTCGGTGAGGCCGACGAACGAGGCATGCGCACCGTGATGTCCACCCTGAACGGCCAGCTGCGGCCCATCCAGGTGCGCGACAAAGCGGCGGCCTCCGAGGTACCGGTGACCGAGAAGGCCGACCGCGCCAACCCCGGCCACGTTGCGGCTCCGTTCGCCGGCGTCGTGACGCTGGCGGTCGCCGAGGGTGGCGAGGTGGAGGCCGGTGCCACGGTGGCGACCATCGAGGCGATGAAGATGGAGGCCACGATCACCGCCCCGCAGGCCGGGCGGGTCACCCGCTTGGCCATCAACCGGATTCAGCAGGTGGAAGGAGGCGACCTGCTCGTCGAGATCGCATGAGTCGCCCCTCGCCGCGGCTGGACCGGCATGCCGCGGGCGCGGCGTCGACCGCGTACGGCGCTACCGTTGAAGCATGAGCGGCGACGCGGACCCGGGCCTCTTCGGCCCCGACTCGGTCACCTGGCAGCTGCACGGCGACCCCATGATGTGGGTCGCCGGCGTCCGCGCGCTCTACCTCCAGGCCCTCCACCCGCGCGCCGTCCGCGGAGTCATGATCAACAGTGACTTCCGCAGGGACGCCTGGGGTCGCCTCATGCGCACCGTCAATTTCGTCGGCACCATCACCTACGGCACCACCGACGCTGCCGAACGGGCCGGAGCCCGCGTCCGGAAGATCCACCGGCTCCTGGGCGTGGACCGACCCGACCTGCTGCTGTGGGTCCACTGCGCCGAGATCGACTCGTATCTGGGCGTGGCACGCCGCTCCGGCTTCCTGCTCAGCGACGCCCAGGCCGACCGCTATGTCGACGAGCACCGCGTCAGCGCCCGCCTCCTCGGCCTGGACCCGGCCGGCGTGCCCGCATCCATCGGCGAACTCGCCGCCTACTTCGAGACCGTGCGGCCCGAACTCGCCGCCGGGGCCGACGCCCGCACTGTCGATGACTTTCTGCGCCGCCCGCCCGTCCACACCCTCCTCGTCCCGGCGCGTGGACTCCTCTGGCGGCGCGTTGCGGCACTCGCGTACTACGCCCTGCCCCCTTACGCCCATGAGCTCTACGGCAGACCCGCGCCGCCGCCCGACCGGGTCACCCACCAGCTCCTCGCCACCGGGAACGCACTGCGCGCCATCCCCTCCCGGGTGCGCTGGCAGCTGCCGCCAGGTCACATCTTGAAGGCAATGGCGCGACTCGGGCCCGGCAGCAGACCCGCACCGTACAAACTCCGCAGACAGGCGGCTATCCCTCCTCTTCAGGGGAATCCATGCCCCGGGGAGGGATTCCGATCCTGACCCTGCGACGTCGAGCGCCGCAGGGTCGGGATTGAACGGTGCAGATCTTCACGACCTGGAGCGGTGATCCACCGCACCCGGCGGCGAAGTGGGCAATGCTATGTTCCGGGGTTGTCCTGAACCGAGGGGGTGGGCGGAATGATTCGTGCGTACAAGTTCCTGATGCGGCCCACCGTGCGCCGGACAGTTGCGCTCGGCGAGATGCTGCGCGATCACTGCTCGCTCCACAACGGCGCATTGCAGGAACGTCGAGATGCCTACCGGCACCCTTCGAAGACCACCGTCCGATACGGGCAGCGGTCCGCTCAGCTCAAGGAGGTCCGGGCGTTCGATCCACAGCGCCAGGGCCGCTGGTCGTTCTCGTCCCAGCAGGCGACGTTGCGCCGGCTGGACAAGGCCTTCGCCGCGTTCTTCCGCCGTATCAAGGCGGCGGAGAAGCCCGGGTACCCGCGCTTTCGACCGGTGAACCGGTTCGACACCGTGGACTTCCCCGAGGACGGCGACGGCTGCCGCTGGGACTCCGCCCCGCACGATCCGGTGACCCGGGTGCGTTCGCCACGCGCCGGGCATGTCAGGGTCCACCGGCACCGTCCGGTGGTCGGCAAGGTCAAAACGATCTCGGTGAAGCGCGAGGGCCGTCGTTGCTACGTGATTCTCACGGTCGAGCAGACCGAGTTCGTGCCGCTGTCCGCAACCGGCTCCGTGGTCGGCATCGACATGGGGCTGTCCGACTTCCTTGCCGATTCGGCCGGCGGATTCGTGTCCGATCCGCGGCACGGCGGGGAAGTCTCCGCGGAGATCGAAGCCGCTCAGCAGGCCCTGTCCCGGTGCAGGCGCGGTTCAAAGCGTCGCCTCAAGGCGGGGGAGGGGATCACCCGGCTGCATCGCAAGGTGCGTCGTCAACGGCTTGACCACGCGCACAAGGCCGCTGGTGACCTGGTACGCGAACACGACTTCATCGCGCACGAGGACCTCAACATCCGCAACATGAGCAAGGCATCTGAGCCTCAACCGAACCCCGACAAGCCGGGCAGCTTCCTGCCAAACGGGGCCGGTGCAAAGGCTGGGCTGAACAAGTCGATCAACGATGCCGGATGGGGGGTGTTCCTTGCGATACTGAACGCCGAGGCAGAGTGCGCCGGACGGGAGGTGATTGCGGTGGATCTCCGCAATACTTCCCGGCACTGCCCCGCACGCGGGCACACCGCCAAGGAGAACCGGCCCGCACAGGAGAAGTTCCTCTGTGTCAACTGCGGCCACGCCGCGCACGCTGACACGGTGGGCGCGCTCAACGTTCTTCGGGCCGGGCTGGTCCGTCGCGGAGCCATTCGGCACAGCGAGAAGCCGCCCCGTTTGCGGGGTGGAGGAGTCACACTGGACGGGCCGGGGAGGCCGCGGCGAAGCGACGGGGGCGACAGCACGCGATGGCGGACACCAGGCTGATCCACGGCCGGTACCGGCTGCTCGATGTGATCGGGCGCGGGGGCATGGGCGAGGTGTGGCAGGCTCGCGACGAGTCGCTCGGCCGGCGTGTCGCGGTCAAGTGCCTCAAGCCGTTGGGGCAGCAGCATGACCGGTCCTTCACCGGTGTGCTGCGGGAGCGCTTCCGCAGGGAGGCGCGGGTCGCCGCCGCGCTGCAGCACCGCGGGGTCACCGTCGTGCATGACTTCGGCGAGTACGAGGGCGTCCTGTATCTGGTGATGGAGCTGCTGGAGGGCCGCAACCTCAGCCAGCTGCTGGAGGACAACCGGCAGCATCCGCTGTCGGTGCCCGACATCGTCGACATCGCGGAGCAGGTCACCGACGCCCTCGCGTACACCCATGAACGGGGCATCGTCCACCGGGACTTGAAGCCGGCCAACATCATGCGGCTCACCGACGGCACGGTGAAGATCTGCGACTTCGGCATCGCCCGCCTCGGCCACGACATCGGCTTCACCTCGCGGCTCACCGGCACGGGCATCGCCATGGGCACCCCGCACTACATGTCGCCCGAGCAGATCGGCGGCGGTCATGTCGACCACCGCAGCGACCTCTACTCGCTGGGCTGTGTGCTGTACGAAATCGCCACCGGCGTCCCTCCGTTCGACCTCGAGGACCCCTGGTCCGTGCTCGTCGGGCACCGCGACACGCCGCCCGTGCCGCCGCGCAAGCACCGCGGCGAACTGCCCTCGTTCCTCGACCGGATCGTCCTCGACCTGCTCGCCAAGACGCCCGAGGGCCGCCCGGCCGACGCCAAGGAGCTGCTCCGGCGCATCACCGCGGCCCGCTCCGTGTCCGGCCGGGCGCAGCCCGAGGCGCCTGGCCCCGAGCAGCAGGAGGCGGCGTCCGCGCGCGAGCGGCGGCTGCCGTCGTGGACCGACGGCATGACCACCGGCCACAAGGCGACCGGCGGCTCCGCGCTCCGCCCCACCCCGCCCGACTACACCGCGGGCCTCACCGGCGAGTGGACCACCGGCGTGGCGCTGCGCGGACCCGTGCCCGTGCAGCTGCCGCGGCCGGAGCGTCCCACTCCGCCGCCCGAGCTGCTCGCCGTCCTCGCGAGCCGCCACAATGCGGTCCTGAGCCTCGGCCGGCTCGGCCGCTGGGAGGAGGCGGGCGAGGTGCACCGGTCGGTCGCCGCCGAGCGCGAGCACGCGCTCGGGCCCGACCACCCGGACACGCTCGCCAGCCGCTACGAGGTCGGCTTCACCCTCAGCAGGACGGGGCGCACGGCGGACGCGCTGCGCGAGTTCACCCGCGTCGCCGACGGCCGCGAGCGGACGCTGGGCCCGGACCATCCGGAGACGCTGGCCGCCCGCCAGGAGACGGCGTACGTGCTCGGCCAGCTCGGCCGCCACTTCGAGGCGCACCAGGTGTACGCGGCGGTGCTGGCGTCCCGCGAGCGCACCGTGGGGCCGGACCATCCCGACACACTGCGCTGCCGGCACAACCTCGCGTTCAACCTGAGCCGGCTCGGCCGTCTCGAGGACTCGTACCGGATGGCGTACGAGGTTGCCGCGGCACGTGAGCGCGTCCTCGGGGCCGGGCACCCGGACACGCTCGTCACGCGCTATGAAGTCGCGTACGCGTTGGGTCAGTTGGGCCGCTGGACGGAGGCCCTGCAGACGTACCGGGAGGTCGCGGCCGCCCGGGCGCAGGCACTCGGGCCGGACCACCCCGACACGCTCTCAGCACGCTACGAGGTCGGCATCAGCCTGGGCCGTCTCGGCCGCAGCGCCGAGGCCCTGGAGCTGTACCGGGCGCTGGTCGACGACCGCACGCGGGTGCACGGCCCCGCGGATCCCGAGACCCTGCGCGCCCGGCACGGCCTCGGCGTGAACCTCGGGCGGCTCGCCCGCTGGGAGGAGGCACTGGCCGAGGCCCGGGAGGTCTGCGCGATGCGGGAGCGTGTCCTCGGTCCCGACCATCCCGACACCCTCGTCAGCCGCCGTGAGGTGGCCGTCGGGCTGGGCTGGCTGGGCCGCTGGGCGGATGCCCTCGCCGTCTACCGAAGGGTCGCCGAGGCCCGTGAACGGGTGCTCGGCGCCGACCATCCCGACGCCCTGGCAAGCCGCAACGACGAGGCACACTGCCTGGAACAGCTCGGCAGGGGCGCCGAGGCGGTCGAGCTGTACCGCCGCGTGGCAGCGCTCCGCCAGCAGCGGGGGAGCCGAGGCCACTGACCTCACCGGGATCGAGTGGCCCGATGCGACGCGTGTGCCGTCCTCACTCGAACGGCTCCGCTCCGCCGCCGCCGGTGGCCGCCCGCCCGCAGACTGGGCAGCATGACGGACCCGGCCGAACAGGCGCGGCGCGGTCGTGCCGCACGCAAGCAGGTGCCCCGGTCCGCGCACGGGCGCTGGATCCCTGCCGCGGACCGGGCCGACCCGCTGCGGATCCTCGAGGAGCAGGCCAGGCCCCGTGTTCCGGAGCTCGTGCCGATCCGCTACGGCCGGATGGCGGTGTCCCCGTTCCCGTATCTGCGCGGCGCGCCAGCCGTGATCGCTGCCGATCTCGCCGCACTGCCGCACACCGGTCTCACGGTTCAGCTCTGCGGCGACGCCCATCTGCTCAACTTCGGGGCCTACGCCGCCCCGGACCGTGAACTCGTCTTCGACCTCAACGACTTCGACGAGACCCTTCCGGGTCCGTTCGAATGGGATGTGAAGCGGCTGGTCGCCAGCGTCGCCGTCGCTTCCCTCGACAATGGCCATTCCGAGGGGAAGGCCTGGCGGGCCGCCCTGTCCGCGGCGGCGTCGTACAGGACGACGATGCGGCGCCTCGCGGGCCTCGGCGAGCTCGATGTCTGGTACGAACGGATCGGTGTCGAGGACATCCTCCCGCTCGTCCGGACACTCGGGCGTGCACACTTCGAGGCCCAGATCGCCAAGGCCCGCCGCCGTACCAGTCTGCACGCCCTGGAGAAGCTGACCGAGACGGTGGAAGGCCGCCGACGCATCGTCTACGACCCGCCGCTGCTCGAAGCGCTCGACCTGCCCGACGCCGCGGCCGTGCGGAAGATCCTCAGCGACTACCGCTCCACCCTGCCGGAGGAGCGGCGGGTGCTGCTGGACCGCTTCCGGTTCGTCGAAGCGGCCCGCAAGGTCGTCGGTGTCGGCAGCGTCGGCACGCGCTGCTTCATCGTGCTGCTGATCGGCCGGGACGACCGGGATCCGCTGTTTCTGCAGATCAAGGAGGCCCAGCGGTCCGTTCTCGAACCCCATCTGCCGGCGTCGGCGTACAAGCACCAGGGCCAGCGGGTCGTCGCGGGGCAGAAGCTGCTCCAGGCGGCGAGCGACATTTTCCTGGGCTGGGTGAGCGGCCCGGCCGGCCGTCACTTCTACTGGCGGCAGCTGCGCGACATGAAGGGCTCGGCGGACGTCGCCGACATGTCCCCGGTCGTGCTGAGCGACTACGCCGCACTGTGCGGCTGGGCCCTGGCGCGGGCTCACGCCCGGTCGGGGGAGCGGATCGCCATCGCCGCGTACCTCGGCGGGTCCGACGCGTTCGACCGGGCCATGGCCGACTTCGCGGCGGCCTACGCGGACCGGACCGTCGCCGACCACGCGGCACTGAGGGCGGCGATCGCCTCCGGCGATGTGACGGCCGTGCTCGACGTCTGACGAGTGGTCCTCCGCCGTCGCCCCTGGCCCGCGCGGTGATCGCGTGCTACGAAGAGGCATGCCAGTAGCCGAAGCGTTCTCCCGACCCGTGTACGACGCCGTCATCGTGGGCGGTGGTCACAACGGACTCGTCGCCGCCGCCTATCTTGCCAGGGCGGGGCGTTCCGTCCTCGTCCTGGAGCGTCTCGGGAACACGGGGGGAGCGGCCGTCTCCACCCGCCCGTTCGCCGGGGTCGACGCCCGACTCTCCCGGTACTCGTACCTCGTCTCCCTCCTGCCCGACGCGATCGTCCACGATCTCGGGCTGCGTTTCGCCGTGCGGAAGCGGACCGTCTCCTCGTACACGCCGACCGTGCGGGGCGGGCGGCCCACGGGTCTGCTGGTGGGCGGCGGGACGGACCGCACCCGTGAGTCGTTCGAGCGGCTCACCGGGTCGGACCGGGAGTACGCGTCCTGGCTGAGGTTCTACGAGCGGACCCGGCAGGCCGCCGAGCGGGTCTTCCCGACGCTGACGGGGCCGCTGCCGACGCGTGAGGAGCTGCGGGCCAGGGTCGGGGACGAGGAGACCTGGCGGATGCTGTTCGAGGAGCCGATCGGGGTCGCCGTCGAGGAGAACTTCGACGACGACCTGGTCCGCGGAGTGGTCCTGACCGACGCGCTGATCGGCACCTTCGCCGATGCCCATGACCCCTCACTGGTGCAGAACCGCTGCTTCCTCTACCACGTCGTCGGCGGCGGCACCGGCGACTGGGACGTGCCCGTCGGCGGCATGGGTGCGCTGACCGACGCGCTCGCCGACGCGGCGCGCGCCGCGGGCGCGGAGATCGTGACCGGCCACGAGGCCATCCGGATCGACACGGACGGCGATGCCGCGGAGGTCGTGTTCCGGACGGAGGACGGGGAGGGCACGGTCGCCGCGCGGAAGGTTCTGGTGAACGCCTCACCGCAGGCCCTGTCCGCGCTGCTGGGCGAGGAGCCCCCGGCCCCGGCGGAAGGCGCCCAGCTCAAGGTCAACATGCTGCTGCGCCGTCTGCCCCGGTTGCGCGACCGCGCCGTCGACCCGCGCCAGGCGTTCTCCGGCACCTTCCACATCGCCGAGGGGTACGGCCAGTTGGCGACCGCGTACGCCCAGGCCGCCGCCGGACGTCTTCCCGAGGCACCGCCGTCGGAGATCTACTGCCACTCGCTGACCGATCCGTCCATCCTCGCCCCGGAGCTCGTCGCCCAGGGCTACCAGACCCTGACGCTCTTCGGCCTCCACACCCCGGCCCGTCTCTTCACCGACGCCCCCGACGCGACCCGGGACGCCCTCCTCAAGGCCACCCTCGCCGAACTCGATGCCCACCTGGACGAGCCGATCGCGGACTGCCTGGCCCTCGACGAGGCCGGACAGCCCTGCATCGAGGCGAAGACCCCGCTGGACCTGGAACGAGACCTCCGGCTTCCCGGCGGGCACATCTTCCACCGCGATCTGGCCTTCCCCTACGCGGACGACTCGACGGGCCGCTGGGGCGTCGAGACCGCCCACCCGAATGTGCTGCTCTGCGGCGCGGGCGCCGTGCGCGGTGGCGGCGTGAGCGGCATCCCGGGCCACAACGCGGCGATGGCGGTGCTGGGTCGCTGAGAGAAACCCGCATGCGTGCGTGCGCCGGCCGTGGCCCCGGCGGGCCGTCGACACCTGCAGGCGACCGTCGGCAGGCCGGCCCGACGGCATCGCTCGCAGGTCAGTCCGCGGCGACCCCGCCGTGGGATACGCGTGCCGCCGCCAGCCGTCTGCCGGTGCGTGCGGCGGGCGCCGCGCTCTCCTGCGCGAGCGGTTCCTCCGGCGTGGCCGGCCGGGTTCCACCGGTCGCGAAGAAGGCGGCCAGCGGTAGCGTCGCCGCGCCGACGGTGACCGCGTCCGGACCGAGCCGGCCCAGCTCGATCGTGGCGTGCCCGGCCGGGTGGCGCAGCGCGTAGGAGGTGGCGTACTCCCGTACGGCGGGCAGCAGATGGGGTCCGAGCTGGAGTCCCGCCCAGCCGCCGATCAGGATGCGTTCGGGGGCGCAGAGGTTGATGAGGTCCGAGAGGCCGGCACCGAGGTACTCGGCCGTCTCGTCGAGCAGTCCACGCGCGACCGGGTCGGGGTCCGCACCGCCCGGCGGGTACGCGGCGGAGATCAGCGCGGCGATCCCGGACTCCTCGTCGGTGTCGTCGGTGACGGGTCCGCCCGCCTCGCGCCAGCGCTCCAGCACCGCCTCGGCGCCGACATATGCCTCGAGGCAGCCCCGTGCGCCGCACCGGCAGCCGCGGCCGCGCAGCGCCATGGTGCTGTGCCCCCACTCGGCGGCGCTGCTGTGCGCGCCCCCGTACAGCCGCCCGTCGCTGACGATGCAGGCGCCGACGCCGGATCCGAGCAGCACGACCACGGCGTCCCGCGCGCCCCGTCCGCCGCCGAACCACATCTCGGCCTGCCCGAGCGTGCGGGCACCGTTGTCGATGAAGTACCGGGCCCCGCCGAGCGGTTCGGCGCGCGAGCGGAGCAACTCCTCCAGCGGTACGGCCCTCCAGCCGATGGTCTGGCCGTGCACAACAGCGCCCGCCGGGGAGGCGCGGTCCACGATGCCGGGGACGCCGACGCCGACGCCGAGCAGCCGGTCCGGGGGTACCTCGGCGCCCGAGAGGACGGCCGCCATTCCGTCGCGGATGTGGTTCACGACGCGGTCGACGTCGTAGTGGCGTGGCGACAACGGCATGTCGGCTCGGGCCAGTTCGGTCAGTGCCAGGTCGAACAGTTCGACCCTGACCCGGGTCTCCCCGACGTCCACGCCGATCAGCCGGCCACCGTCCGGGGCGACGCGCAGCAGGGTGCGGGGGCGGCCGCCGTCCGATTCGACGCTCCCGGCCTCCTCCAGCAGCCCGTCGCCGACGAGTTCGCCGACGACATTGCTGACGGAGCCTGAACTCAGGCCGGTCGACGGCACGAGCTCCTGGCGGCTCAACGGCCCGTCGAAATACAACCGTTGCAATACGGCGCTGCGGCTGGCGCGCCGCAGGTCGCGCACGGTCCGCTTGGTGGACTCGGCCATGTGTCTCCCTTCCGGTGCGGAACCTACCCCTGCGGCACATCTTGACGCACCCTTCTCTCAGGTCTTAACTCACGTCCTGAAATAAGCCGTGAGGCTGTTCAGGGACTGAACACAACCATCATCCGGACCCCCTGGAAGGGGCGACCTGCCATGCGCAGATTCCGAGCCGCAGCGGCCCTCGCCACGGTCACCGCACTCGCCGCCGTCACGGGCTGCGGAGGCGGGACCGATCCCGACGCCGGTGGCAACAGCTCACCGAAGACCCTCACCTACTGGGCCTCCAACCAGGGCCCGGACATCGAGGCGGACAAGAAGATCCTCGAACCGGAACTGAAGAAGTTCGAGGAGAGGACCGGCATCAAGGTCACGCTCGAAGTCGTCCCCTGGTCCGACCTCCTGAACCGCATCCTCGCCGCCACCACGTCCGGTCAGGGCCCCGACGTGCTGAACATCGGCAACACCTGGTCCGCCTCGCTCCAGGCCACCGGCGCGCTGCTGCCGTGGGACGAGGCCCACTTCGACAAGATCGGCGGCAAGGACCGCTTCGTCGCCTCCGCGCTCGGCTCGGCCGGCGCACCCGGCCAGGACCCGGCCGCCGTCCCGCTGTACTCGATGGCGTACGCGCTCTACTACAACAAGCAGATGTTCCAGGAGGCCGGCATCGAGAAGCCGCCCGCCACCTGGGACGAGCTCGTCGCCGCCGGCAAGAGGATCTCCAAGGACGGGAAGTGGGCCCTCGGCGCCGAGGGCGGCAACCTCTCCAACAACATCCACCAGGCGTTCGTGCTCTCGCAGCAGCACGGCGGCGCCTTCTTCGACGACGCGGGCAAACCGACCTTCGACACGCCCGAGAACGTCGCCGCCCTGAAGCAGTACGTCGACTTCATGGCCAAGGACAAGATCGTCGCGCCCGGCAACGCCGAGTACGCCCAGAACCAGTCCCTCCAGGACTTCGCCAAGGACAAGACGGCGATGGTGCTGTGGCAGAGCGCGGCCACCTCCTTCAAGGCCCACGGCATGAACCCGGACGAGTGGGGCGTCGCCCCGGTGCCCGTGCCCTCGGGCGTCCCCGGCACCGGGGCGCAGACCAACTCCATGGTCGCCGGCATCAACATGGCCGTCTTCAAGAACAGCAAGAACCTCGACGGCGCGGTCGAGTTCGTGGAGTTCATGACGAGCGACGAGGAGAACACGCTCCTCAACAAGACGTACGGCTCCATCCCGCCCGTCAAGGCCGCCCAGCAGAACGCCGCGTTCGCCGCACCCGACCTCGCCGTGCTGCGCGACACCCTCGCCAAGAGCGCGACGCCCCTGCCGCAGGTCCCCGCCGAGTCGCAGTTCGAGACGGCGGTCGGTACGGCCATCAAGGCGCTCTTCGCCGACGCGGCCGCCGGCCGACCCGTGACGGACGAGTCCGTCAAGGCCGCCCTGGCCAAGGCCCAGCAGCAGATGCCGCGATGAGCGCGGGGGAACGACGAACGTGACGACCGCCGCCAAGGACCCCGTCCGCGGCCAGGCGCCGCCGGGCCGCCGCACACCGCGGCCCGGCGCGGTCGCCGCACGGCGACCGCGCCGCCCGCCGGGCCGGCTGCGCCGCATCGGCCTCCCGTACCTCCTGCTGCTGCCCGCGCTCGCCCTGGAACTCCTCATCCACCTCGTGCCGATGGTCATCGGCATCGTGATGAGCTTCCGCGAACTGACCCAGTTCCACATCCGCGACTGGAGTGCCGCCCCCTGGGCCGGCCTCGACAACTACCGGCTCTCCGTCGACGTCGACGGACCCGCCGGCCAGGCACTGCTGCACTCGTTCCTCGTCACATGCCTGTTCACCGTGCTCACCGTCGGGCTGTGCTGGCTGCTCGGCACCGCCGCCGCGATCTGCATGCAGGACCGCTTCCGGGGCCGGGGCCTGCTGCGCGCGCTCTTCCTCACCCCGTACGCCCTGCCGGTCTACGCCGCCGTGATCACCTGGGCGTTCATGTTCCAGCGCGACAACGGCATGGTGAACCACGTCCTGCACGACCAGCTCGGCCTCAGCGGCGACCGGCCCTTCTGGCTGATCGGCGACAACAGCTTCACGGCACTGGTGATCGTCGCCGTCTGGAAGAGCTGGCCGTTCGCGTTCCTCATCGTCACCGCCGCCCTCCAGGCCGTCCCCCGGGAGCTGTACGAGGCGGCGGCGATCGACGGTGCCGGGATGATCCAGCAGATCCGCCGGATCACCCTGCCCTCGCTGCGCTCCGTCAACCAGGTCCTCGTCCTCGTGCTGTTCCTGTGGACGTTCAACGACTTCAACACGCCCTACGTGCTGTTCGGCCGCGCGGCACCCGAAGCGGCGGACCTGATCTCGATCCACATCTACCAGTCGTCCTTCGTCACCTGGAACTTCGGCACCGGTTCGGCCATGTCCGTCCTGCTGCTGCTGTTCCTGCTGCTCGTCACCGGGATCTATCTCTTCGCGACCTCGCGCCGAAGGAGGACCGCAGATGGCTGACCCCCGGGCCGCGGCCCGTCGTTCACCGACCGCACCGCCCCGCTCCTTCCAGTGGATCAGGGCGGTCTTCCTCGGCCTGCTCACGGTCTTCGTGCTGCTGCCCGTGTACGTCATGGTGAGCAGCTCGCTCAAGCCGCTCCAGGACGTCTCGGACGAGTTCCGCTGGCTGCCGAGCACACTGACGATCCGTCCCTACATCGACATCTGGCAGACGGTCCCGCTCGCACGGTACTTCGTGAACTCGCTCATCGTGGCGGGCGCCGCGACCGTCTGCTCGGTCGTCGTCGCCGTCTTCGCGGCGTACGCGGTCAGCCGCTACCGCTTCCGCGGCAAGCGCGCGTTCACCGTGACCGTCCTGTCGACCCAGATGTTCCCCGGCATCCTTTTCCTGCTGCCACTGTTCCTGATCTTCGTCAACATCGGCAACACGACGGGAGTGGCGCTGTACGGATCGCGCGGCGGCCTGATCCTCACCTACCTCACGTTCTCGCTGCCGTTCTCCATCTGGATGCTGATCGGTTACTTCGACTCCGTGCCGCGCGAACTCGACGAAGCGGCGCTGGTCGACGGGTGCGGACCGCTGCGCGCGCTGTTCCGGGTCGTCGTGCCCGCAGCCACGCCCGGCATCGTCGCCGTTGCCATCTACGCGTTCATGACGGCCTGGGGCGAAGTGCTCTTCGCGTCCGTGATGACGAACGACACCACCCGCACCCTCGCCGTCGGGCTGCAGGGCTACTCGACCCTCTTCGATGTCTACTGGAACCAGGTCATGGCCGCGTCCCTCGTCGTCAGCGTGCCCGTCGTCGCCGGATTCCTGCTGCTCCAGCGTTATCTCGTGGCCGGATTCACCGCCGGAGCCGTCAAGTGACCCCACCCCGGACGACCACACCCGAGAGGAACTCCGTGTCCGACCCGAACGAACCCGGCTCCCTGCCCGACGACTTCGCCTGGGGCGTCGCCACCTCGGCGTACCAGATCGAGGGAGCCGTCACGGAGGACGGCCGCACCCCCTCCATCTGGGACACGTTCTCGCACACTCCCGGCGCCGTCGACAACGGCGACCACGGCGACGTCGCCTGCGACCACTACCACCGCTGGCCCGAGGACATCGCCCTCATGAAGGAACTGGGCATCACGGACTACCGGTTCTCGATCGCCTGGCCGCGCGTCGTCCCCGGCGGCGACGGGCCGGCCAACCCCGCCGGGCTCGACTTCTACGAGCGCCTCACCGACGGCCTGCTCGACGCCGGCATCACCCCGCACGCCACCCTCTACCACTGGGACCTGCCCCAGGTGCTGCAGGACCGCGGCGGCTGGCCCGCCCGCGACACCGCCGAGCACTTCGCCGCCTACGCGTCCGTCGTCGCCGGAGCGCTCGGCGACCGCATCACCCGGTGGTGCACGCTCAACGAGCCGCTCTGCTCCGCCTGGATCGGCCACCTGGAAGGCAGAATGGCCCCCGGCCTGACCGACATCCGGGCCGCCGTCCCCGCCTCGTACCATCTGCTCCTCGGCCACGGGCTCGCCGCCCAGGCCGTCCGCGCCGCGTCGCCCGGCGCGCGCGTGGGCATCGTCAACAACCTCAGCACCGTCGAGCCGGCCGGCGGTTCCGATGCCGACGTCGAGGCGGCGCGCCGCATGGACGGCCACACGAACCGCTGGTGGCTCGACCCCGTCCACGGACGCGGTTTCCCCGCCGACATGCTCGAGGTGTACGGCGTCGGACTCCCCGAGCGCCCGGGGGATGCCGCCACCATCGCGCAGCCGCTGGACTGGCTCGGCCTCAACTACTACTTCCCGATGACCGTGACGGCCGATCCCTCCGGCCCGCCGCCGTTCGTGCGGCAGGTGCGCCGCCCCGGCGTCCCCCGGACCGGCATGGACTGGGAGATCGACGCCCGCGGCCTGGAGAGCCTGTTGGTGCGCCTCACCGACGAGTACGGGGCACGCGAGCTGTACGTCACCGAGAACGGCTCGGCCTACCCCGATGTCGTCGGCGCCGACGGCCAGGTGCACGACCCGGAGCGCACCGCCTATCTGGACCAGCACCTGGCCGCCTGTGCCCGTGCCGTACGCCGGGGGGCACCGCTCGCCGGGTACTTCGCATGGTCGCTGCTCGACAACTTCGAGTGGGCGTACGGCTACGACAAGCGGTTCGGGCTCGTCCATGTCGACTACGGGACCCAGAAGCGCACGGTCAAGGGCAGCGGCCGGCACTACGCCGACGTCATCCGTCGCCACGGACACGCGAGCCGCCGCGTCGTGTGACAGGACACCGCCCCGGACGACGTCTGCCGTGTCGTCCGGGGCGTGTCACGCCGTCCTGCCGTCAGGCGGTCACGCCGTCGCTCCTCACGCACCCGCGCGGCCCGGTGGCCGGTGCGGCCCCGTCAGTCCGCGGAGGCCGTCCACCCCACCGCCTCGATCCGCCCCGCATCGCCAGGGCGCCGCTCGTCGAAGAGGACCCGGGTGCCGTCCTCGACGCGCAGGCCGTCCACGTACACCCCCCGCCCCACATAGAGCTGGTCCGTCGTGTAGCGCCACCGCAGCCGGACCGGCCGGCCGCGCCAGGGGACCAGGGACGCGTCGAGGCGGTGCCACGCGCGCCCGGACCAGCCGGTGGCCGACCCCGCCGGATGGAGCTCGGACTGCCCCTCGCGCACGGTCGTGAAGGGCACCGGCTGCCAGGTGGCGCCCGCATCCGAGGAGGCCTCCAGGAACACCTTGTCCGAGCCGGGCTCGGTGTCCCACCACAGCGAGCAGCACAGACCCGCGCGGTCGCTCTCCGGGGTGACCTCCGGCAGAGCGAGCGTGGCCGTCGTGGCGCCGGCCATCCCGGAGAACCAGGCCGTGCGGCCCCGCTCCGGGCGCACGGCGACGGCACGCGCCATGTTGGTCGCCGCGGCGACCCGTGGCGCGCTGCCGGAGCGCCAGCTGCGCACCGGGTGGACGGAGTTGCCGAGGACGACGAGGAACGAGTCGGTCGACGGGTCGAGCACCAGGCTCGTGCCGGTGAATCCGGTGTGCCCCGCCGTACGCGGAGTGGCCATCGCGCCCATGTACCAGTGCTGGTAGAGCTCGAAGCCGAGGCCGTGCTCGTCACCGGGGAACGCGGTGTTGAAGTCGGTGAACATCAGCTCCACCGACTCCTCCGACAGGATCCTGGCCCGCCCGTAGGCCCCGCCGTTGAGCAGCGTCCGTGCCAGCACGGCCAGGTCCCAGGCGCACGAGAACACCCCTGCGTGGCCCGCGACCCCGCCGAACCCGTACGCGTTCTCGTCGTGCACCTCACCCCACACGAGGCCTCTCTCCAGCCCGGACCACGGCAGTCGCGCGTCCTCGGTCGCGGCGATCTTCGGCTTCCACGAGGGCGGCGGATTGAAGCGCGTGCGATCCATCCCGAGCGGGGCCGTGATCCCGTCGTGGAGCAGCCGCTCCAGACCGAGCCCGGTGATCTTCTCCAGGACCAGCTGCAGCGAGATCAGATTGAGGTCGGAGTAGAGGTACTTGGTGCCGGGCGGGTTCGCCGGCGCCTCGTTCCACAGCAGGCGCAGCTGCCCGTCCCGCGTCGGCTCCTTGTACAGCGGTATCCACGCCCGGAACCCCGACGTGTGCGTGAGCAGCTGCCGTACGGTGATGTCCTGCTTGCCCGCCGCCCCGAACTCCGGCAGATACGCGGCGACCCTCTCCTCCAGCTCCAGCGCGCCCCGCTCGATCTGCTGGACGGCCAGGATCGACGTGAACAACTTGGACACCGAGGCGAGATCGAAGACGGTGTCCTCGGCCATCGGGATCTGCTGCTCGGCCGGGAACTCGACGCCCGTGTCGGTCGCCTGGTCGTACGCCGCATACCGCACCGCCATGCCGATGGGACGGTGCAGGGCCACCGTCCCGCCACGGCCCGCGAGCAGTACGGCGCCGGCGTACCAGGGGTGCTTGGGGGAGGGGGACAGGTACTTCTCGGCGTCCGCGACCAGCTTGTCGAGGTGCGCGGCGATGAGCCCCGCCCGCTCGGGAGAGCCGCGCCGCAGCGTCGTACGTCCATGGCGGGATCCCGGTCCTGGGACCGCCGCCGCTGCGGCGCCGCCCGGAAGCGGTCCGATCACCAGCGCACCTCCCAGTGCCAGCATCCCGCCGCCGAGCCGGCGACGGCTGATCCCTCTGCCCGCCGAGGCCTCCGTCATACCTCACCCTCCCTGAAAGAATCCTTCGGAAATCGCGCAACACATGAAACTTTCTTACCAAGGTGAAGAGGCGTCAAGACCCGGCAGAAATCTGACACTGCATCAGAAAATCTCTTCCCTCGGCCGTTCCGCTGCGGCATCCTGCCGCCCATGGAGACGGAGCTGAGCAAGAAACTGGGAGTCGAGCACGCCATCTTCGGCTTCACGCCGTTCCCCGCGGTCGCCGCCGCCATCACCAGAGCGGGCGGCTTCGGCGTCCTCGGCGCGGTCCGCTACACCGCACCCGACGACCTCGCCCGCGACCTCGACTGGATGCAGGAGCACACCGACGGAAAGCCGTACGGTCTGGACGTCGTCATGCCCGCCAAGAAGGTCGAAGGCGTCACGGAGGCCGATGTCGAGGCAATGATCCCCGAAGGACACCGCCGGTTCGTCGAGGAGACCCTCGCCAAGCACGGCGTACCGGCACTCCCCGAGGGCGAGGCAGCGGGCTGGCGGATCACCGGCTGGATGGAGCAGGTCGCCCGCGGCCAGCTCGACGTCGCCTTCGACCACCCGATCAAGCTCCTCGCCAACGCCCTGGGCTCCCCGCCCCCCGACGTCGTCCAGCGCGCCCACGACCACGGCATCCTCGTCGCCGCCCTCGCGGGCAGCGCCAAGCACGCACGCCGCCACGCCGAGGCGGGCATCGACATCGTCGTCGCGCAAGGCTATGAGGCGGGCGGTCACACCGGCGACATCGCCTCCATGGTGCTCACCCCCGAGGCTGTCGACGCCGTCGCGCCCCTGCCGGTACTCGCCGCCGGAGGTATCGGCAGCGGCGAGCAGATCGCCGCCGGGCTCGCCCTAGGAGCCCAGGGAGTCTGGCTCGGCTCGGTCTGGCTCACCACGACCGAGGCCGACCTCCACTCGCGCGCCCTCACCGCGAAGCTGCTCGCCGCCGGCTCCGGCGACACCGTCCGGTCCCGCGCCCTGACCGGCAAACCGGCCCGCCAACTGCGCACCGAGTGGACCGAAGCGTGGGAGGACCCGAACGGCCCCGGCGCCCTGCCGATGCCCCTCCAGGGCCTGCTCGTCGCAGAGGCCGTCTCCCGGATCCAGAAGTACGAGATCGAACCGCTGCTCGGCACACCCGTCGGCCAGATCGTCGGCCGCATGAACGCCGAACGCAGCGTCCAGCAGGTCTTCGACGACCTCACCAGTGGCTTCGAACGTGCCATGGACCGCCTGAACCGCATCGCCGGAAGGAGCCAGTCGTGAGCGGACGGCCGAGCAGCGGACAGCCGACCAGTGGGCAGTCCACCGGCGGACAGCCCAACGGCTTCTGGGTGCAGGCGACGGCCGACCCCGACCGCACGGTCCTGATCGCCCCCGACGGCGAGGAGTGGACCGCCGGCCGGCTGCACGCCGACGTCAACCGGCTCGTCCACGGACTGCGCGCGGCGGGCCTCGAGCGGGGTGACGCCTTCGCCGTCGTCCTCCCCAACGGTGTCGAGTTCTTCACCGCGTATCTCGCCGCGTCCCAGGCCGGGTTCTATCTCGTCCCCGTCAACCACCACCTCGTCGGCCCCGAGATCGCCTGGATCGTCGCCGACTCCGGCGCCAAGGTCCTCATCGCCCACGAACGCTTCGCCGCCGCGGCCACCGCCGCCGCCGGCGAGGCGAAGCTGCCCACGAGCCACCGCTACGCCGTCGGCGGGATCGACGGCTTCCGCCCGTATGCCGAACTCCTCGACGGACAGCCCGACTCGGTGCCCGGCGAGCGCACCCTCGGCTGGGTCATGAACTACACGTCCGGCACCACCGGCCGACCGCGCGGCATCCGCCGCCCGCTGCCCGGCAAGCTCCCCGAGGAGACCCACCTCGGCGGCTTCCTCGGCATCTTCGGCATCAGGCCCTTCGACGACAACGTCCATCTCGTCTGCTCGCCGCTCTACCACACCGCCGTGCTGCAGTTCGCGGGCGCGTCCCTGCACATCGGCCACCGGCTGGTGCTGATGGACAAATGGTCGCCGCAGGAGATGCTGAGGCTGATCGACACCTACGCCTGCACGCACACGCACATGGTTCCCACCCAGTTCCACCGGCTCCTCGCGCTGCCGGAGGAGGTACGGGCGGGGTACGACGTCTCGTCGATGCGGCACGCCATCCACGGCGCCGCGCCCTGCCCCGACCACGTCAAGCGGGCGATGATCGAGTGGTGGGGCAACTGCGTCGAGGAGTACTACGCGGCCAGCGAGGGCGGCGGCGCCTTCGCCACCGCCGAGGACTGGCTCAAGAAGCCCGGCACGGTCGGCAAGGCTTGGCCCATCAGCGAACTCGCGATCTTCGACGACGACGGCAACCGGCTGCCGCCCGGCGAACTCGGCACCGTCTACATGAAGATGTCGACCGGCGGCTTCAGTTACCACAAGGACGAGGCCAAGACGCGGAAGAACCGCATCGGCGACTTCTTCACCGTCGGCGACCTGGGCGTGCTCGACGAGGACGGCTACCTCTTCCTCCGCGACCGCAAGATCGACATGATCATCTCGGGCGGTGTCAACATCTATCCCGCCGAGATCGAGGCCGCACTCCTCGCCCACCCCGCGGTCGCCGACGCCGCGGCCTTCGGCATCCCGCACAGCGAATGGGGCGAGGAGGTCAAGGCCGTGGTCGAACCGGCCGCGGGCCGGATCCCGGGCCCGGACCTCGCCGCGGTGATCCTCGACCACTGCGCGGCCAGGCTGGCCGGCTACAAGCGCCCGAAGAGCGTCGACTTCATCGACGCCATGCCCCGCGACCCGAACGGCAAGCTCTACAAGCGCCGCCTGCGCGACCCGTACTGGGAGGGCCACGACCGCCCGTTGTGATCCTCAGTCCGCGTATTCAGCATCTGGTGGGCGCGCCGCCACGCGTGATCGCTGCGCTGCGATCGGGCGCCGCGTCGAACGCACCACGGCCCGGCTCGTTGTCGATCCTTCGCGTCCGTTGCCGCCCTATGCTCCTCGCATGTCCGAACCCACCGCTGACGAGCACTTATCGGTCCCGTTGCGCGCGCCGCGGCGGGACCGTAACTTCGGCTGCTTCTGGGCCGCGCAGACCCTCTCGGTCGTCGGGGACTCCTTCGCCCTGATCGCTCTGCCGCTGCTGGTGTTGCGCGAGACGGGGTCCGTCGCGCAGATGGGCCTGCTGACCGCCGTGGCCGGCGCGGCCTCGGTCTTCGCCGGGGTCTTCGCGGGGATCGTGGTGGACCGGCTGGACAGAAGGATGCTCCTGATCGCCTGCGATCTCGCCCGCATGGCGCTGTACGCACTCATTCCGCTGATCTGGGCGTTCGGCCCGCAGATCTGGCTGCTGTATGCGGTGTTGCCCGCGGGAAGGCGGGGCGGCTCGGCACACCGTGTGGAAGGACTTGCTCGCCGGCGTGTCCTTCCTGCGGCGACATCCGGTACTGCGGGCCCTGACCGTCTGCCTGTCCTTCTTCAGCTTCCTGACACTCGGCATGAACGACCTGCTCATCTATCACCTCAAGCACGATCTCGGCCGGAGCGACGACACGGTCGGTACCGTCTTCGCGGCCGGGGCGATGGGCACCATCACCGGAGCCCTGCTCGTGGCCCCGGTCCGCCGAAAGCTCGGCTTCGGCGCCACGTGGATCGGCGCCGTGGCGGTCTGCGGCATCGCCCTCGCGGGCATCGGCTCGGCCCGGAGCGTGCCGGGCATCGCGGCCCTGACCGCCGTCTTCCTGGGCTGTGTCGGCGTCGCCGGGACCTGCTCCATGTCGCTGCGCCAGGAAGTGACCCCCGACCACTTGCTCGGACGGGTCACTTCGGCGTTCTGGACCATCCACTACTCGGCGGCTCCGCTCGGAGCGGCCGTTCTCACCTGGGCCGCGCAGCGCCACGGCACGGCGCCGGTGGGCCTGGCCGCCGGAGCGGGCTGTCTGCTCTTAGCGGTACTGGCGCTGCTCACCCCGGTCCGCAGTCCCCGTCCGGAGCGTTCGCACGGTCCTGCCTGACCGCCTGCGCCATGCTCTGGGCGGGCTGCCCCGTGGCGGCATCTCCGACGCGCCCGTCTCGACCGTCTCCCGCGCCGACACCCTTGCCGAACGGCGCGGCCGGCAGCCCTTCGCGGGCCTCCAGGTCCCCCCTGGGCCTCACCCCGTCGCAGGTCGCCCTCGCCTGGACCCGGGCATGCTCAGGCGCACTGCATCCCGCTGCGGAGACCAGGCCCTGGGTGTTCGGCGCGAGCAGCGCCCGGCTCGACGGGTGCTGACGGACCCTCGGCGGGAGGCCCCTATCGGCGCAGCAGCCCGCGCGGCCCGCTCGGGCTCCTGGCAGCGTGGGCCGCATGTGGACCGGCACGAGAGCGCTCATGGCACGGTGGACCACCTGGGCGCCGGTCGCCGCCGCGGTGGCCCTTGTGCTCGGCTGGGGGCGCGCCCTCCCGGCCTTCGCCGTCGTGGTCGTCGCGCTCTGCCTGGTCGGCGCGGTGCTGGCGGCCGTGCATCACGCCGAGGTCGTCGCGCACAGGGTCGGCGAACCGTTCGGCTCCCTCGTGCTCGCCGTCGCCGTGACCGTCATCGAGGTCGGCCTCATCGTCACCTTGATGGCGGGCGGCGGCGCGAAGGCGTCCACCTACGCCAGGGACACCGTCTTCGCCGCCGTCATGATCGCCTGCAACGGCATCGTCGGACTGTCCCTTCTGGTCGCCTCTCTGCGCACCCGCATCGCCGTCTTCCACGCCGAGGGCTCCGGCGGCGCACTGGCGACCGTCTGCACCCTGGCCACCATGACCCTGGTGGTTCCCACCTTCACCACCAGCCGGCCGGGCCCCGAGTTCACACCGGCCCAGCTGGCGTTCGCCGCCGTCGCCTCGTTGTGCCTGTACGGGCTCTTCGTCGCCGTACAGACCGTCAGGCACCGCGACTACTTCCTGCCCGTCGTCCGGGACGGCCAGGAAACCGACCCCGACGAGCACGCTCCGCCGCCCGCGGTCCGCCAGACCTGGTGGAGCGCCGCGCTGCTGTTCGTGGCGCTCGTCGCGGTCGTCGGTGACGCCAAGGTCGTCTCGCCCACCATCGAGGAGGGCGTGGAGTCGGCGGGGCTGCCGACGTCCGTGGTCGGCGTCGTCATCGCGCTCATGGTCCTGATGCCCGAGACCCTCGCCGCCGTGCGCGCGGCACGCCGGGACCGGATGCAGACCAGCTTCAACCTGGCCTACGGCTCTGCCATCGCCAGCATCGGACTGACGATCCCGGCGATCGCGCTCGCCTCGGTGTGGCTGCCGGGCTCCCTGATCCTGGGTGAGGACGCCACCCACATGGTGCTCCTCGCGCTGACTGCCGTGGTCAGCGTCCTCACCCTGGTACCCGGCCGGGCCACGCTGCTCCAGGGCGGCGTCCATCTGGTGCTGTTCGCCGCCTTCGTGTTCCTGTCGTTCAGCCCCTGACGCGTACCACTTTCAGCTGCGGCGAGCGCAGGATGTCCTTCTCGCAGAAGCGCGCCGTCACCCAGCGTCCGTCCGCGTACAGCCCGGTCTGGTCGCTGTAGTGCGGCGACACAGGGTTCGACGACTGGGAGTACGTCAGCAGAGTGCGGGCGTCAGGGCACGGGCCGCCGTTCCAGCCGACCGCCTGGATGTGGCTGGAGCCGTGCGCGACCTCTGCGTACCCGCCCGCGGCCGGGCTCCAGACCGGCTCGATCTTGTTCCAGATGCCCAGTGCCTCCGTACCTCCGTGAACGGGGATGCGCGTGCCGTTCCTTACCACGAACTGGGCCGCACCCAACGGCGCGTCCAGCGGGATCCCGGCGGCGCGCAGCTCGGCCACCGCTTCGGTCAGGGCCTTGGCGAAGCCGGGTGACGAGGTGTTCAAGGTGTGGGGCGTGCGGACCGGGTCGGCGGCGGAGAACGGCACCTTCCACTGCTCGGCCGACGGCACCGACGCCGTGAACCTCCGCCAGAAGCGGTCGAAGAGCAGCGCCCCCCGACTCGAGGTGTTCACCGTACGGTCCCAGCCCGCGAGCACCCCGCACGCCTCGGTGTCCTGCGGCAGCACCGTGGGGCAGGCCTTCGCCGCGTCGGCCGCGGCCAGATCGCCGGCCGGCGCACGGTTCGCGAACTGCTGGCGCTGCAGGTCCGTGACCTTCAGCCGACCCTTCGCCGCCATCGCCGCGACATCCTCGATCGCCCCGCGGGTGCGCAGCGAGCGAGGCGTGGCGATCGTGCCGAAGACCCGCTCGTAGCCGGTCAGCGGCCGGTCGGCGTTGGTCAGCCAGGCGCTGTCGTTGGAGTTCTCGGCGTACGGGGCGTCCTTCAGCACCGGCATCCTCGACGGTCCGAAGATCCCCGGCTGCACCGCGTCCGGGTCGGTGCCCATCGCACAGTCCGCGCGCGCGCCGTCGAGCACGGCCACGCCCGACGCCGGATAGGTGACCTTGCCGAGCGGCGTCGAGCAGCGCGCGACCAGTTCGTCGGTGAGGCGCGGAAGGACCTGCGCCTGGGCGAAGAGGGAGTGCCCGGAGGAGTCCGCCGCGACGGTGTTGACCCATGGAAGGCCCTGCGTGCGGCGCAGCGTCCGCAGGATGTCGTCGGTGGAGCGGGCGCGGCCGAAGCCCAGCGCGGTGTCGGAGCCGCGGAGGTTGGCGGCGTTCGGGTCGTTCAGCGCGTACGCGGTGGTCGTCGTCCAGGGCAGTGGCAGCGAGGCGCCGAGCGAGGTGACGACCGGTCCGTACCGCGTCCACCACTGCGTCCGGGTGATCGCGGGACCGTCCGTCACCGGCACGGTGACGGTACGCCGGGTCATCCGCTCCGGCTTCCCGTCCACGAGATACGCGGTCGGGTCGGCCGGATCCAGGGTCAGCTGGTGCAGATTGAGCGTGACACCGGTCGCGACCGTGTGGCTCCAGGCGACCCGGTCGTTGAAGCCGATGTTGACCACGGTCGTGCCGAGCAGCGAGGCGCCCTGGACGTTCAGCACGCCCGGGATGGTCTGCTGCGACTGCCAGAAGCGGCGGCCGCCCTGCCACGGGTAGTGCGGATTGCCGAGCAGCAGACCGCGCCCGTTCGCCGTGGTGCCGCCGCTGAAGGCGACCGCGTTCGAGCCCATGTCGGCACTCTCGGCGGCGAAGAGCTCGCGGGCGGCGCGCGCGGTCGCCGCCGGGTCCGTCGCCGTACGCGGGGCGCCCGCGGCGGCGGCGCCCGCACCCGGCGGCTGAGCGGCGGTGATGCCCTCGATGCCACGCCCCTGCCCGCCCAGCACCGATACGGCGAAGCCGCGCCGGGCCACGTCGAGCGTGCTCACCGGACCCACCCAGGCCGCTCCCGCGCACCCCGGATCGGTGATGCGGTTCTGCTTCAGCCAGGCGTTGTAGCCGGCCGCCCAGCCGTGCATCAGCTCCTTGACCTGCCTGCTCGGGCCGGCCGGCGCGGGCGCGGCGAGCAGCTTCTCGACCGTTCCCGCGTTGCGTACACCCCGGAAGTAGAGATCGCTCGACAGATTCCTCGTCGCGGACGACAGCGAACCGTCCGGCGCCGCGTCCGGGCCGAAGTGGCGTGACCGCTCCCCGCGTACGGTCACGAAACCGTCGGCGAGGGTGCACACCTGATCGGCCGCCTGCGCCCAGCCGGTGCCGAAGCCGAGGTCCGCCCAGTCCTTCGCGACGATGTGGGGTATGCCGTACTCGGTGTACCGGATGACGGCGGACAGCCCGCCGCCCGAGGGACGGTGCCGGTCCTGGTCACGGGAGCCGGCGGCCGCGGCGGGCGGCAGTGAAGCGGTGGCGGTGACCAGGGCGAGACCCGCCAGGACCAGGTGTCTCAGACGCGTGCGGAAGAGCAACGTGCCTCCCAAGAGGGCTGTGGTGAAAGCCGGTTGGTACATGCACGCAGCACGGACCCTCCGTGTCAACATCCCGTTCGGTATCCGTGTGTGCGACATGCTTGACCCGTGCGGCGGCGCCGCCCAGGATCCAGCCATGGCAGTCACGGATCGTCTCCTCAGCAGCACCGTCGACGGCGTCCTGCGCCGTAGCGCCCGGCGCACCCCCGACCGCACCGCCGTCCACTACGGCGACCGGTCCTGGACCTACGCCGAGCTCGACCGTGCCGTCAGCACCGCGGCCGCCGTGCTGAGCGAGCACGGACTCGGCGAGTACGACCGGGTCGCGGCCTACGGGCACAACTCCGACGCCTACCTGATCGCCTTCCTCGCCTGCTCCCGCGCCGGGCTCGTGCACGTCCCGGTCAACCACAACCTCACCGGCGAGGACCTGGCGTACATCCTGCGCCAGTCCGGGAGTTCCCTTGTCCTTGCGGACCCAGGCCTCGCCGAGCGTGTCCCGGAGGGCTTCGCCGTGCGGCCCCTGCGCGACAGTGAGGACTCCCTGCTGACCGCACTCGCCGAGCCGCGGCCGTACGACGCCGACCGGGAAGCCCAGCAGCTCGTCCAGCTGCTGTACACCTCCGGAACCACCGCGCTGCCCAAGGGCGCGATGATGACCCACCGGGCGCTGGTGCACGAGTACGCGAGCGCGATCGAGGCGCTCGACCTCCGGCCGGACGACCGGCCGGTGCACTCGCTTCCGCTCTACCACTCCGCCCAGATGCATGTGTTCCTGCTGCCGTACCTCGCCGTCGGCGCGGAGAACACGATCCTCGACGCGCCGGACGCCGCACGGATCTTCGACCTGGTGGAGGCGGGGCGCGCCGACAGTCTCTTCGCGCCGCCCACCGTCTGGATCGGACTGTCCAACCACCCGGAGTTCGCCACCCGCGACCTGAGCCGCCTGCGCAAGGCGTACTACGGGGCGTCGATCATGCCCGTGCCCGTACTCGAACGGCTCCGGGAGCGACTGCCGGAACTTGCCTTCTACAACTGCTTCGGCCAGAGCGAGATCGGTCCGCTCGCCACGGTGCTCGGGCCCGCCGAGCACGAAGGACGGATGGACTCGTGCGGGCGTCCCGTCCGCCACGTCGAGGCGAGGGTCGTCGACGAGGACGGCAAGGACGTCCCGGACGGCACCGTGGGAGAGATCGCCTACCGATCGCCGCAGTTGTGCGAGGGCTACTGGGACAAGCGCCAGGAGACCGAGGAGGCCTTCCGCGAGGGCTGGTTCCGCTCCGGTGACCTCGCCGTCCGTGACAGCGACGGCTACTACACCATCGTCGACCGGGTGAAGGATGTCATCAACTCCGGGGGAGTGCTGGTCGCTTCACGACAGGTCGAGGACACTCTCTACACCCATCCATCGGTCGCGGAGGCCGCGGTCGTCGGGCTCCCGGACGACCGCTGGATCGAGGCCGTCACCGCCGTCGTCGTTCCGCGCGACAACGTGACGGAGGACGAGATCCTGGCCCACGCCCGTGAGAAGCTCCCCCACTTCAAGGCCCCGAAGCGGGTGCTGTTCGTGGACGAACTGCCGCGCAACGCCAGCGGGAAGATCCTCAAGCGGGAGCTGCGCGACCGGTTCGCCTGACAGCCGGCCTCACGGGCCGGGCGGATACGGCAGCGCCTGCTGCGGAAGCCCGCCCATCGGGGGCATGCCCGACCGCATGACCTGCTCCAGGCTCCGCAGGGTCTGCTCGGCCTCCCGGCGTGCTTGGGCGGGCACGTCACCGCGCTCCGTGACGAGCCGGTCGTAGATCGGCGCCTCCTGCCACACAGTCAACAAGCCTTTCCTCAAAACGATTTCCGCTCCCCCGGAACCGAGAGCAGCTGCCGAGCTTAGCCGGTCGTGGGTGGGCGGTCCGTAACCGGCCTGCCGCGTCAGCGGGACCGGGCCGCGAACGCTGCGGTGGCCGTGTCGCCCGGATCGGTCCCCTCGTCGGGAAGCCGCCGGAGCCCGAAGCGGCGCACAAGGCCGGCCTGCCCGCGTCCGAGCGGCGGTGAGGCCAGGTGCGCGCAGGACCGGCGACGCCGCGAGCTCCGGTGGCGGGAGCGCCGTCATCGCCGGGTCGCAGCGGATCCGAATCTTCACCGCCGGGGCTGTCGGCCCCGGACCACAGCCGGCCTCGGCCGACGACGTACACCCCTCGAGGAGCTCGGTCGGCCCGTTCGGCCGCGGTTGGCTTGCGCGCCTTGTCCGGTCGCGGTGCTGTTCATGCGGGTGCGTGCCGATGTCCGAGGCATCGGTGGCACAGACTTTCAGCCATGAAGGCGGAAGGACGGAGCATGCCCATATCCGGATCCTCCAGGACCGGCCGCCGGCGTTGTGCCGCGGCCGTTGCCGCAGCGGTGTCCTGCTCCACGATGTTCACCGGGCCGGATATCGCCGCGGCCGGCGCGCCGTCACCACCGGTGCAGGACACGCCCCCTTCGCCGCATCCAAGCCGCAAGGCGGCGTCACCACCGGCGGCGGCGCGATGGCCGACATCGCCTCCTGAGGCCGGCTCGCGGCGACTCCCCTTGTTCGGGAGGTACGTCTGCGCCACCGACCGGTGATTCCCGCCAAGGCCGGCCTCGGCCGAGGCGGCATCTGTCAGGGGGCTCCGACGCGCGAGCGGGGCGACGGGACGCGGAAGTGCGGTGATCAACGTGGTGGCGCGTGCCAGATGCGTGCGGCATCGAGCGGGGAACCACGGCCGACGGGGGCCGTCAGATCGGGTGCGCTCGGCCGGTGCCGGTGTCGATGAGGATCTGATCGGCCTGGCTGACGTTGTCGGCCCGGACGGCCCTGGCCATTGCCGCGCGTGCCGCGTCAGGCGTCGCATCCGGTGGAACCACCAGCAGGGAGAAGTGGTCCCGGTCGCCTCGGGTGATGAGGACGGTGTCGTCACCGACCGGGAAGGAGTCGATGTGCACGACCCGGTCGTCGACAATCAGTCGTGTGGGCAGTTCTTCCCAGGCGGCGGTGTCGAGGCCGACGCGCGTGACAGGTCCGAGGTGCTCGGTCAGTGCGCTGATCAGGCCGGGAAGCTCGGCGCCGATGTCCCGCGATCGCGGCCACCAGGCACCGTCGAGAATTCCCTGACGGGTATGTGTCGTCTCCAACCGCAGGAGGGCCGTTCCAGGCTTCACGACCTTGTGGATCGCGTCCGGCAGAAGCTTCGATTCACGCGGGGTGTCGGCGTCGGACATGGTGCTCACCCGCCTGCGGGGTTCGGCGTACGTTTGCTGATCGCCTGGGATGTCCCCCGGCGGCTGCCGGTTTCACCGTACTCCGTGTGGCGATCCCCAGGCCTACCCACGCGCCATCCATGGCTTGGTTACCGATGAAATCCCTGGTGACGCACGAGTTCAGCGGGCCGTCCCCGCAGTACAGTGGAGGCACCGGGAGTATTTCGCACACCGGCTCCCATGCCGGTGCCGCTCGCGGCGAGCAACAACACCGGGACGTCGAAGACGGGCCCCGGGGACAGGTTCGCGCCATGACCGCGACCATCGACCGTACGAGCATCAACGAGCGCGTTCCCTCACCACCGGCCCGCCTGTCTCTGACCCCGGCCGGGTCGGGTCCAGGCCTTCTGGACGGCGCCTGGTGGCCTCGCTCCCGCGATCTTTCCCGTGAACTGCCCGCCCTGATGGACGTGCTGGACGCGTGCTGGGGACGGATCACGCGTGTCACGGTGAACCCGTCGCACTGGCCCGTGATCCCGCGCAAGGTGCCCGTGGCGGGGCATACGGTGCATGTGGGCTGGTTCAAGGACGAGCAGGACCCGCATAAGCTGATCCTTCTTTCCCGCACCGCAGGCCGCTGGGACCTGCTGGTGATCCCACCGGAGACTGGTGCGGCCGCTGCCGCCCGGCTGATGTCCGCCGCAGCCACCCCCGGCAGCCTCCTCACCGCCAGCGCGCTGATGGCGCGCGAGGCCGTCACCCGTGACGCGAGGGAGACGCTGAATCGGGAAGAGGAGTGGGAGACCGAAGGCGGGCACGCCTCAGCGGCGGCCGGGAACCCGGACCCGACCGGGCGCCTGAGTTCCGCCCGAGGGATGTAAGGACATGGACATCGCCATCACCGTGTCCGTGATCATCGCCATGATCATCATTGGAGTGCTGTGGATCCGTCTGCTCAATGGGCAGCACGACGAACGGATCGCCGCGTTCCGCTACGGCGATGCCATGCCGGGAGTCAGGCGACGGAGCCGGAAGGTCCGACGGCCGTCAGGACCCGCCGGATCACCCGCCGCCACTCCTCGCCCCAAGGAACCCGACGAGGGTGCCGGATGACGCAGACCTTTCTCCTGACCGGGGGCGGTGGGTGCGGCGCCACGGCGCCCGCCCACCGGCACATCGCCCCGATGAACGAGGTCACCATGAAGCCACCGGAACCACCTTCGGGCGGGTGTACCGAGGTACGCATCGTCGCCGCGTCTCCCGAGGCCGCCCGTCGGGTCGCAGAGGTACTCCGCCGTTGCTTCGCCGCCACCGAACAGCGCAGCTACCCCGCCGGCAGCGACGGCGGAACCCGCCTCCACCTCACTGTGGACACCACGCACACGGCAGAGCCGGCGCGGTCCTGGCTGGAAGCCACTCAGTCCTCCGAGCGGGACCTCACGCAGACGGACGAGGTCTGAGGCGAGGGCCCTCGACGGCGCCCAGCACGAGTCGGCGGCAATCATGGCAACACTCCACGAGCGGAAGCGCTACCGCGAAGCGATTATGAAAACCCTGTACGAGGCCACGGAAGGCAATCGCCTCCTCGGCATCACCGGGGCCAAGCTGCACGACGACCTCCAGGTCCCCGAGCAGGATCTGGCCGCCGCTTGCGCCTATCTGGTCGGCGAGGGACTCATCACCGTCGACTGGGCACAGGGAAATACACCCGCGATGGTCACCCTGACACATCAGGGAATCCGGCTCATGGAGGCCCAAGAGGAGGAACGCGGGTGACACGGGCGCTGAAGCCCTGTCCGACCAAGGACCGCATTACCCAAATGATCCCTTCTGCCGGAAAAGCGGCACAGGCATAGCATGGTCAGTGGGCCGGTGCACTCTCACGTGCGACCGACCCGGAAGGGCGGCCCCGGTGTGTATACGCCGGGGCCGTTGCGCACTGTCGGCGCGACGGCAGGGAACGGGCGGATTCCGGTGCACAAGGCGGCCGAGCATGTACGAAGCCGAGCAACGGGCTGCCAGATGTCCGACCCGTCGGAGGTAGCCGGCCCAGCAGGTGAAGGCGAAACCAGGCGGGTGGGTGAAAGGACATTGCTATGGCGGAGGGTGATCAGCAGCCCGGCAACGGCGCGGTGGACCGGTCGGAGGGATTCGGTGAGCGGCTGCTGGGAGTGCTGCTGGACCGGGCACACGAGATGCCGCCGCAGCTGATCGCCCCACTGATCGCGGAAGAGGTGGCCAGGGTCGGTGGCCGGGACATCTTGATCCTCCTGCAGGACTACGCACAGCTCCTCCTTGTGCCGCTGCCCGGCAGGGGGCTGGCCGTCGGTGAGCCCGAGCCGATCGGTGCCTCCCACGCCGGCACGGCCTTCCTGCGTGCGACCACTGTCGAGGTCCCGCAGGCCGACGGCGTCCGGATGTATCTGCCGCTGCTGGACGGCAGCGACCAGGTGGGAGTGTTGGCCCTCACCCTGGGGACCGTCGATGACGACGACCGGCGCCTGCTGCGCAGGCTCGCCGGCCTGATCGCCGACATGCTGGTCACCAAGCACGGCTACACCGACCAGTTCTTCCTCGCCCGGCGCCGCGAACCCATGAGCGTGGCCGCGGAGATCCAGTGGTCGCTGCTACCGCCGCTGGCGATGTCCGTCCCGCAGGTCGCGGTGGCAGGAATCCTGGAGCCCGCCTACAACGTCGCCGGCGACAGCTTCGACTACGCCCTCAACGACGACATCCTGCACGTGGCCGTGGTCGATGCAATGGGCCACGGCCTGGACGCGGCCACGATGGCCACTGTCGCCGTCGGTGCTTACCGGCACGCCAGACGTGCCGGCATCGGCCTGTCCGAAATCTACGCGTTCATGGACCGGGCCATCGCCGAGCAGTTCGGGCCCGAACACTTCGTCACGGCGCAGATGATGCGCCTGAACATCACAACGGGCCACCTGCAGTGGGTCAACGCGGGCCACCCCGCGCCCCTGCTGATCCGCAACCACCAGGTCCTGCGGCAACTGCGGAGCCCGACCACCCTCCCGGTCGGCTTCGGCGGTGAAGAGCCCCAGGTCAGTGAGCAGGTGCTCCAACGCGGCGACCGGGTGCTGTGCTTCACCGACGGCCTGATCGAGGAGCACGAGGCCGGCGAAGAGCAGTTCGGCGAGGAACAACTCATCCACTGGGTCAACCGCATCGAGCAGGCAGAGCAGGGAGTGCGGGCGGTGGTGCGCTCGCTCTCCCATGCCCTGAAGCAGGAACGGGGCGGGAGCACCAGTGACGACGCGACCCTCTTCCTTATCGAGTGGCGCGGGGGCGCCGCCGACCACCTCGCCGTCCTGGAGTGAACCGGCTGCGTTCCGGCAGGGAGCCCGGGCAGTGGCCCGCTCCCTTTCCCTCACGCTCACGCGCGCACGAGGCGCGATCATGACCGACGATGCAACGCTCCTCCTGACCGGGTGGCGCGGCGCCACCACCGATGATCCGACGACCTCGTGATGGAGCAGCTTTTCCCCAGCAGATCGCCAGGTCCCCAGGGTCCGGTCGTCACACCACTGGTGGCAGCTGATGATGGGAGTACGGCCAAGTACGCGGAGCTGATCATGACGGGTTGGCTTATCAGGGACTACTCCCAGGACGATCTCGAGGCGGTGATCCGCGTCGACACGGAGAGCGGCACGACCGGAGAGCCTCCCCTCTTCCCGCTCTCCGACGCCGTAGCAGCCCTCCAAGCCCTCCATCCGGCCGTGGTGGCCATGGCTAACGATGTGATGGTCGGCGCCGCGGTGAGCAGACTGGAGGGCGACCGGGCGTGGATCCTGCGCATCTGCATGGCGCCCACCTGGCGGCAACGAGGTCTCGGCAGTGCTCTGATCACGGCCCTTGAGCACCGCCTCTTCGCCGGCGGCGTCCGCGCGGTGCATGCGGCCCTGCCCGAGGGAGAGACCGGTGCCGCCGCCCTGCGCAACTGCGACTTCGACGCCCGCTCGGGCCTGGTCTTCTTCGAAAAGCGCGGGCCCGTGACTCCCCAGGCGATCAGCATGCTGTCCTCGCTCGGAGCGGAGCTGCCACCCGGGGGGCTGTGGCAGAAGGTCGCGGGCATGCGACGGGAGAAGCAGCTCATCGAGCGCCGCCTGGTCCTGCCGCTGGCCCATCCCGAACTGGCCGCCCAGCACGGAGTGGAGCTTCCGCACGCGGTCATGCTGTTCGGCCCGCCAGGGACGGGCAAGAGCACCTTCGCCCACGCGATCGCCAGCCGTCTGGCGTGGCCCTTCCTCGAACTGTTCCCCGCACGCCTCGCCGCCGAGTACGGGTTGGCGGCCGGGCTGAACCGACGCTTCGACGAGATCGCCCAGCTCGACCACGTTTTGGTCTTCATCGACGAGGTCGAGGAGGTTGCATCCACGCGCAGTGGCGCGGACACGACCGCGGTCGGGGTCGTCAACGAACTGCTCAAGGCGATCGTGCGGTTCCGGAGCCAGGACGGGCGGCTGCTCGTCTGCGCCACCAACAACGTGACCACGCTGGACTCGGCCTTCCTGCGGCACGGTCGCTTCGATTACGTCATGCCCATCGGCCCTCCCGACCACAGCGCCAGGGCCGCGCTGTGGGGGAGCTACCTGGCACGGGCGGGCGCGGAGGCCGACAGCGCGAGACTCGCGTCCGCCAGCGAGGGGTTCACCCCCGCCGACATCGCCCACGTCGCACGTACCGTCTCGCAGGCCCAGTTCGAGCGCACCTTCGACAGCGGAACCCGGGCCCGCCCCACCACGGACGACTACCTGAACACGATCCGTGAGACCCAACCCACGGTCAGCAGTTCCATGGCCCAGGAGTTCGCCGACCAGAGCGAGAGGTTCGCCCGTATCTAGAGTCCCCGGCCGGTAGGACCCGGCCATGCCGATCCCAGGGCTAGTGTGCGCGGGCGCCGGTGTGGGTGGTCAGGCGGTACTCGACGGTGAGGGGGAGGGTGTCGAGGTCGAGTGCTTGACGGAGCCGGGGCAGCCCGTGGGTGTTGAGGTGATGGTTGATGGTGGTCAGATCACCGCCCTGCTCGGTGTTGATCACCAGTGCGAGGGCAGGGTTCTCGCGGGTTCCGGCGAGCGCGGCGCGGGCGTGGTGGACGCCGGGGTAGGTGGTGACTTCACTGAGGAACGGGGCGGTGGCAGTGTTCGCGGCCAGTTCGGTACTGCCCTGCTCGGAATTCTGCTCGAGGTGCCAGGTGTGGGTTCTGGGGCGCCGGGCAAGTTGCACAGCGAGCCAGCGCAGCATGACCAGGCCCAGAACGATGGCACTGGCGGCGGCGACCCACAGTACCCAGGTGGATGGGTCAGCGGCGGCAGGAATGAGTGCGGCGCGCGAGTCGAGGAAGGCGAGTTGTCCGAAGTGAGCCGCCACGGCGAAGGAGCCCGAGCCCAGCAGGACGACACCGAAGACGGCGAGCAGGGCGCGGTTGAGGCGGGCCGGGCGGTTGAGGCTGGTCATGGTGCGTTCCTGGTGGCACGGAGCTGGATCTTCATTGCCGGACGGTTGAGGGGGGCGACCTGGTCGAGGCGCTGATCGAGCGCACCGCGGACGGCATCGGTGAGCCCCGCGGTGTTGGTCCGGTCGGTGCGGATGCGGGCGACGATCGTGCGGCGGCCCAGTTTCAGCTTCGCTCGGGTGACCCCGTCGACAGTCGCGGCGGTGTTCTGCAGGGCGTGGCGCAGGCTGCGCCTTGTGACGCCGGCGTCCATGTCACCGGTGAGCGGCAGGACTGTCGGCCTTCCCGGCAGGAGGGCCGCGAGCAGCAGGAGCAGCCCGAGCAGGGCGCATGTGCCGCCTGCGATGAGGGGGGCGGTGTCGTTCCAGTGGATGCTGTGCAGGGTGCCGGTGACGGAGCGGTAGCTGATGATCGGAGTCCGGCCGATGGCCAGCTGAATGGCGACGATGGCGACCAGGACGCAGGCGGCCAGCAGGACCAGCGCGGTGAGAGTGGCGGGGATGGTGCGGCGGGGTCGGCGTTTCATAGGACTCTCCTGGTGGGGGAGTCGGGAACGCGCAGTGCGGTGACGGTGATGTCGACACGGGCCACGGTCAGACCGGTGAGGTCCGCAACGCGGCGTACCAAGCATGCGCGGGCGTCCTCGGTGGTGCGGGCGACGGATTGTGGATAGACGACGGATAGACGAACATCGAGCGTGGCAACTGAGTGGCCACTGACCTTTGCGGTGACCCGGGCCGAGTGGTCGGCATGTTCTCCGGGGGCCGTTATCCCGAGTATCCGGCCGGCTGTTCCGCCGATGTGCTCGACTTCGGTCAACACCCGGGTGGCGATGCGTTCCACGGCGCGGTCGGAGATCGTTGTGGTGCCGCGCTGCGCCGCATCGGCCTCGGCCTCACCTGACGGGGCGATCACGGTGTTCATGGAAGTCGCCCCTGTCACGGCCGGTCAGCTGGGCGAGGTCGAGTTCGCCGTCGAGGTAGCGCCCCACCAGCAACCCGACCGCCCCGAGAACGAGCACGATGAGGAAGGCGTCGAAACCGCCGAACGCGGCAGCGAGGCCGAGTACGAGCCCTGTCAGCAGCCCCATCTGAGTGGACGTCATGTCAATTCTCCTTACGTCGCCCTGACGGTGCGCCGTGCGGCGACGAGTCGGGACGTGCGAGGTCGCGGGGCCTTCGCGGCGTGGACGCATGGGTGAGGTCCCCGTACGCACCGCGGTGTTGCACGGCGTCCTGCGGGCGCCGCCGGGGCCTGGCGGCAGCTACTGGACGCGGTCGCCGGTACCCTGACCGTCACTGTCGTCAGCGGCGATGTGTACGTCATTGACGTTGATGTTGACCTCGACGACTTCCAGGCCGGTCATCTGCTCGACGGAGTCGATGACGTTGTTGCGGACGTCCTGGGCCAGCTCGGGTATGGACACCCCGTACTCGACCAGCATCTCCAGGTCCACGGCCGCCTGCTTCTGGCCGACCTCGACAGAGACGCCCTGTCCGGCGCTGGCCGAGGCTCCGGGGATTCGCCCCTTGACCGCGCCGAACGCCCGTGCCGCTCCGCCACCCAGCTCGTATACGCCGGGTACCTCGCGGGCGGCTATCCCGGAGATCTTCTGGACGACGACGTCGGCGATGGTGGTGGACCCCTGCCCGGAGGCTTGTGCCGGGGAAGCTCCCGATGTGTCGGTGGGGCTCTTGGCCGCGTCAGCTGTGGCGAGAGCGGAGTGATCGGCACTGTTCGTGGTGGCCGGGTTCGTCATGGTGTTTTCCTCGGTTCCTGGATCCGGACGAGTTGCGCGCTCGTCACACCTGAAGGACCCGTGGCAGCAGAGAACGTCATGGCCCCTCACGCGCCGGCGTCACTCGCGACATCGAGATGGGTGAGGGCGGCGGCATCGATGTCGGTGACGACGAGGCGCAGCCGGGCGTTCGTCCACCGGGTTCCCCTCAGGGTCGCGTGTAGGGCGGCCTCCGCTTCGCGCAGCACCGGAGGAAGGGGGAGGGTGAGGGCGACGACGCGGATCTCGATGAGTTCGTCGTCGATGCCAACGGCCAAGGTGTCGAGGTTCCACGGCACGCGTGAGCCGATGTGGGTGGTGGAGGGGGTCGCTGGGCGCAGGCCCCGGATCCTGCCCAGGGCGGCCAGGAGTGAGCGGGCCATCTCTGTTCGCGGTGTCATCACGCACCGGTCCCGTACGTGTCGATGTCCATGACCGACACCACGACGGCCTGCGGGGTGAGGCCCGTGGCATCGCCGACCGCGCGCGTGACCTCGCGCTGTACGGCCCGGGCCACGGCCCCGGCCTGGTCCTGCCCGGAGGTGACCAGGTCGATGGACACGCGCAGGGTCGATGGCCCGGCGGAGTGGTCGCCCATGGCCGTCACACCTTCGGTCGGGGCCGGGGTGAGGCCGTTGATCTTCTGGCGTGCTGAACGAGTCATCCGGGAGGCAAGCCCGGTCAGGCCGGGTTCGAGTCGCACCACACCGGGGACGCCGACAGCGGCTCGGGCGGCGACTGCGGCGATCACGGGCTCGGCGATGACCCACTGGGAGCGGGGAACCCTGGCCTTGTCGTCCGGCACGGTCGTTGTCATAGCGAGCACCAGGTCCTTGTGCTTCAGCCGGTCTCAACGGTCTGCTGCCCGATCCCCGGGGCGTCATGCGTCGTAGAGGTCCTCCACGGTCAGGTCCAGACGCACCAGGGTCATCCCGATCCGTGCTGCGGCGGCTGCTCGGACGCGCTCGCGGACCTCGTGGACGGCGTTGGCGGAAAACCTGCGATAGGCCACCGCGATGCTCATCGCCACTTCCATCGCGCCGTCGGTCTCCGTGACGGTGATCCGGCAGCGACGCGCGCGCACACCGTCGACGGAATCGGCGGCGCGTCGCAGCACCGCGGCGACCGCTTGTTCGCTGATGAGCACCCCGCCCGGCTCCGGGGTGGGCAGCGCGAGCATGTGGTGACGGCGGACCTCGGCGCGCACCGCGGACATGATCCGGCCGGTCAAGCCCAGCGGAGGCCCGGCCTCCTCCGAGGCCAGCCTGCCGGTCACCTCCTGCAGGATCACCAGGCACTGCCGAGCGGCAGAGCAGTACTCGCAGGTGAGCTCATGGGCGTCGGCCACGCCGGTATCCATCGGATCGAGCCGTTCCCACACCGTCTCGACAGAGCGGCCGCACGACAGCATGTAGCCCTGGGCGTCGCTCATTTCCATGGGGACATCGCCTCCGCCAACTGCGCTCGAGCGCGCGCGATGCGTCCGCGTACTGCTGTCCGGGTCGTGCCCGTGGCTCGCGCGATCTCCTTATAGGGGCGCCCGTGAACTTCCCGCAGTAGCCAGCAGGCCCGCTGCTCGGGTGTCAGCTGCGTCAGAGCGGCTGCGAGCGCGATCAACTGCTCATTGACCTGCGCCGCCCGCTCAGGCGATCCAGCCGCCTCGGCGGACTCGCGACTGTCCAGGTCGGCTTCGGCAACTGGTCTGCGTGCTCGGATGAGGTTCAGGCACCGGTTGGTCGTCGTCCGGTAGAGCCAGCCCACGAAGGCCGCGTCGTCCCGTAGCTGCCCCAGTCGCCGCCAAGCGCTCAGGAACACCTCTTGCACCACGTCCTCGGCGTCGCCACGGTTGGAGAGTATGTGGAGTGCCAAGCGGTACATCGGCCCCTGATAACGGCGCACCAGCACTTCGAAGGCGCGTACGTCGCCGTCACGGGCGCGGACCACCAAGGTGGCATCATCCAGTGCCACCTCCGGAGCCGGGGAGGCGGGTTGTGAACCGGCGGGCTGTGAACCGACACCGGCAGGCGACGTCACCTGCACAACCTCCCTGCGCCAGGCATGCTCTCGGGCCTTCTCTGCTGGAACACCGGCCGAACCGCGGCGGGCACTAGAAGGACACGACGGCCGCGCCATCGTCACGGCGGCACATCAAGCATCTGCCGCCCACGGCTCCGCTGCAGCAGTCGGCGCTGACGTCCAGCGACCGGAAGCTCCGCCTCCTGCCGCAACGGGCCGCCTCCGCGGCAGGAGGCAGAGCTTCTCAAGATGCGACCGGCACGATTCGGGCGAGACTGGTGAATACAGGACCGGCATTGAGCGAGGGCTCTCGTGCCGAGGCGACCGCCCGTCGGGGCCGGAATCGCCGGGCTGTGGATGGCCGGCCCCACACCGAAGCGAGCGGGACCAGGTTCCCCCTTCGTTGCGCTCCTGAATTCGGCCGCAGTGGCTGTTGTTGGGGGAGACCACTGGCAGCAGCACTTTGCGCGGCACAGGCGGGTCCCCGAGGGAACGATGAAGGTGACGAGCGCATGGACGATCAGACCAAGTTGGCTCTCGCCGCGGCCATTGCCGGCGGTTACGTGCTGGGCCGTACGAAGAAGGGCAAGCTCGCCCTGAGCGTGGGGACGTATCTGGCGGGCAGACGGTTCGGTCTCGAGCCGCGCCAGCTCGCTGCCGAGGGAATGCGCAGGCTGGGGGAGATCCCGCAGGTCGCCGAACTACAGGACCAGCTGAAAGGAGAGTTCCTCGACGCCGGGCGCAAGGCAGTGACAGCTGCTGCCACTCGCGGCATGGGGACTCTTGCGGACACACTCCGTGACCGCACGGCCGGCCTCGGCAAGAAGGAAGAGGAGGAGCCGGAGGAGGAGTACGAGGAAGAGGAAGAGGAGGAGCCGGAGGAGGAGTACGAGGAAGAGGAGGAGCCGGAGGAGGAAGAGGCGGAGGAAGAGGAGGAGCCGGAGGAGGAAGAGGCGGAGGAGCCTGAACCCGAGCGCCCGCAGCGCCGGAGAAGCTCCCGGAAGCCGGCTCGGCCCGACAGGGGTACCGCGTCCAGGCGCGAGAGGGCCCCCTCGGCCCGCAGCTCTTCCGGGGCAGGGGCGAAGGAGCCATCCCGGAGGAAGAAGACCTCTGCGACGAAGCCGGCCGCGAAGAAGGCAGCCCCAGCCAAGAAGTCCGCCACCAGGAAGCAGGCCCCCGCAAAGAAGGCGGCATCTTCAGGGCGGGCGGCGAAGAAGACATCCAAGCGCGCCGATCGCCGGAGGTAGCCCACCATGGCCGGGAAGGAGACGAAGGAGTCCGGAGCGGCCGGACTGCGTGAGGCGCTCTCGGGTTTCGTCGGTTCACAGGTCGAACGGCTCGCGGAGAAAGCCAGTGACAAGCTCACTGACGTCACCGATCAGCTCACCGATGTCGCCGACAACGGCGGGTCGCTACTCAAAGTCGGCTCGCGCATCCTCGGGGGTGAATCCCCCGTGAAGGCATTCTTGTCCGAGAAGGCCAAAAGCCTCAAGGACAGCGTCGTGGACAAGGCCAAGGAAGCGTTCGGCGGCGGAAAGGGCAAGTCCGGCGGCAACAAGAGCATGAACATCATCGAGGCACTCGACGTCGGTGTACCCCTTCGCACGGCCTACGACCACTGGACCCAGTACGAGGAGTTCAGCAGCTTCACCAAGGGGGTTCGCAGCGTCTCGATGAGCGACGAGATGACCAGCGACTGGAAGGTGAAGGTCGGCCCCTCCTCCCGCAGCTTCAAAGCGACTGTTCAGGAGCAGATCCCGGACGACCGGATTGCTTGGACCTCCGAAGGAGCAAAGGGCAGCACCAAGGGCGCGGTCAGTTTCCACGAACTGGCTCCGACGCTGACGCGGATCGTCCTGGTCGTGGAGTACTACCCGTCCGGGTTCTTCGAGAAGACCGGAAATCTTTGGCGGGCCCAGGGCCGCCGGATGCGGCTGGACTTCAAGCACTTCCAGCGGTACGTCACTCTCACCGACGAGGAGCCGGAAGGCTGGCGCGGCGAGATCCGGGACGGCGAAGTCGTCATGTCACACGAAGAGGCACTGGAAGAGGAAGAAGCAGCAGAGGCCGAGGACTCGGAGAATGACAGCGAGTACGAAACCGCGGAAGACGAAGACGGCGATGCCGAGGACGAAGAAGAAGCTGCGGAGGAAGACGAATGGGAGGACGAGGACGCCGATGAGGACCGGGAGGAGCGATCCCGGTAGGAGTGAGACACGGGACCGGGCGGCCTCAACCACACCGTGACGGCCCGTCCCTGTCGAGCCGTTGGGAGCCACCGGTCCAGCGGAGGTGAGACAGCGGCCCTCGAGGGCAGAGCACCGAACCATGCTGACGACGGCTGCCTTGCACGGCCCGGGCAGGACCCGGGCCGTGCAAGGCAGCCGTCGTCCACGTCGGAGGGCGGACTTGTCTCCGCCGATTCCGGGGACGATCCGCAGACGGTGGGGAATTGGGCTGTCGTTCCAGCCCGCCCTGCATCTCATGACTGCAGGAGCCGACGGCCACCTGACGTAGATGCGACCACACGGCCGGTCTCCGTTGGTTGGTCGGAGGCGTAGCGAGCCGGCGCAGGGCCGGAGCTTTCCGTCAGCTGAGGGATGTGGCTCGGTGGGGCGGTTCACAGCGTGACGGTTCTGGACCAGGCCGTGCTGACCCGCATCGCTGCGCTGAGACGTTGTCGCCGACATGTTCAGCCGACTGCCCTGACGGAAGTGCCGCGCGGGCTACCAGTAGTGCCGTCGTCCGCCGACCGCGTGTCCTACGGCGCCCAGAACCCACAGCACAACCCCGATCGCGACCAGGATGATGCCGATGGTCCAGAGAATATCGATGCTGGCCAAGAGGCCGATGATGAGCAGAATGACTCCGAGGATGATCATGACGACCTCCGGTGCGCGGGACGTCCTCTTCGGACGCCCCCTCTCTCCTCACGGCTTTCCGGCTTTTCAGGGGGCAAACGCGGATCTCGCCCTGACCAGCGTGTGCGCCTTTCGGCAGCTGCATGCCGAATGGCCGACCGACGACCTCTTTCCGGTATCGGACTGCATCGGCAGGCCCCCGCGTAGCTGTGCCGGGACTCAGGGCAGAACAGGAGAGTCTTTTTCCTGGCCGCGCCGAGGCGGCTGCCGCTCTGCCGGGGCAGCACCAATTCGCGCCACCTGGCGGCCTGACATGACCGCTCCGACTGCAGGCAGAAGAATTTCCGTATCGTCGGCGGTACGCGTGTATGCACCCCGAGATACAGGCAGAGGCGGGGGCACGCCCCAGCAGCCGAAGCCGTCCCCGCCATCACGGGGCGACAGGCCGAGCCGGCACGAGGGCGCTCAGCATGGCCAGCACCGACTGCCGCGGGGAACAGCAGGCAAAGGACTCCGCCGCGACGGGTGTGGGCCCTCAGGACCCGCCCGGCAAGCCGCGTTAGTTTTCTTGATCGCCGCGGTGGCCATCGGCGTGGTCGGCGTGATTGCGTTTGAGAGCCGTTTTTCGGGTGAGGTGGAAGTTATCACTGAGTTTTGAGGGAAATGGGATGTGAGTGTCGTGGCCAAGAGCGAGAAGGCGAAGGCCAAAGCGGAACAGGCCAAGGGCAAGGTGAAGGAGAGCACCGGCCGGGCGGTAGGCAACGAAGGTCTGACGGCCAAGGGTCGCGCCGAGAAGGCGAAAGGTGACCTTCGTCAGGCCAAGGAGAAGACGAAGGACGCCTTCAAGCACTGATACGGGTTCGGCGGATCCGCCGTCGTGGCCTGGGCGGGATGACAGAGCAGCCGGCGCGAGGGAGACGGGCCCCGAACAGGGGCCCCTCTTCGTTCACCCGCTCTCGCGTGTCAGCCCCGCAGGTCCACGATGCGCTTGATCTTGCCGACCGACCGCTCCAGGGTCTCCGGATCGACGACCTCCACCGCCACCGACACCCCGATGCCGTCCTTCACGGCCGCCGCGATCTCCCGCGCGGCGGCCTCTCGTTGGTCCGGCGACGCCTCGCCGCGCGCTTCCGCACGCACCGTCAGCGCGTCCATCCGGCCCTCGCGGGTCAGGCGCAGCTGGAAGTGCGGGGCGACACCGGGTGTCCGCAGGACGATCTCCTCGATCTGGGTCGGGAAGAGGTTCACCCCGCGCAGGATGATCATGTCGTCGCTGCGCCCGGTGACCTTCTCCATCCGCCGGAACACCCGCGCGGTTCCCGGCAGCAGCCGCGTGAGGTCCCGGGTGCGGTAGCGGATCACCGGCATCGCCTCCTTGGTCAGGGAGGTGAACACGAGCTCGCCCTCCTGCCCGTCCGGCAGCACCTCGCCCGTGAACGGATCCACGACCTCCGGGTAGAAGTGGTCCTCCCAGATGTGCAGGCCGTCCTTCGTCTCCACGCACTCCTGGGCCACGCCCGGGCCCATGACCTCGGACAGTCCGTAGATGTCGACCGCGTCGATCGCGAACCGCTCCTCGATCTCGCGCCGCATCTCCTCGGTCCACGGCTCCGCGCCGAATATCCCGACCTCGAGCGAGGTCGACCGCGGATCGACGCCCTGGCGCTCGAACTCGTCGAGCAGCGTCAGCATGTACGACGGCGTCACCATGATGATCTCGGGCCGGAAGTCCTGGATCAGCTGGACCTGGCGGGCGGTCATCCCGCCCGACGCGGGGATGACCGTGCAGCCGAGCCGCTCGGCCCCGTAGTGCGCGCCGAGGCCGCCGGTGAACAGTCCGTATCCGTACGCCACATGGACCTTGTGCCCGGGCCGCCCGCCTGCCGCGCGGATCGAGCGGGCCACGACGTCCGCCCAGGTGTCGAGGTCGCGGTCGGTGTAGCCGACGACCGTGGGGCGGCCCGTCGTCCCGCTGGAGGCGTGGATGCGCCGTACCTGTGACTGCTCCACCGCGAACATCCCGAACGGGTAGTGATCGCGCAGATCGGCCTTCGTGGTGAACGGGAAGCGCGCGAGATCGTCGAGCGAGCGGCAGTCGTCGGGGCGCAGCCCGGCCTTGTCGAACGACTCCCGGTAGAAGCCGACGTTCTCGTACGCATGGCGCAGGGTCGCGCGCAGCCGCTCCAGCTGCAGGGCGCGGAGCTCGTCGCGGCCGAGTCGCTCGCCGGCGTCCAGCAGGTTCGGCAGGTCCGGCAGGTCCGCCTGATCCGTCATACGGATGACTCCCGTGTCACTCGCAAATCGGACGACCGATCATTCGGTCGAGCTGTTCGGGATCAGTAATCCAGCCGCCCGCCCGGGCGTCAAGACCTCCGGCAGGCCGCGCCGCGCCAGGGCGAGTGCGCCGACGGCGCGAGCGGCGGGCGCATCCGGGCAATCCGTTGGCGTGTTCCCGGGCGCCCGGAGAGGATCGACGTATGCCGATCATCAGTGCGCCGGACGGGACCTCACTCGCCTACCACGTCGAAGGGGAGGGGGAGCCGCTGATCTGTCTGCCGGGCGGCCCGATGCGGGCCTCCGCGTACTTCGGCGACCTCGGCGGGCTCACCGCGCACCGCACGCTCGTCAAGCTCGACCTGCGCGGTACAGGCGATTCCGCGGTGCCCGCCGATCCTGCCACCTACCGCTGCGACCGGCTCGTCGACGACGTCGAGGCGCTCCGCGCACACCTCGGACTCGACCGCGCCGACTTCCTCGCGCACTCGGCGTCCGGCAATCTCGCCGTGCTGTACGCCGCTGCGCACCCCACCCGCGTGCGCTCGCTGACCCTCGTCACCCCGAGTGCCCGCGCCGTTGGCGTCGTGGGCACCGACCAGGACCTCCGCGACGCCGCGGCCCTGCGCCGCGGCGAGCCGTTGTACGACGAGGCGCTGGCCGCCCTGGAGGAGTACTTCGCCGGGCGTGACCCGCACGAAGTGTGGGCCGCCGTCGAACCGTTGATGTACGGGCGCTGGGACCGTACCGCCCGGGAGCACGCCGCCGCCGACGCGCACCAGGCCAACCCGCAGGCGAGAAGCGCCTACTACGCCGACGGCGCCTTCGACCCGGCCGCCACGGTGAAGGCCCTGACGGCCCTGGAAGCCCCGGTCCTGGTCCTCGCGGGCGAGTACGACGTCGATCTCACCCCCGCCCGCGCCGCGGAGGCGGCCGCGCTCTTCCCGCACGCCGAGGTGGCCGTCCAGGCGGGCGCGGCGCACTACCCCTGGCTGGACGACCCCGGAGCATTCCGCCGCACCGTGGCCGCGTTCCTCGATCCGGACGTGCGCAGCGTCACGACGCCCGACGGCGTACGCCTCGCCTACCGCGTCCGGGGCGCGGCGGAGGCCCCGCCCGTCGTGCTGGCCCATGGACGAGGCGGCAGCGCCCACGAGTGGGCCGGTATCGCGGAACAGCTCGCCGCCACCCACCGGGTGTACGCCCTCGACTTCCGCGGCCACGGCCTCAGCGACTGGCCCGGCGGCTACGGCTTCGACGTCTTCCGCGAGGACCTGCGCGCCTTCATCAGGGCCCTGGGCATCGAGGGCACCGCCGTCGTCGGCCACTCGATGGGCGGCATCGCCGCGTACCTGCTCGCCGCGGACGCGCCGTCGCTCGTCGGCCGGCTCGTCGTCGAGGACGCCCCCGCGCTCTTTCCGCTGGACCCGCCGCGCCCCATGGCCGAGCGGCCCGAAGACGACACCGACTTCGACTGGCCGGTCGTCCCGGCCACCGACGCCCAGCGCAACGCCCCGGACCCGGGATGGCGGGAGGCTCTCGGCGCCGTCACCGCACCGACCCTCGTCATCGCGGGCGGCGCGACCAGCCACGTCAACCAGGAGCAGCTGTCCTGGCTCGTCGAACAGATTCCCGATGCGCGGCTCGTCACGATCGACGCGGGCCATCTGATCCACGAGACCAGGCCCGCGGAGTTCCTGGCCGTGATCAGGGATTTCGGCCTCGCGTGAAGCTCCGCTGTCGACCCGCTTAAGAAATCCTCGATGGACTGAACGCTCCCGGGTCGGCAGATTGGTGTGCGTCCATCGACCCGCACCGGCGCACCCGAGCCGTTGTACCTGGTCAGCAACGCCCCGCCATGCCTGGAGCCGCACTCATGAAGGCACTTGTCAAGCAGCACGCCGAGCCCGGGCTGTGGCTCATGGACGTACCCGAGCCGGAGTACGGCCCGGGCGACGTGCTGATCAAGGTGCTGCGTACCGGCATCTGCGGAACCGACCTGCACATCCGCTCCTGGGACGGCTGGGCCCAGCAGACGATCGACACGCCCCTCGTCATCGGCCACGAGTTCGTCGGCGAGGTCGCCGCGATCGGCGCGGACGTCCAGGACATCGCCGTCGGCGACCTGGTCAGCGGCGAGGGCCACCTCGTCTGCGGAAAGTGCCGCAACTGCCTGGCCGGCCGCCGCCACCTGTGCCGCAGCACCATCGGACTCGGCGTCGGGCGCAACGGCGCCTTCGCCGAGTACGTCACCCTGCCCGCGTCCAACGTGTGGGTGCACCGCACCGAGGTCGACCTGGACATCGCCGCGATCTTCGACCCCTTCGGGAACGCCGTGCACACGGCGCTGTCCTTCCCGCTCGTCGGCGAGGACGTACTCATCACCGGCGCGGGCCCGATCGGCGTCATGGCCGCGGCCGTCGCCCGGCACGCCGGCGCCCGCAACGTCGTGATCACCGACGTCAGCGAGCCGCGCCTGGAACTGGCCCGCAAGGTCGGCGCCACCCTCGCCGTCAATGTCGCCGAGACCGACATCGCCGAGGCCCAGCGCACCCTCGGTCTGAAGGAGGGCTTCGACATCGGCCTGGAGATGTCCGGCCGGCCAGAAGCGGTGCGCGACATGATCGACAACATGACGCACGGCGGCCGGATCGCGATGCTCGGCCTGCCCGCGCAGGAGTTCGCCGTCGACTGGTCGAAGATCGTCACCTCGATGATCACGATCAAGGGCATCTACGGCCGCGAGATGTTCGAGACCTGGTACGCGATGACGGTCCTGCTGGAGAGCGGCCTGGACCTCGGCCCCGTCATCACCGGCAGCTACGGCTACCAGGACTTCGACGCCGCCTTCGACGAGGCCGCCACCGCCCGCAGCGGCAAGATCATCCTCGACTGGACCGCCTGACCCTCCGGCCCGGCCCGCAGTCACCCCTCGAGCTCGCAGCCACCCCCTCAAGGGAGAACCACATGTACGCGTCCGTACGCGACGACCTCCGCGCCACCCTCGACGAGATCCGTGCCGCCGGACTCCACAAGCCCGAGCGGGTCCTCGGCACCCCCCAGTCCGCGTCCGTCGCCGTCACCGCGGGCGGCGCCCCCGGTGACGTACTGAACTTCTGCGCCAACAACTACCTTGGCCTCGCCGACCACCCCGAGGTCATCGCCGCAGGCAAGGAGGCCCTCGACCGCTGGGGCTACGGCATGGCCTCCGTCCGCTTCATCTGCGGCACCCAGGAGGTCCACAAGGAGCTGGAGCAACGGCTCTCCGCCTTCCTCGGCCAGGAGGACACGATCCTCTACTCCTCCTGCTTCGACGCCAACGGCGGCGTCTTCGAGACCCTCCTCGGCCCCGAGGACGCCGTCATCTCCGACGCCCTCAACCACGCCTCCATCATCGACGGCATCCGCCTGTCCAAGGCCCGCCGCCACCGCTACGCCAACCGCGACCTCGCCGACCTCGAGCAGCAGCTCAAGGAGACGCAGGACGCCCGCCGCCGGCTCATCGTCACCGACGGTGTCTTCTCCATGGACGGCTACGTCGCACCGCTCCGCGAGATCTGCGACCTCGCCGACCGCTACGACGCCATGGTCATGGTCGACGACTCGCACGCCGTCGGCTTCGTCGGCCCCGGCGGCCGCGGCACCCCCGAGCTGCACGGCGTGATGGACCGCGTCGACATCATCACCGGCACCCTCGGCAAGGCCCTCGGCGGCGCGTCCGGCGGCTATGTCGCCGCCCGCGCGGAGATCGTGGAGCTGCTGCGCCAGCGCTCGCGCCCCTACCTGTTCTCGAACTCCCTCGCCCCGGTCATCGCCGCAGCCTCCCTCAAGGTCCTCGACCTGCTGGAGTCCGCGGGCGACCTGCGCGAGAGGCTCGCCGCGAACACCGCGCTCTTCCGCACGAAGATGACCGAGGCCGGCTTCGAGATCCTGCCCGGCGACCACGCGATCGCCCCCGTGATGATCGGCGACGCCGCCGAGGCGGGCCGCATGGCCGAGCTGCTCCTCGAGCGCGGCGTGTACGTGATCGGCTTCTCGTACCCCGTCGTCCCGATGGGCCAGGCGCGGATCCGGGTCCAGCTCTCCGCCGCGCACTCCACCGAGGACGTGGAGCGGGCGGTTGCCGCCTTCGTCGACGCGCGGGCGACAATGGCCGGGTGATCGACCCCCGCAGGCTCCGCATACTGCGCGCCGCGGCGGACCACCGTACGGTGACCGCCGCGGCCGCAGCGCTGTATCTGACCCCCTCGGCCGTCTCCCAGCAGCTGGCAGCGCTGGAACAGGAGACCGGCCACACGTTGCTGATCCGCAGCGGCCGGGGCGTACGCCTCACGGCGGCCGGCGAGATCCTGCTCGCCCACGCCAACGCGGTGCTGTCCCAGCTGGAGCAGGCCGAGGCGGAGCTCGCCGCCTACGCGGGCGGCGCGGCCGGCGAGGTCACGGTCGCCGCGTTCGCGACCGGCATCGCCGAGGTCCTCGCCCCCGCGATCGGACGGCTCGCCGACCAGCACCCGGGCATACGGGTACGGGTCAGGGACGCCGAGGGCGACGAGAGCCTGCCCATGGTCCTCGACGGCGAGGCCGACCTGGCCCTCGCGGTCGAATACCGCGGGGCTCCGCACGAGGACGACCGCCGCCTCGCCCGTGTCCCGCTCTACGCGGAGCCGTTCGACGCGGTCCTCCACTCGTCCCACCCGCTGGCCGCTGAGTGCCAGGTGGAGCTCGCCCAGCTGGCCGACAGCGACTGGATCGGCCCCTACCCGGGCAACCCCTGCCACGACGTGATGCTCCTCGCCTGCGAACTCGCCGGCTTCGAGCCACGCCTCCTGCACTCGTCCGACGACTTCCGCGCGGTCGTCGCCCTGGCGGGCGCGGGCGCGGGAGTGGCCCTCGTACCGCGCTCGGCACTGCGCGGCATGGAGCTCAAGGACACCGTCGTGCTCCCCGTCACGGGACCAGCCGCCACCCGCCGCGTGTTCGCCGCGGTCCGCCGCGGCGCCGAGACCCACCCGCTTCTCAGCCCGGTCCTCGAGGCACTGGCCCGATCGGCGGCGGGCCTGTCCACCGACTGACGCCGACAGCCCGCACGCCGGTCTCGGCGGGGAAACGGGGCCTTTCAACGGCGCACCCGTGGACCGGCACTCATCCGGCGCGATCGGCGGGGCGTTCCGCACGCGGCGCGCAGCGCGGCCGACGCGGCCCGCGGGACGGTGTCGTCACGGCCGACGTGAGGGGACGACAGCACGGTGCGGGCCGACCACCGGGCCGGCCCGCACCGATGCGGGGTCGCGTCAGCGCCCCGTGCGGACTACCCGGCCGGCCAGTGCGGCCATGCCGGGGCGTACGTGCACCAGTACGTGGGGCAGCCGACCCGGTAGGCCCGGGTGACCGTCTCCGTGACCGACGCGCCGGAGCGGTCCTCGGCGGTCACCTTCAGGGAGACCCAGCCGGTCTTCATCGCCGGGACGGTCACCTGCCGGTCGCCGTCCCGGCCCCGGACCTTCGCCGACTGCCAGGTGGCGCCGTCGTCCGTGGAGTACTGCACCGACACCCGCCCGATGGAGGCGCCGTTCGCCCCCGCCTGGCGGCCGATGCCGAGACCGAAGGTGAACTCCCGGTCCTCCGGCACCGAGTTGTCGCCGTCGAGCCCGGCCATGTCGTAGCGCGTGTCGAGCAGCGGCAGCGGACGCTCGCCGCCGGTGTGCTCCGAGCGGAAGCGCCAGGTGTCCGTCACCCGGGTGCCCAGCGTCCACTCCGCGTGGTCGCGGTGCGCGGACGAGGTGAGTTCGTACCACTGGCCACGCGCGGGCACGTCGAAGACGGCCTGCCCCGGTTCGTCGTTCCGGGCGAGCACCCTGCCAGAGCCGTCGCGCAGCACCGTCTCGCCGGACTCCAGATCCCGCGCGGGGTCCGACTGGTGGCCGGCCGCGTCCGAGAACATCGGCAGCGCGAGACGCAGCTTGTCCCCGTCGCGGGTCGCCTGGGCCCGGCCGTCGGGTCCGTTCACCGAGAGCGACGGGTTGAAGGGCCCCGTCAGCCAGTTGTCCGTGACCGTACGTCCCTCCCGGTACACCGTCGGGTTGGTGTACTGCACGCCGAGCGGACCGTGGGCGTCGATCGCGTACTCGAACGTGGCCGTCGTCCACGGGACATCGGGCGTGTAGTACGCCGTCATCCGGTGCGGTGCGCGGAACAGCGTCGACTGCTGGGCGAGACGCAGGCCGCTGTGGGTCACCCAGCCGTAGATCCCCTTGGGGTCGTTGGGGAACCCGGTGGTGCGGAGGCTGTGGTCCACGCGGGCCAGGTCCCGGCGCCGGTCCTGCCAGTGCGCACCGGCCGGCACCCCGTCGTCATGGGTGTGGAAGGTGAAGTAGGTGCGTTCGCCGTTGCGCTCACCCTTGATCCGAAGGGTCACCTCTCCCTCGGCGAGCCGCTCGCGCAGCAGCGCCACGCCGTGGGCGTCGGTGCCCAGCGCCGGGTCGGCCGGGTCGATCGACGCCGACCCCGCCAGCAGGATCGCCGCCGGCTCCTGTGCCTTGACCGCCTCGTAGCGCCGGGTCATCTCCTCCCAGCCCAGACTCCAGTCCGACTCGAGGAGAACGATCCGGTCCTTGAGCTCAAGACCCGACAGGTCCCCGCCGAAGCCCGCGTCGGTGACCCGCTTCTCCAGGTCCCACTCCAGCCGCTGCCACGTCATCAGCCACACCGGCACGTCCACCGGAGTGCCGGAGCCGCCGACCGTCGTCGCGAGGACGTACGGCTGCTCCCAGGAAGCGGCGGAGAAGTACGTCAGCCCCGGTATCCGGGAGCTGCCCACGGCGTACGACTTGTACGCGCCGTTGTAGAGGGGCGCGGCCAGCCCGACCGGGGCGCCCGCGCCGGTCGACGAGACCAGCCCGGTCGCCGACCCGAACTCGTTGATCCGCATCTCCGGGTCGTCGATGCCCATGGTGACCGGCTTCGCCGCGGACATGTCGGTCTTGAGCGTCCGGTCGCCGGTGACCGAGACGCGCCGGGCGACGGCGACGGATGTCTCGGGCACGCTCGCCCTGCCGTGGCGGACGTACTCCCACACCCCGCCGAACACCCGGTAGTCGCCGACCGGCAGCCGGATCTCCTCGGGCGCCGTGGTGAGGCCGACCAGCTGTGCCTCGCCGGTCTTCTCGTTCTGCACCACAAGGTTCGTGTACGCCACCTCGACCCCGGGCCGCAGAGCGGCGGGTTCGAGGGTGAGCGTGGCGGTCGGGCCCTCCGCGTCGACGCCGACAGGTGTGCGCACCGTGCTGCCGTCACTGCCGCGCGCGGTGAGCCAGGCGCTGTGGGCGCCGGCGGTTGCCCGGCGCGTGTCGATCCGGACGGTCGCGTCGGCGGTGCCGCCCGCCGGGACGGTCAGCTGCCGCGAGGCGAGCGAGACCGGTGCCGTTCCGGCTAGGGAGAGGCTCAGCCGGACGTCCTTGCCACCGCTGTTGCGGTAGGTCACCGTCCGGGTCGGACTGCCGCCGTACGGCCAGGCCAGCTCGGCGGAGACCGTGGTGGGGGAGGCGGTGATCCGGGACGAGACCGCGCCGGGCACGTCCACACTTCCCGCGCCCTGCTCGTACACGTCCGCGCCGTCGACCGGGTCGGCGGTGGCGACGAGTGCCGCCTTGAGCCGCTGCGCGTCCCACTCGGGGTGCTGCTGCTTGAGGATGGCGGCCGCCCCGGAGACGTGGGGGGTCGCCATGGACGTGCCGCTGATCGTCGCGTAGAACTCGCTGCCCGCGGCGTTGTCCAGCGTTCCCGCGGCGCGGGCGGCGGTGATAGCGCTGCCGGGTGCGGTGATCTCGGGCTTGACGCCGCCGTCGGTCACCGCAGGTCCACGGGAGGAGAACGACGACATCTCGCCCTCCTTGGTGATCGACCCGACGGTCAGGGCGCTGGGTGCGGCGGCCGGCGAGCCGATGCTGCGCGGCGCGCCCTCGTTGCCGGCCGCGACGACGAACAGCGGTCCGCCGTCTCGGGACAGGGTCTCGACGGCCTGGGAGAGCGGATCGCTGCCGTCGCTCGGCAGGTTGTTGCCGAGGCTCATCGAGACGATGTCGGCGTCCTGGGCGGCCGCCCATGCCATGCCTTCGAGGATTCCGCTGAAACTGCCGCTCCCACCCCCGTCGAGCACCTTGCCGATCAACAACTCGGCTCCCGGCGCCACGCCCTTGTACCGGCCCTGCGAGGCGGTACCGCTTCCGGCGATGGTCGAGGCGACGTGCGTGCCGTGGCCGTTGAGGTCGGTGACGCTCTCGTCCCAGGTGAAGTTCTTCTCCGCGACGACCTTGTTCTTGAGGTCGGGGTGGGCCGGGTCGTACCCGGTGTCCAGCACCGCGACCTTCACGCCCTTGCCGTCGAGACCCTTGCGCCAGGCGTCGGGCGCCCCGGTCATGGCGACGGAGCGGTCCAGGCTCGCCTCGACCTTGGCGTCCAGCCAGAGCTTCCCGGACGCCGCGGCGCGGGACTTCCCGTCCGCGGCCGCGAGGAAGCCCCGCCAGGCCGTGGCCGCCTCGGACTTGCGTACCGTACGGGCCGTCAGCCCCAGCTCGGGGAACGCGTCCCGCTGCGCGGACCCGCGCAGCGCGGGGCCGGCCTGTGCCGTCGCGATCAGCGGGATGTCCGCCCGGGCGGCGTCGTCGTACCCCTGCGCGGCGAGCGCGGTGACATCGAAGAGCTGCCGGTCCACCCGTCCGTCGGCGAGGGCCTGTGTGGCGTCGACGGGGATGACGTACTCGTGGTCGTTGATCCTGGCCCGGGTGAACGCGATGTGACCCCGGCCCTTGCCCGGGGTCACCCCGCTGACCTCGAGGCCGCTCCCGCTGCCGGTGAAGCCGACCCGGTCGCCGCTGACCAGTGTGACGGTGCGCTGCCCGGGCGCGGCCACGGGCGGCGACGCCGCCGTGCGGCCGCCGCCCCCCGTGCCGGGCTCCGGCTCGGCTGCCGCCGGCAGCCCGGTGGCGAGCAGCGCCACCGCGGTGGCCGCGACCACGGCCGCGGTCCTCGATCTGGATCCCATCCCCTGTACCAACTCCCTGAAGGCGCTGCCACGAACGAGCGACACCGGCGTGTGCCGGGGCCCCATTCAAGCCAGGAGCTGACGCTGTGCCAGAGGGTGGAATTGGCGAAAAGGTGCCATGGCGCATGTTCGCCAGCTGCCCCCACCCGGCCCCGGCGCTCGACACCTCGCAGTCGGCACACCGGCAGAGACGGCGGCGGTCTCGTGCCCGGGCCCGCAACCGCGCCGAAAGCGGCCGCGCCGGTTTCCGCGTGGGAGGCGGGTCGCCCTGTGCTCGTGTGCCCCGGACGCCGGAAAGGGGCCGCACGGGTCCGGGGCGGAGCACCGGCACCGGGATGGAGATCGGGATCGGGATCGACGGAAGCAGGCCGCTGATCCTCCGTCTCCGCGTCAGCGGCCGTGCACGTACGGCGTCGTCGTGCTCAGCGCCGCGAAGCCGAGGCGTTGCAGAACCGGCCGGCTCGTCGGCATCGCGTCCACCTGGAGCCAGCGGTACCCCCGGTCCGCCGCCACCCGGGCGCGGAAGGCCACCGAGGCGCGGTAGATGCCACGGCCACGCCACTCCGGCACCGTCCCGCCGCCCCACAGGCCGGCGAAGTCCCTCCCCGGCGGCAGCTCCAGCCGCGATGAACTCACCGGCACGTCGCCGGCCATCGCGACGACCGCGACCACTGTGGCCGGGTCGGCGGACAGCTGGGCGAGGAGACGTTCCCGCAGCTGGGAGCCGTCCGTGCCGAACGCCTGCTCGTGGACCCGGGCCACAAGGTCCACGCCGACCGGGTCGGTGACGCTGTGCAGCTCGACGCCCTCCGGCAGGTGACCGTCGACCGGCAGCCCGGCGAGGGCTCCCGTCCCGGCGACCAGCAGCGTCTCCTCGGGCTCCGGGACGAACCCGGCGGCGAGCAGCCGCTCCCCGAGATCGGCCGGCCGGTCGTGTGCGTAGAGCTTCCACTCGAACTCGCGCCCGAGCGCGGCGAAGTGCCGCACCTGCTCGGCGATGACCGCGTCCGCGGTGGCCGCGTCCAGGCCCGACCAGAGGACCCCGTTCCAGCCGTGCTCCCCACCCGTCTGCCGCACCACCTCGCCCACGCGCTCGACCCGCGCCCCGGGGCCGTCGGCCGGGGCATCTTGCCGCATCTGCCGGTCGTACAGTGCCAGCACCGCATCGTGATCCATCCGGGCACTCCAGCACCGGACGACGTCCACGGCAACGGAATTCCGGACGGCCGGCGTCCGGTCAGGCCCTCCGCATCAGCCGGTCCACCGCGGGCGTCCCGGAGGCGTACGGGAGCGCAAGCGCGGGCATCGGACCAGGACCCTGCCCCGGCCCTGGCACCTGCCCCGGTCCCGGTACCGGCATCAGCCCCTGGGCGCCCGGCGCGACCTGCGTCCCGTAGAGCGTCCGCTCCAGCCCGGCCACCAGCCGCTGCACATCCGTCTGCGGTCGCACCACGAGCCGCAGATAGCGGCTGGAGCTGCCGATCTTGTTGCCGCACTCGCGGACGAGGACGCCGTGCTCCTCCAGCAGCCGGTCGCGCAGCGCCGCACCGTCGACGCCCTCCGGAAGCCGCACGTACAGGAAGTTCCCCTGAGAGGGATAGACGGTCAGGCCCGGCAGCCGGCTCAGATGCCAGATCATCTCCTGGCGGTCGCGCTGTACCAGCCGCAGGCTGTGCGCGTACTCCAGCCGGTGCTCCTTGAGCATGAACACCACGGTCTCCGCGAAGGAGTTGAGGTTCCACTTGGGCAGCGCGGCCCGCACCTTCCCCGCGAGCCCCGGATTGGCGACGAGATAGCCGAAGCGCACACCGTGCAGGCCGAAGTTCTTGCCGAGGCTGCGCAGCACGATCGTGTTCGGGCGCAGTACGGCGTCGGCGACGACGCTCGAGTCCGCCTCGGCGTCGGCGAACTCCAGGAACGACTCGTCCACGACGACCAGGTCCAGATCCTGCAGCTGGTCCAGGAGCGCGAGGACCCCGTGCCGGGGCAGCAGGCCGCCGTCCGGGTTGTTCGGGTTGCAGATGACGGCCGTACGCGAGCCGCGCGCCCGTACGAAGTCCACGAACGAGGCCGGATCGAGTGCGAACCCGTGGGACTCGGGCAGCGGGAACATGTCGACCCGCTTGCCCGTCTCCATCGGCTGGTCGGTCCACCGCCCGAACGTCGGGACCGGCACGGCGAGGGACTCGCGCACCAGCAGATGGTCGATCCAGGTGATCAGCTCGGTCGAGCCGTTGCCCATGGCGACGGTCTGCGGATTGAGGCCGAGGACCGAGCACAGCTCAGCGGTGATCGTGTCCGCACCGCTCGGGTAGTACGTGAGGATCTCCCGCAGCCGCTCGCCCAGCTCGTCGAACATCTCGGGCGTCGGGAAGTACGGGTTGCAGGGGATGCAGAAGTCGGTGATCGCCTGCCTGCCCCCTTCCCCGCCGCCCGGCGCCGACGCCCCGGCCCTGCTCAGGGTGAAGTACGAGGGGCTGTGCGCCGTGGACGCGCGGAAGAGCTCGGTGACATTGCTGCCGGCTTCGGCCATGGGGTTCCTCCGGAGGTGGCTGGCTGCTGCCTGCCGGGGAATACGTACGTCCGCACGACCGTGCTCAACGGAATTGACGCAAGGGGCGGTCGAAGCGGCCCCGCGCCCGTCGCCCCGGGCGTACCTCACCCGCTACTGCGGCCGGCCTTCGCTGTCCGCCGTCGCCACCGCCCGCGCCCACCGGTAGTCCGCCTTCCCGCTGGGGGAGCGCTGGATCGCAGGCGTGATCACCAGCTGCCGGGGAATCTTGTACCCGGCGAGCCGGCTGCGGCAGTGCGCCTGCACGGAGTCCAGGTCCAGCGGCGCCGCGCCCTCGCGCAACTGCACCACCGCCGCGACATGGTTGCCCCACTTCGCGTCGGGTACGCCCGCGACCAGCGCGTCGTACACGTCCGGATGAGCCTTGAGCGCCTGCTCGACCTCCTCCGGATACACCTTCTCGCCGCCGGTGTTGATGCACTGCGAGCCCCGGCCGAGGACGGTGACGATGCCCTCCTCGTCGACCGTCGCCATGTCACCGAGGAGCACCCACCGCTCGTCGCCCTTCTGGAAGAAGGTCTCGGCGGTCTTCCTCGGGTCGTTGTAGTAGCCGAGTGGAACGTGGCCGCGCTGCGCGATACGCCCGGGCTCGCCGACCGCGACCGGCGCGTACGTGGCCGGGTCGACCACCTGCGTACGGGCGTTGACGCGCAGCCGGAAGCCCTTGTCCGGGCCGGAGTCGTCCGTCGCCGTGCCGTTGAAACCGGACTCGGACGAACCGAAGTTGTTCAGCAGCATCACGTTCGGTGCGAGCGCCGTGAACTGCCTCCGCACCGTCTCGGACATGATCGCGCCCGACGAGGAGACGCTGAACAACGCGGAGAGGTCCGTCCCCTTCAGCGGCCCGTTGAGCGCGTCGACGATCGGCCGCAGCATCGCGTCACCGACCAGTGAAACGGAGGTCACCCGCTCCTTCTCGATCGTACGGAGCACTTCTTCGGGTACGTACTTGCGATGCAGCACCACCCGCTGACCGAAGTTGAAGCCGATGAACGCGGTGAGTGTCGACGTGCCGTGCATCAGCGGGGGAGTGGGGAAGAAGGTGATGCCGTCGCCGCCCGCGGCCACCCGCTCGGCCAGCTCCTCGGGGCGCTTCACCGGCTCGCCGGTCGGCGCGCCGCCGCCGAGCCCGGAGAAGAACAGATCCTCCTGCCGCCACATCACGCCCTTGGGCATACCGGTGGTGCCGCCGGTGTAGATGATGAACTGGTCGTCCGCCGAGCGCGGCCCGAAGCCGCGCTCCGGCGAACCCTCCGCCTCCGCGTCCGCGAAGGCCGTGCAGTCGAGTGCGGGCGCGCCGTCGGCCGGGGTCCCCACCCGCACCAGATGCCGCAGCTTCTCCGTCCGCGGCAGGGCGGCCGCGACCCGTTCCGTGAACTCCGTGTCGAAGACCAGAGCGGCGAGGTCCGCGTCGCGGTAGAGGTAGACCAGCTCCTCCTCCACGTAGCGGTAGTTCACATTGACCGGGACGATGCGCGCCTTGAGGCAGCCCAGGACCGTCTGCAGGTACTCGACGCCGTTGTAGAGGTGGAGCCCGAGGTGCTCGCCGGGCTTCAGCCCGGCACCGGCCAGGTGGTGGGCGATGCGGTTCGCGGCTGCGTCGAGCTCGGTGTAGGTGAGCCGGCGCTCCGCGCCCGTACCGGGATGGTCGACGTACACGAGCGCCTCGCGGTCCGGGACCACGTCCACGACCGACTCGAACAGGTCGGCAAGGTTGTACTCCACCATTCCTCCTGACCGTGGTCCGCACTCGGCGCTGACAACTGTCTCGGAGCGGTCATTAGAGCGCCGCCGCACGCAACTGGGAAGGGGTCCCGCACAAGAAATCTGACTGTGTGTCAGAAAACTATTGAACTGGAACCCGGGCTCCTGCAACCTGTTCTAGGTCTTGAGACGGGAGGACGGTCATGGCTGGTACGGAACACCTCACCGTGCAGCGTGAGGGCGCCACACTGGTGCTCACGCTGAACAGGCCGGAGGCGAAGAACGCACTCTCACTGCCGATGCTCGTCGGGCTTCACGACGGCTGGCTGGAGGCCGACGAGGACGACGGCATCCGCTCGGTCGTCCTGACCGGCGCGGGCGGCGCCTTCTGCGCGGGAATGGACCTCAAGGCCCTGGCCGGGAAGGGGATGGAGGGTGAGCAGTACCGGGACCGGCTGAAGGCCGACCCCGATCTGCACTGGAAGGCGATGCTGCGCCACCACCGCCCGCGCAAACCCGTGATCGCGGCCGTCGAGGGCCACTGTGTGGCCGGCGGCACCGAGATCCTCCAGGGCACCGACATCAGGGTTGCGGGAGAGAGCGCCACCTTCGGACTCTTCGAGGTCAAGCGCGGCCTCTTCCCGATCGGCGGCTCGACCGTACGGCTCCAGCGCCAGATCCCGCGGACCCACGCCCTTGAAATGCTCCTCACCGGCCGCCCCTACACGGCGGCGGAGGCCGAACGTATCGGGCTCGTCGGCCACGTCGTCCCCGACGGCACCGCCCTGGAGCAGGCCCTCGCCATCGCGGACCGGATCAACGCCTGCGGCCCGCTCGCCGTCGAGGCGGTCAAGGCGTCCGTCTACGAGACCGCCGAGATGACCGAGACGGAAGGCCTCGCGGCCGAACTGAAACGCGGCTGGCCCATCTTCGACACGGCGGACGCGAAGGAGGGCGCCCGCGCGTTCGCGGAGAAACGCGACCCGGTGTACCGCCGAGCGTGAGTTCTCCCCACCCCACCCCGCGCTTCCCAGCTGTGTCGAGGTGCGGCTCCGCCGCGTGAGGGGCTTCGCCCCCTTGGGAGCCCGCCCGGCGGTTGAGGACGGACACTCGGGCCCACCGCACCACTTGCCCCGTCGGGGCCGGCGGGCTCGCCCCCGTTCGGGAAGGGGCGGGGAGAAGGCCCCGCGCAGCGGCCCCACCCGCACCCCACGGCCCGCACCCCAAGACAAGGAGCCCGCACATGTCAGCCGCCCCCGCACCGGAGGTGCTGCGCGCACCCCTGGTCGTCGAGTTCCCCTTCACCCGCTCCCTCGGCCCCGTCCAGTCGGCCTTCCTCACCGGGCTCCGCGAGCGCACCGTGCTCGGCGTCAGGACGTCCGCCGGCCGCGTCCTCGTCCCTCCCGTCGAGTACGACCCGGAGACCGCCGACGAGATCCGCGACCTGGTCGAGGTCGCCGCCGCCGGCACCGTCACCACCTGGGCCTGGAACCCGCAGCCGCGTCGCGGCCAGCCCCTCGGCACACCGTTCGCCTGGGTACTGGTGAAGCTGGACGGCGCCGACACCGCGCTGCTCCACGCCCTGGACGCCTCCGGCCCCGACGCCGTGCGCACCGGAATGCGCGTCCGCATCCGCTGGGCCGCGCAGCGCAGCGGAGCCATCACCGACATCGCCTGCTTCGAGCCCTACGACGACGACAACGACGACAACGACGACAACGACGGAAACAACGGCGAGGACGGCAACGCCCCGAACGCCGGGGCACGCGACCACCGCGGGGAGTTCGAGAACCCCGTAACCGGCATCGTCGCCCCCGCCCGCCTCGACTACACCTACAGCCCGGGCCGCGCCCAGTCCCGCCACATCAACGCCCTCGCCGCACAGCGCATCATCGGCGAGCGCTGCCCGTCCTGTCGCAAGGTGTACGTCCCGCCCCGCGGCGCGTGCCCCACCTGCGGCGTCGCCACCTCCGAGCCGGTCGAGGTCGGCCCGCGCGGCACGGTCACCACCTACTGCATCGTCAACATCAAGTCTCGTCATCCGGCGAATCTCGACATCGAAGTGCCGTACGTCTACGCGCACATCGCCCTCGACGGCGCCGATCTCGCCCTCCACGGCCGCATCGGAGGGATCCCGTACGACCAGGTGCGCATGGGGCTGCGCGTCGAACCGGTGTGGAGTGAAGGCGGCGGCCACCCCGACCACTACCGGCCCACCGGCGAACCCGACGCCGACTACGACACCTACAAGGAGCTGCTGTAGCCATGCGAGACGTCGCGATCGTCGCCTTCTCCCAGACCGACCATCTGCGCAGCAGCGAAGAGCTCTCCGAGGTCGAGATGCTGATGCCGGTGCTGCACGACGTCCTGGCGCGGACCGGGCTGCGCACCGGTGACGTCGGCTTCACCTGCTCCGGCTCCTCCGACTATCTCGCCGGCCGGGCCTTCTCCTTCACGATGGCACTCGACGGGGTCGGCGCCTGGCCGCCGATCTCCGAGTCCCATGTCGAGATGGACGGCGCCTGGGCGCTCTACGAGGCCTGGGTCAAGCTCCTCACCGGCGAGGCCGACACCGCACTCGTCTACGCCTACGGCAAGTCCTCGCCCGGCTCCGTTCGCGACGTACTGACGCGCCAGCTCGACCCCTACTACGTCGCCCCCCTCTGGCCCGACTCGGTCGCCCTCGCCGCCCTCCAGGCCCGGGCACTCATCGATGCCGGGGACACGAGCGAGCGGGAACTCGCCGGCATCGCCACCCGCAGCCGCACCGCCGCGGCCGACAACCCCCACGCCCAGCTGCGCGGCCTCCGGGAGCAGGGCGATTACGTCGTACAGCCCCTGCGCACCGGCGACTGCCCGCCCATCGGCGACGGTGCCGCCGCCGTGATTCTCGCGGCCGGGGACAAGGCCCGCGAACTGTGCGAACGGCCCGCCTGGATCCGCGGCATGGACCACCGCATCGAGCCGCACAGCCTCGGCGTACGCGACCTCACCGACTCGCCGTCCACCCGCCTCGCCGCCGAGCGTGCCGGGGCCTTCGAGCGACCCGTGGACACCGCCGAGCTGCACGCTCCTTTCACCGCCCAGGAGGTCGTGCTCCGCAAGGCCCTCGACCTCGACGAGAGGGTGAGGGTCAACGCGTCCGGCGGAGCCCTCGCCGCCAACCCCGTCATGGCCGCGGGTCTCATCCGCCTGGGCGAGGCCGCCGCCGCCATCCACCGAGGCGTGTCCGACCGCGCCCTGGCCCACGCCACCTCCGGCCCCTGTCTGCAGCAGAACCTGGTCGCCGTCCTCGAAGGAGAGCCGCATGTCCGGTAAGGAGCCCGTGGCCGTCGTCGGCGTCGGCCAGACCAAGCACGTGGCGGCCCGCCACGACGTTTCTCTCGCCGGACTCGTCCGCGAGGCGGCCCGGCGCGCGCTCGACGACGCCCAGCTGACCTGGTCCGACGTCGACGCCGTCGTCATCGGCAAGGCGCCCGACTTCTTCGAGGGCGTGATGATGCCGGAGCTGTATCTCGCCGACGCGCTCGGCGCCGTCGGCAAACCCATGCTCCGTGTCCACACCGCGGGCTCGGTCGGCGGGTCCACCGCCCTCGTCGCGGCGAACCTCGTGGCGGCACGTGTCCACCGCACCGTCCTCACCCTCGCCTTCGAGAAGCAGTCCGAGTCGAACGCGATGTGGGGCCTGTCGCTGCCGATCCCCTTCCAGCAGCCCCTCCTCGCGGGCGCCGGCGGCTTCTTCGCCCCGCACGTCCGGGCGTACATGCGCCGCACCGGCGCACCCGACACCGTCGGCTCCCTCGTCGCGTACAAGGACCGGCGCAACGCCCTCAGGAACCCGTACGCGCATCTGCACGAGCACGGCATCACCCTGGAGAAGGTGCAGGCCTCGCCGATGCTGTGGGACCCGATCCGCTACTCGGAGACCTGCCCGTCGTCCGACGGCGCCTGCGCGATGATCCTCACCGACCGCGCGGGCGCGGCCCGTTCGCCGCAGCCGCCGGCCTGGGTGCACGGCGGGGCGATGCGCAGCGAGCCCACCCTGTTCGCGGGGAAGGACTTCGTCTCCCCGCAGGCCGGCAAGGACTGTGCGGCCGACGTCTACCGGCAGGCAGGGATCGCCGATCCGCGCCGGGAGATCGACGCCGTCGAGATGTACGTCCCGTTCTCCTGGTACGAGCCGATGTGGCTGGAGAACCTGGGCTTCGCGGAGGAGGGCGAGGGCTGGAAGCTCACGGAGTCCGGGGTCACGGAGCTGGACGGCGATCTGCCCGTGAACCCGTCCGGCGGGGTGCTGTCCACCAATCCCATCGGCGCGTCGGGGATGATCCGCTTCGCCGAGGCAGCGCTCCAGGTGCGCGGACAGGCGGGCGAGCATCAGGTCGACGGCGCGCGCAAGGCGCTCGGACACGCCTACGGCGGCGGATCGCAGTTCTTCTCCATGTGGCTGGTCGGGGCGGAACCCCCGGCGAACTGACCGGCGGGTGCGGGCGGAGCGGCGGCGACCACGTTCCGCTGCGCTCCGCGGCCTGTCCGTGACCGTCGACGATCGCTAGTCTGAGCCCGGACGACGAACCGGGAGGAGTACGGACGTGGCCGAGAGCATCACCAGGCAGCAGCCGCTGACGGGCTGGAGCAAGCCCGACCTCGACCTCAGCCAGGCCGACTGGCGGTCGGGCACCCAGGGCGCGGGGGACGTCGAGATCGCTTTCGTCGAGGGTTTCATCGCGATGCGCAACGGCGGCAGGCCCGGAAGCCCGTCGCTGATCTTCACCCCGGCCGAGTGGCGCGCCTTCGTCCTGAACGCCCGTGAGGGGGAGTTCGACCTCACCTGATGCGCTCCTGTGAGGCGGCGCCGGCCCCCGCTCAGGGTTAATGGGTTTAAGCGGCTTTACCATTAGTTCATGACCGTGCCCGCCCCGGCCCCCGCCCTCACGCTCGATCTCGCCCTCACCATCCGTCATGACGGACACGGCGGGGTCGCCGACGACCTCCTCGAGAACGAGGGCCTCACCCGCTGGGTGCGCGAGCGGGAGGACGTGCTGACCGGGGTGCTCGACGTCCGGGGCTTCACGGCGGACGCCGGCACCCTGGCCGGCGTCCGGGACCTGCGCGCCGCCGTCCGCTCCCTCTTCGCCCGTGCCGTACGCCCCGGCCCGCCGAGCCCCGCCGACGCTCAGCGGCTGCTGCCCGACGACGAGGCCCTTCGCCGGCTCAACTGGCGGCGCTGGTCGAGCTCATCGACGCGGGCGTGGTCACCATCGACATCAGCGAGTCACGCCCACTGGCCGACCTCGGCGCCATTCACCGCCT